>UROO01000071.1 GCA_900549555.1 uncultured Collinsella sp. | reverse complement strand
ATCTACACCCTAGAGTTCGTCGGCAGCGTCAGATGTGTATAAGAGACAGCAAGACCCAGGCGCAGTGCGGCCAGCAGCTGTGGGTCGCTCGTCACGCTCATCTGGCCCGAATACAGGTACACGTTGAGCGCGCTGTCGCCGCCCTTAAGGTACAGCGTGCCCGAAAGGGCATAGTCGTCCAGCTGCGCGGTGCAGTCGGCGTAGTCGGTCGTGATGCCCGCGGCGTTTTGGAACGTGCCGCGCCAAAAGCGGGAAAGGTCTGACGTCGAGATGGGATAGAGCGTCTTGTCGGCGGCGGCAAGCGTGGCCGTTGTGTCCCAGGGTCCGTTGGCCGAAAGTCCAATCTGCAGGTCGGAGTTCTCGTCGCTTACCGTGTGCGCCACGGGCGTCACGTTGGTGTAGCGCGAGTTGCTAAACCAGGCGTAGGTGGCGGCACTCAGGGCGGCTACCAGCACCAACATCCATGCGGCCGCGGCAACCATGCGACGGCGCGAGCCCAGGATATCTTTGATGTTCGATGCACTCATCCCTGGCCCCCTTACGAACGCTTGCCGGCAAAGCGCAGTGCCAGCGATTGCAGGCTGGTGGCGGCCAGATTGTTGGTGCAGTCGGGGTCGCAGCCTTCCAGCCACACGTACACATCCACGCGCACGGGCGTGCTACGGTCGGCGCCCTTGGCGGCGGCTGGCAGGCTGCAGATCTTGGTCGTGGCCTCCTTGAGGCCCACGATGCCGGTGTCTTCGTTGTAGTCGCAGAAGTTTGCGCTGGTCAGCTGGTCAAAATGAACCGTGGCGCCGTCGGAGCGGCTGCTGTCGAGCACCAGGTGGTTCTGCTCGTTCTCGCCGGCATCCTTGCCGTCAAGCGTGTTGTAGCGCGCCTGGGGATTGCGCTCGCCCGAGACCTCAAAGACGTACTGGCCCGTAACGGTATCGCCCTGCCCTGGAGCATAGGCGACCAGCCCCACGCGCAGAGCAGTGGAAATGGGGTTTGCCGAGTCCTGCTCGGTAAAGTCGATGCCCGACAGGTACACGTCGGTTGCGGCCGAGTTGGTGGCCAGGTACAGGGAGGTCTTGTAATAGTCGGAATGCTCGGCCGCGCCAAACATGCTGGCAAACAGCGAATCCTGCGTGGTTCCGCCGGTAAAGCCCGTTACCTTTTGGAAGCCGTTGAGCACGTTGTCGGTCGAGACGGGATCAAGCAGGCCCGCAAAGCTCAAACCGGCGTTGGTCTTGTATTCGCCGTCGTACTCGTTGGAGATAAGGAAGGTGACGCCCGTGCCCGCGGCCATCTTGACGTCGGTGATATGGCGGTTGGCATTGTAGATGTACCAGGCATACGTTACGGCTCCGGCAGCAGCAAGGGCCACCAGCAACGTGGCGAGCATGCGATTGAACTGTTTTTGCAGCGAACGCGCGTCCGACATGCCCCTCCCCCAGATGCCGTGTTGTAAACTGCCTGGACACCATTTGCCCATAATGGAGTTATTCTACGCGAATGTGCTGTTCGTCGGGGGTACAAACGCGACTTTCCGCGTGCTGTTCGCGCTACATCGGGGCGGATAGGGTCGCAAATCGCCGCTTTTTAAAAAATAGTTCTTGCCACTGGGCGGGAGCTCCGTTATATTATTTCCTGCGCACTCGCGCACCCTTGATCGGGCGTTTAGCTCAGGGGGAGAGCGCTTCCCTGACACGGAAGAGGTCAGAAGTTCAAATCTTCTAACGCCCACCAACTGTTCGCAGCTCAGAGGCTTCGTCTCTGAGCTGTTTTGTTTTACGCCGCCAAGCAAAGAGGGCGTCGCGGCGTCCAAAGCCGCCTCGACAACGCCAGCAACCACCCCAACCAAGCCGAAAGTCGCTTCCGCACTGCCGACAACCACACCAACCGAACCCAAAGTGGTCTCGACAACCCCGGGGGCCACCCCAACCAAGCCCAAAGTCGCCCAAACAACCCCAGCGAGCGCCCCGATCAGGCCCGAATGGGCCTCGCAGCCATATCCGAGCGACCCCCGCAATCGAAGGTGAATGGTTTCCCGCGAAGTGAACGAGCCAAAACGAACCCCCGAAGCATCGACACTTTTGGCGGCTCATTTCCTGCGGTTTTGTCGTTAGAATCCTGCGGTTTTGGCGCCAAAAAAGTGTGGATGCTTCGGGGGTCCAAAAACACTCGTTCACTTCGCGGGAAACCATTCACCTTCAATACGGCAGCACCCCCTCCGCCGCCAAAGACCCACTTACCAATGCTGATGCGCCTCAATAACGGTCTGCCAGAGCTTAAACCGCTTTGTCTCGAGGCGCGCCTGTGCCAAATATCGCGCTTCCTCAGTCATAGGCTTGTAAAATATGGGCCGCTTGCGACGATGCAGCTTGCGCCGGACGCGTTCGCACAGGCGAACGAGCTTTTCATAGTCGCTCGCCTGGTCGGTCGTCACCGTAAAGTACGCGACCCCATTGAGCATCTGCAGCTCGTTGCGACGCTCGGCATCCTTGTGGATTTTCTCGCTTCCATCATGGATGGCGTCGCTGTCGTAATCGATCAGCGCGGTAAGCACCTCGAGCAGCAAGCCAGCCCTTACTTTATCCAGGCCCACCTCTGCTTTCGCTGTAAGCGTTATGTCGGGTGTACGCTCCAACACGCGCAGCTTGCGGTTGCGCCCATCGTTGTAACCGTCGCGAATGAAGTACTTCTTGTTCAGCTCGGCCTTGCCCAGCGCAAGCCCGCCGTAGCGCGCAGGCAGCGACATAAACATGCAAAGCCCCGACTCCCTCGGAGACCGTGAGCCCTCTTCCACGTACGGAAGCAATGCCTTCGCCTTGGCGGCGCCTCTCACCTTTGACGCCCGGTCAAGGTACGCCGCAATGAGCTCCTTGGTCGTGAGCTTCCCATCGCGCATGCCCGCATCTCTGCTTGTTACCCCACCGGGGGCAAGGTTATCCAGCCGGTAGTCCGATGTCATGGCATAACCGGCATAGATGGCCGCCGCTGCATCGTCATCGTGCGCGGCCTGCAAATACGCCAGCTCGGGAGAGCACACATACGCATCCAGATCGCCCATCCAGTGGCCCAGCGAGATAAACGAACCCGCTGGGAGCTCGTTGGTGCACAGATGCGTCTTAACGTGCTTACTCCGCCGACGGTCGGCGCGCGACGGCACCAGCAAATCCAACGTATCGATCCCCAGGTCATAGCGATCGATAACCTCCTGCGCTTCTTGATCCGAGAGCGCGCAGGCGCCCGCGATCGACACGAGCTCTGGCTCCGAATCCCCAAAGCGCGGGTTCGGGATGTGCGCCAAAAGCGCCAGCGCAGCATTATGTGAAACGATAAAGTACCTCATGGCGCGAAGATAGCACGCGCGTCGTCGGCCATTGGCGGTCCTGCTAAGTTTTCGGCAAACGACCGGCGGATTTTCGCCGTGACGCGTCCAAAGTGCTCATTCGTCGACGTCTACCTGCAAATCCGTCAAGCTTTTGGCAAGGTTGCCGCTCAACTGACCAAAAGCTGACCAAACACTTGCCCATTTGTTTGGCGGCACGCCCCCCGCCAAAACATCCCGCGACTTCTTGGACGGTCGAAGCATCCATCCAGCGACCGCACGCCACGCCGCAATCGCCTCGTTAAGACAGCAGGTGCCACCGGCCACCAGCTTAAACACCGCCGGCCCCAGTCGTGCGCATCGGGCACCCAGCGCTGGGGTATCCTTGGAGCACATGCACCGCAAGCCGCACAAAGGAGCCGCCATGCGCACCGAGCTCGATGTTCCCTTTTCGCACAAAGACGAGGCCAAGGCCCTGGGCGCCAAGTGGGACCGGGCCAAGAAGATTTGGTACGTGCCCGATGGCGTCAACCCCGAGCCCTTTGCCGCATGGCTGCCCGGCCTGGATCGCTCCGACCCCAGCGCGCCCTGCATCTACCTAGTGCTGGGCAAGCGCGAATGTTGGAAGTGCCACGAGCAGACGACGGTGGCGGCCTTTGGCATTCCGTATTGGGCGGCCGAGGACTCGGACAGCAAGGCTGCGCCCGGCGCTGCGCCCGCCATGGACGACGCGGGCCACATCGCGATCGACACCGCCCGCGCCAACGCCGTGGCCATCGTCCCCGCGCTGGGCTGCGTGCCGGCCGAGATCCGCGACTACCTGCGCGAGCGCTGCGGCTACAAGCCCGTAACGTCGCGCACCACCAAGACCGCATCGCTCGCCAGCACCTGCACCGGCTGCGGCGCGCTGCAAGGCAGCCATTACCTGTTCGAGGAGCCCACGTCGCCGTTTGCGCTCACGGCCATCAACAAGCTGCCCGCGCTGGAGTTCGTGCGCGTGGAAGTCGCCGGCGTTTATGGCATCCCCGCCAGCCAAGGCAACTTTGACCAGGCGCTCTTCACCTGGGCACGCGATCACCACACCCAGTTCCACAAGAGCCTGTTCGAGGGGATTTACCTGTAGGGCAAAGCTCGAAAATCGAGTCCAGACTTCCTCGAAAATCGAGTGTGAAAATCCTCGTAAATCGAGTGTGCACAGGTAGTTGAGTTGTTGGTGTAACGCAGAAAATGTCGAATCACTGGGTTTGCCCGACTAGATATTCAGTCTTCGAAGCTATGACTCCGCATCGTCATAAGTAATGGCGCATCCGCAGATTGGGCATTGCTGAGGATAGACCGGGAGACGCAGGCCCGTTCGAGCCCGCGGGTCGGTGGCGTGTTTGTCGCGGATATCGATGAAGCTGATGTCTAGGCATGGGAGGTCTGCGCCACAGCGAGGGCAGGGCAGACAGATTTGGCTGCAGGCGGCCTCGACGAGCGGGAACAGGCTCCGGTCCATTAACGCTCGCGGTAGGTTTCCGTACACACCTCGCGCGACATCGCTTCGCCATCCCATGGTCTCCCCTTTTCCCGTTTTAACTGTTAAGGAGAGGATGGCAGGATCGTGCAACTCTCGATGCGGCGCGATGCGATCCGATCAATCGACATGATTGGGTCGCGACGGGCCATACCCGCCTAATACGGAGTAACGTCTTCCGCCCGACGGCGCGATTCCGAGAAATCGAACTCGGCGCGGTGGGCTTCGAGGAATCGGGCGTTGGGACGCAAGCGGCGTTCGTCCGGCTCATGCAATACCGACCCTGCAAACGCTGCATAGTCCGTATGCTGTAGAAGATACGACCCGCAAAGTTGATAATCGCCGCGCACCAACTCAAACGAAATTAGATGGGCGTCGAAGAGCGAGTGCAGATCGCGGCGCAGCAGAATGCCGTTGCTGACGACTTGCGACTTGGGACCCGAGTAATTCTCGATATGTGCAGCTTCGAGCGCCTCATCGACGTTGCAACCCGAGACGGCGCATCGACCAGTGTAGGCCTCAAAGAGCTGATTGCGAAACCGCTGCTGGCCGATTCGCTCACGGCGCAGCGCGTAGCGGACCTTTTCTTCGTCGCTCGCCGAGGCGCCGGAAAACTCCGCCGCGATTGGATCGTCCTTCATGTAGCTCATGTCGGGGTAGAAACGTGCATCGGGTCCGCCCTTGTGAACGGGGCCATGCAGTACAAACCAGCTGTTCTCCGGCTCGTAGCGCTCAACGAACGCTAGGCCGAGCACCTTGTAGCCAGCGCTCGTTGCAAAGAACACGCCAACGGGAACGCCGCACTCCATGCAGTTGATCATTTTTTCGTTATAGCGTTGGTCGCGCCAGCTTTCGACCGAGGCGCTCTGCGACGAATACTTGAGCACCCACGTGCCATCCTCAAGATAGAGCGGCGGAACATCGGGGTAGGCGCAGCGCTTGGAATTGTGCACCGAGAGCGCAAAGGTCTTCTCGCACGGATGCTTAACGCGCCCGCGACCAGGCCAAAAGATGCCCGAATCGCGTGACACTGGAAAGAGCTCGGAATCAATCGTCAGACGAAAGGAATAATGAAGACCATCAACATTGGTGCGATACGGAAGCTTGTCCCACAGGTCGCCACGCTGTTCCTCGCGCAAGAACCACTCCCAGGCCCGGACATATTCGGACGGCACAAAGCTGCAAGCGCGATCAAAACTCGGCCGAGCAACCAGCGGAGCACTAGAAGCGATGCCGTCCACAAGGAACCTCCCGGAAGAACAGTTCCTCACATTATCGCCGATCAGGTAGTACGAATGCGCGCAGTTTTGAGTACAGATGGTCGCACAAGAAAGGGGCCACCTCGATTGAAGCGGCCCCTTTCATTTTCGCATTACTTATAACGAAGAATATTATTCAGCAGAAACGCCGGCAAGACGGACGGTTACATTGTACGTAGCCGTATCTTCTGCAGCTTCGTTATTGACGCAATCTGCGTCCGTGCCTTCCATCCAAATATACACTCGCAGAATCACTCCGTTGTAACCAACTCGTTTGGCTATTGCTTTAGGACCCGCGACGTAATCTTCTCCGACTTTCAAAGCGCACCAACCGTCATAGTCATCCGCCTCGATGTGCTGGTAGGAAGGAGCAACAGGAGCAGCAGAACCGTTGATGCATGCCCAGCCGTCAATTGCCGAAGCGTCATTTCCCTTGCCCTCAACGGCATAGGGAGCATAGACGCATTTCAGAACCTCTTTCCCCGTGCCGTTACCATTCGCATCGGCATCTTGGATCGTCAATCCAACACGCAAGGACTTGGGAATAGTGTCTGTCGTAGCGTTGCCATTAACCGTTACCTCAACAGGTTTTTCAGAAGGATCCGCTAGATAAACGTCTGCAAATCCGGTATCCGAAATCGTATAGAGGATGTACTCGCCCTTTAAAAACGCATAGTGCGTCTCTCCGCCAGCTTCGTACTCTCCGGCATTGCCACCCGCGGTGAAATTAAGCTTGGTATAGGAAGTAACTTTTCCATCCTCGCCCCAACCCTGGCAGGCATACCAATCCGCCATATTGTCAGTCGAGGAAGGAGTGATTTTGCCTCCAAGCTCGGTCGCCGCGAGAGAATCCTGAGCGCCACCATGCTGGGCGCCTTTCGACTTCTGAGCGATCTGAAGAATAAACCCGTTCGTGGTGGCACTGATCGTAGACGTTTTTGCGCTGACCGTATTGTTGGCAACATACCAAGCATACGTGGCAGCGGATAGTGCGAAACCGGACAGCACTACCGCGGCAGCCGCGGCAACGAGCTGAACCTTTAATTGTTGAGATCGTTTTGCCATCCGATTAACCTATTCTAAAAAACCGGGGGCCGACGGTTCGGCCCCCGGCGAAAGTCGAGCTTTATGTACAAATGGATTGATTACTTAAACTCGGTCGGCGTCGCCTCGAAAGTAACCGTCACGCCACATTCGGTCAGCTTATCAAGGTTGGTAGTGAAAACCTTTTTATCAGCACCGTCGTAATAAACGTACACATTTACCTCAGCGTCATGACCCTTGGTAATGCCATCGGCCTTGATAATTCCATTCGTGTCAGAGCTGCTCTCCTTGCCCGCGGAAGACCAAACGGCCCATTCATCACCGCAGGTAACAAGTACGCGCATAGCCGAAGAAAGATCAGAATTGGCCTCGTTATTGATCGTTACGCCAGTAACCTTGAGATTCGTAAAAGTGCCGTCATAGCCGCCAGTGCCGATGTAAAACTTATTAGCAAGAGTGTATTTCTTAGTGGCGGCATCGGTGGGACTGCCTACAACAAATCGAGTATCGTTCTTCTCATCAGTCGCCGTCTTGTCAGAAGCGTACGCACTCTCAAATTGGAACTTTCCGGAAGTGAAGTCAGCGTCGCCTTTCTTTTTGCCATTGACGTCAAAGGTGTCAGCCCACTGAGCAGGATAAAGCTTGGTGCCAGCCGCAAACGTCTCAGAGGCAGTCGCAGAAGACGTGGACGTATCTTTGGTTTTAGTAGCAGCAGCATTATCAATAACCAGATAAGCAGAGTTCGACTGAGCGCTAATGTTCGTAGTCTTTGCCTCAACCTTGTTGTTGCTCACAAACCATGCAAAGGTGGCGGAGCCGAGGGCTACGGCTGCCACGAGGACCATGGCGATGGCTGCGCCCATCTGCTTCTTTAATGCTCTGGTATCCATGCGGACCCCTTTCTTTCCCCATTCATCCCAGATGACCCTCGAGAAGCCCGGAAGGGGAGCCCGCGCTTTCGTGTTGGATGTTGCTTGCCCATCCTTTAGATATGAAGTTGAGAATACCATAATTCTTACGATTTCCTTATGAGTTTTCGGGAGCTTACATTACGACAGATTTATGGATCCACCTCGGGTTATGCGCGGGCCCATGTGAACACTATTCACCTTATTTGATCTCTCTCCCGTAAAGCCGTAAGTCCCTCTTAAGCCTTGCGACCGCAGTGCCACGCCATCGCATACATTCACCTTTCGCCGAGCTTCGCCCCAGCCCTTCTCCACTCGCTATACTGGTGTGGCATGTGTCATTTTTGCCTGCTAAACGGGCTATTTGTTGGGAGGGCCCATGCCTGCCGCCAATCAACCCAAGGGAAGCGTTTCCACCGGATCGATCAAACCGGTGACGCGCAAAGCCGTTCGTTGTCAGCGCGAAGTCGCCTGGCTGGTCACGCAAGCGGCCGGTAAGCTCGTCGCCACCACCGACGACGTCAATGCGCCCACGCCCAGCTTTGTACTGGCGGCGGCATTGTCGTACACCCGCAAGCAAGAGCAGGCCGCCCAGGACCGTGGCGCCGCGATCGACTACGAGGCCATCATGGGCCCCGACCTCGCGAACTTTTGTGCGGCTGCGGGGCTGCCCGCAGCACCCAACGCGCTTTCGGACGCGGGCTACATGTTCACGCTCTCGGGCGCGGACCTCATCCGCGACCTTTATGCCTACTGCAGCGACCTGGACGAACGCATGGGAGACGCGGCCCAGGTCAAACCTGGCTACGCGATCAAGCTCGCGCTGCGGTTGTTCTTGCTGGACGGCGCTGCTGGCAACGGCGCTACCTCCGCAGACAACGCTTCCGCATAACAAAAGCGCCGGGCCGGAAAATCACTCCCGGCCCGGCGCTTGTTCGTTCTACTTGTCCCCGTCCCCTGCGGGCGAGTTCTTTTGGTTGCGGCGGTTACTCCAAGTCACGTTGTGTTCCTTGTAGTAATCGGGCGCCTCGTTGCCGCTCGCGCTAATGGGGTCGTTGCCGGTCAGGGTGTCGGCAATATCTTGCACGAACTTAACGAACAGGCTCGAATCGTCGGTCTCGGACGAATCAAAATCGAAACCAAACTCCACCGCGCCGCCGATAATCTTGTCCACGCACTCCGGATCGTCGCCGTCCAGCCAAATGACCACGGTGTATTTGTCCACATCGCCCACGCGGAAGTTTTTGTGGCTGATGGTCGTCACCACGTCCTTGGACGCAAACGGCTCGGTGTTGGGCTCGGGGTTGCCGTTGGCCGCGGCAGCCGCGTAGGTGGTGGGCTCGCCGTTGCGATACACCCTCACGCGCGCGGCCTTCTCCACGCCCTTGCTGGCGCTGACCACCTTGAGCTTGGCACTGTAGCCCAGATCGGTCTTGCCGGCGTTGCGGATATAGAAGGTGTACGCCACGTAGTTCTTGCCGTTGTGGCTGCCGTCGATGTCGTCCAGATTGTCGGGCAGGTCCTCGGCAGCGATATTGGTGCCATTGTCCAAGGCGTCGGCGGCCAGGCGCGCGGTGGCGTTTTTAAAGTCGCCGTTGTCGGCAATGGCCACGCCGCGGCGGAAAAGCTCCAGGCGGTTGAGGTTGATGGTGAAGTTACCCATGTTTTCCTGCATAAACGACAGGGCGAACAGCACGCCAAAGGCAAGCGCCAGCACCACGAGGGCCTTTTGCAGCTTGTCCATGCGCAGCAGCGACGCGCCGATGCGCTCCATGCGGCGCTTGGGCATATACATGGACACGACCGCGTCGGGGTCGATGTCGTCGAGGTCCTGGTCGGCCAGCGCCTGTTCCAACTCCTCGATGCGCACCACGCCGCGCAGGTTCTGTCTCTTATACACATCTCCGAGCCCACGAGACGGACTCCTATCTC
>UROO01000070.1 GCA_900549555.1 uncultured Collinsella sp. | reverse complement strand
TAAGAGACAGGCCTTATCGGGCAGGAAGCGGTCCTGAATGTAGCGGTTGGAGAGGTTCGCGGCGGCCTCGATAGCACCCTGTGTGTAACGCACATGGTGGTGCTCCTCGTAGCGCGGCTTGAGCGCGGTCAGGATCTTGACCGTGTCCTCGACGCTCGGCTCCTCGACATCGATGGTCTGGAAGCGACGCTCAAAGGCCGGATCCTTGGTGAGGTACTTGCGGAACTCCTCTGCCGTCGTGGCACCGATGATCTGGAAGGCGCCGCGCGCGAGCACGGGCTTGAGCATGGAGCTTGCATCGATGGAACCCTCGGCAGAACCGGCACCGATGATGGTGTGCATCTCGTCGATAAACAGGATGACGTCGTCGGCCTCGGTTGCCTCCTGTATCACGTTCTTGAGGCGCTCCTCAAACTCGCCGCGATACTTGGCGCCCGCGACAAGACCCGGCAGGTCGAGCGTCCAGATGTTCTGGTTCATAAGGTTCTCAGGCACGTTGCCGGCAGCGATCTGCTGCGCCAGGCCCTCGACGATGGCCGTCTTGCCCACACCGGGGTCACCCAAGATAAGCGGGTTGTTCTTGGTGCGGCGCGAAAGGATCTCCATCATGCGCTGGACTTCCTTTTCGCGACCGATCACGGGGTCGAGCTCGCCATCGCGTGCTTTCTGCGTAAGGTTGGTGGCGAACTGCTTGAGTGTATCGGTGCCGCCCCCCTTTTGCTGCGAGGCGTCCGAACCGCTAAAGAACGGCAGGCCCGCACCGGGACGCCCGGCACCGGCGCCGGCGAGCGGACGCTTCTTGTCCTGATCCTTGGCGGTAAGCTTCTCGATGGCTTTTTTAATGGAAGCGGACGACACACCCAGGCGCATGAGGATGTCCATGGCCATGCCGTTGCCCTCTTCGACGATACCGATGAGCAAGTGCTCGGTCGACACATAGGTCTGGTTGTTCTCGCGTGCCACGCGGAAAGAGCGCTCCATCACGCTGATGACGAGCGGCGTAAAGGCAAGCTTAGCGGCCTCGGTCTCCTCGCTGGGCTCGGGAACGGTAGTCTGGACCTCTTTGAGTGTGTCCATGATGTCGTCGTAGGCGATATCGAGCGAGCGCAGCGCCTCGGCGGCAATGCCCTCGTCCTCCTTGGCGAGCGCGAGCAGCAGATGCTCGGTACCCACCTTATTTGAATGAAGATCGAGCGCCTCTTGCTTGGCCATGGACATGACCTTGCGCGCGCGATCGGTAAAACGGTCTAACATGCTAGTTCCTCTTAGACGAGCTAGTTTTTCAAACGCAAAGCGCCACCCGTGGCGGCGCTTTGGTCTCTTTACCCATATGGAGTATATGTTAACCGTTGGAGCCTTTTCCGCATGCAGCTATACGACAACGTCTACAAAAAAGGAATCGCCGGGTGCGGCGGACGGTCTAGGTTAGAGGCTGTTGCCTAGCAGGCAGGCTCGGCGTCCATGCTCTCGGCAACGTCATTGAAGGCATCGGCAGCGGGAGCACCCGGCATGTGCACGAGCTCCATATGCCGCTCTTCAAAGACAGTTCCCATGGGGAAGGCGCGACGGAAGACAAAGCGAGCAACCGGACCAGCCACCAGCAGGTTCCAGGGCAGGGCCATGATAAAGTTGCGCGGAATGTTGACGAGCCACATCATCGGCAGGGCCTGCAAATTGGCAAGCGGGCCGCCGGGCAAATGGAACAGGCCTTCGCACGCGCCGTAGAGCGACATGATGATGACCATGGGAACGACCATGCAGGAGCTGACGGCAAGCGTCATGGCAAGCGGTGAGCTCTTACCCGGCGTGACCAGGAATTTAAAAGCGAAACCCTTGGCAAGGGGGCTGGCAACAAACCAGTCGCAGCACATGGCAAAAACGTAGGCAACGGGGAAGCCGAGCCACGCGGCGGCAACAACCTCGCCGTTGATGGCCCCATGCTGCAGGGCAACGTTGTAGATGCTCATCCAGAGCACCATGCAAAAGCACATGATAAAGGTGAACAGCAGGCTCTCTCGTTTGTTGATAGGCATAAAGGGCATGGTCCTTTCTGTGTTACGCCGCAACACCACGCAACAAAAATGGGCGGGCAAGATGGAGCTGTTGGGACTTCATCTCGCCCGCCCGTGGTACGTGCGTCTGCGACTACTTATGTGGTGGAACTACCCTAACACGAACGGCGCGCGCTTCGTAAGCGTTGAGTTTATGAAGATGCAGGGCACCAATAATCCCCGACCCCATAAGTTGCGGTGGAATACGGACTGTTTTGACCCTTTAAACAGCAATTCAGTCCCTATTTCACCGCAACTCATTTGGTACAAAGTGATCTGCCCCCCCCTTGCACCAATTAGCTAGTGTGGCGCCAGCGAGGGTCGGTGAGCGTACGCGCCACGCCCAGGCCAACGGGCAGAAACGCCACGATGAGCACTGCACGCACAAACCAGCCGAGCATATTGACCGTGTCGAAAGTGCACATGTAATACATCGAGCGATACAGATACAAGCCAGGCACCATAATGACAATCGATGGCACCGTGAGGGCGATGCGTGGGTAGGTGAGCTTGATTTCGGCTAAGCTCGCGAGCAGCCCCGATACCAGCGCACCGGTAAACGCAGCCGCCTCGGGAGGCATGCCCGCACTCAGGCCCAAGAAGGGAAGCAGCGTCGGCGCATCGACGAGCGTAAGGCGCAAGGTATTAGACACGGCGCCGATGAGCCCTGCCGCCGCTGCCATCTTTACCGGACTGTTGAACATAACCGAGAAGCCAAATACGCCGATAAAGCTCATCAGTATGCGCAAGAGCGTAAGAGCCAACGGTGAGAGACCAAGCGGGGCGAAGTCATCCGGCGCCAGTCCCACACACTCGGCAACCATCCAACCTACGAGGGTCGCCATCACAATAATCGACACAGCATACGAAAGACGCTCGATGCCGCTTCGCATGTCGAGCTTGGCGATGTCGAGGCCTGCCGTAATGAGGGGAAAGCCGGGAATCACAAAGAGCATGGCGCCGATATAGCCTTCTTGGTGCGACATTGCCCCCGGTACGACCTGGCCAAGGCCGAGCAATGCCAGCAGATACGAAACGCAAGCGAGCGCAACGCCGATCGTCAGCGCGCTAAACTGGCCAAGGCCCTGCTTGAGAATATGGGAGCGAGCAAAGTTGCCGACACCAGCGCCTACGAATGCGCAGGCCATCTCGATAGGGCCGCCGCCGAGCAAAAAGACGAAGGCACCGCAAGCACAGGCTGCCGCAAGGCCCTGTTGCCAGGGAGAGTAATCGGGCTTTGAGCTCTCAACGGTCTTGAGCATCTCGTGGTACTCGTGCACGGTAAACCGGCGTCCGTAAATCTCGATTTCCTTTAGGAAGCTCTCCATCATCCAAATGCGATGAGTATTGACCCCCGTTGTGGGTAGGCTGACGACCTCGTTAAAGCAGTGGCCATCTTCGATGCAGGTGCACTCAAACGACAGAAGACTCAGGTCGACGTGAATCGTGACGCCGAGTACGGCAGCAACACGATTCATGGTATCGCGCACGCGCCAGGCACCTGTTCCGCTTGCCAGCATGAGCATGCCGGTGCGGCAGATAATGGATGACTTATCGGTGAGCGGCGCATCGACGGCAAGTTCATCGCCTGCCGTCACGATCTGGTGCCAGTCAGTTTTCATATGGAGTGCGCCGGCACGAGCGCCGTGGTGCATAGGGACTCTCGAAAGCAGCGAGTCCAGGCGCGAAGACTGTGGGGGCTCTGCTGATTCGACCTCGTCCTCGTCGGGCTCTTCACCAACAAGGTCGAAGGCATCGAGCGACGCCGGCTCGCGACGATCGATCAGCTCCTCGTCCTCATCATCAAAGTAGTTGAACTGATCGAGCATGTCCTCTTCGATTGCACGCTCGCTCGCGTCGTCCATATAGACGCTCCCTTCCTGCCGACTAACTCCCATCCTAGGCAGCGACGGCTAAAGGAAACATAAAAGAGACGACTGTCATGCATGGAAGGCGCAAACCCCCAATGCGCCGGTAGGCCCCGACGAAAAGGACCGTCCCCAAGTGCCACATCTGGACCAAGGCAACGCCGATGTTTCGGCAACGTCAGCGAGCGCCGTCCAGGGCGAACAAGTTGGCATGAAAAAGGCAAGGCATAGACCTTCTGGTCATGCCTTGCCTTTTGAATGACAAATTGTCGCCCTGGGCGGCGCGCAGCGTCGACTGGTCCGCCGTTCGGTAGAACGGCGGAACCAATTAGTACATCTTTGCGCCGGCGGGGATGGAAGCGTCGAGCTGGATCAGGTTGAGGCGCTCCTCGCCCTCCTCCTCATGGATGGCGCTGATGAGCATGCCGCAGCTGGGAATACCCATCATCTTGCGCGGAGGCAGGTTGGTGATGGCGAGCAGGGTCTTGCCGACCAGGTCCTCGGGCTCATAGTAGCCATGGATACCAGAGAGGATGGTGCGGTCGGTGCCGGTGCCGTCGTCGAGCGTAAAGTTCAGCAGCTTCTTGGACTTCTTGACGGCCTCGCACGCCTTGACCTTCACAGCGCGGAAATCGCTCTTGGAGAAGGTATCAAAGTCGACGAACTCCTCGAACAGCGGCTCAACGGCGATCTTGGAGTAGTCAAGCGTGGGCTTGAGCGGCTTGACGAACGGGCTTGCGGCGTTGCCGGCCTCGGCAGCCTTGGCAGCGGCGGCACCGGACTGGAAACCCTTCTCGGGCTTCATGTGCGGGAACAGCAGGACGTCGCGAATGGAAGCCTGGTTGGTGAGCAGCATGACCACGCGGTCGATGCCGATGCCGATGCCGCCCGCGGGAGGCATACCGTACTCGAGGGCGCGCACGTAGTCCTCGTCGTACTCCATAGCCTCGTCGTCGCCGCCAGCCTTCTCAGCCATCTGGGCAGCAAAGCGCTCGGCCTGGTCGACCGGGTCATTGAGCTCGGAGAATGCGTTGGCGTACTCGTGGCCGGCGATGACCAGCTCAAAGCGGTGCGTCAGGCGCGGATCGTCCTCAAAACGCTTGGCAAGCGGGCTGACCTCGATGGGGTAATCGCATACGAAGGTCGGGTTGACGATGGTGTCCTCGCCCAGCTCATCGTAAATCTCGGCGATGATCTTGCCAGCAGTCCACTCGGGCTTAATCTCCAGGCCCTTCTCGCGTGCGGCGGCGGCAAGCTCCTCGACCGGCGTGTCGATGGTGACCTGCTTGCCGAGCACGTCCGAGACGATGTCGGTCATGGGACGGCTTGCCCACTCACCGGACAGATCGATGGTCTGGCCCTGATACTCGATGACCTCGGGATTGCCGATAGCCTTGTTGGCAGCCTTGATGACGCCCTGGGCGAGTGCCTTCATGCCCTCGAGATCGGAGAAGGCACGATAGGCCTCCATCGTGGTGAACTCGGGGTTGTGGGTGAGGTCCATACCCTCGTTGCGGAAGATGCGGCCGATCTCGAAGACGCGCTCAAAGCCACCGACGATGCAGCGCTTGAGGTGCAGCTCGGTAGCAATGCGCAGGTAGCACTCCTGATCGAGCGCGTTGAAGTGCGTGATGAACGGCTTGGCCGTAGCGCCGCCCTGAATGGTCTGCAGGATGGGGGTCTCGACCTCCATGTAGCCGTCAGATTCCATGAAGCGGCGGAAGGTGGAGAGAATCTGCGAGCGCTTGCGGAAGGTCTCGCGAACATCGTCGTTGGCAATCAGGTCGACATAGCGCTGACGATAACGGGTCTCCTTATCGGAAAGACCGTGGAACTTCTCGGGCAACGGACGAACAGCCTTGGAGAGCAGGGTCGCACTCTTGGGGGCAACGGAGAGCTGGCCGCGCTTGGTGCGAACAACCACGCCGGTCACGCCCAGGATGTCACCAAGGTCGAGAGCCTTGAGCGTATTCCAAGCTGCCTCGTCCATGTCGTTGATGCGGCAGAACAGCTGAATCTCGGCGGTAGCGTCGCGCACGACGATAAACATGATCTTGCCCTGGCCACGCTTGGCGACCACGCGGCCGCCGATCTTCACGACGTCCTCAGTATCCTCGCCATCGGCAAGATCGGCATATTTGGCCTCAATGTCGACGACATAGTCCTCGATCTCGGAGTGCTCAGGATAGGGGTTCTGGCCCGCCTCGAACAGGGCGGCGCGCTTTGCCAGACGCGTGGCGCGCTCGTCGTTGAGCGTCGAGGCCTGATCGGCGACGTTCTGGTTCTCTGCCATAAGTTAGCTCCTCAAACTAAAACGCTCCCCAGGATTCGGTCCCAGGGAGCGAAAACATACCTTTACGCGGGACCGTGGTCTAGCGTGCGATCTTGGCGATGGTGTAGACGCGGGTCTTGCCAGAAGGCGTAACGACCTCAACGGAGTCGCCCTCGCCGTGACCGATGATGGCGTGACCGACCGGAGACTCGTTAGAGATCTTGTGCTCGAGCGAGTTGGTCTCGGTGGTACCGACGAGCGTGACTTCCATGACCTCACCGTTGGGATCGATCAGAGAAACGGTGGAACCGATGGAGACGGTCAGATCGCCCGTGGTGGCAGCAACCTGAGCGTTGGCGAGGATGGCCTGAATCTCGGCAATGCGAGCAGCATTCTGGGCCTGCTTGTCCTTGGCGGCATCGTACTCGGAGTTCTCCGAAAGGTCGCCGAACGCGCGGGCTTCCTTGATGTCCTCGACGATCTCCTTGGCGTAATCGCCCTCACGCCAAGCGAGCTCCTCGACGAGCTTCTGGCGGCCCTCAGCGGTCAGTACGATCTGGCTTGCGTCCATACGGATATCTCCCCAACTATGATGTAACGATCAACTGTCAACAAAACGAAAAAGACCGGCTAGCCTGCGGGCAAGCCGGTCAGGTGCTCACCCCAAAGGGATGGGACTACTCTGCGTCCGCGTCGCTGTCCTCTGCCTGCTTTTTCTTGGCAGCAGCGAGCTTGGCCTCGAGCTCTGCGATCTCCTTGTCCTCCTTGGACTCCTCGACCACAACGTCCTCGGCCTGCTTGGTTTCGCCCTTATCGTCGCCCTCCATACCCTCGCGGATATTCTTGACGGTAGAGCCGAGAGACTTGCCGAGCTTCGGCAGGTTCTTAGGCCCGAAGATGATCAAGACAACGACGAGAATAATGATGAGCTCAGGAACCCTCAGTCCAAACATGTAGACCTCCACAATACAGCGAGACAAGCTCGAATGAGTATACCGCGGGTGCCGCGGTATCACAACAATAGCTAAAAAAAGGGACCGCAAGAAGCGGTCCCTTCTCATGCTCTGGTCGGGTTGACTGGATTTGAACCAGCGACCCCTGCGTCCCGAACGCAGTGCTCTACCAAACTGAGCCACAACCCGTTAGCTCGACTATAGTAACAAAGATTTTCGTCGCGTGCTAGAGAAATTTTTATTTCTTTGTCGCGTCGATTTGAACCGTGTTGGGAATAAGCTCAGTCGCGCAGGCCCACCAGCCATTTTGCTGGGCAGCTCCCGCAAGATGGGCTGCTGCAGCGACGGTATCGCAAATGGCAAACGAGCAGGCACCCGAACCGCACACGTCCACGGCAACGGTTCCCTCCTGTGCGCGCAGCCAGTCGAGAACTGCCTGGATCCGCGGCTCCATCTGCGCGGATATGACGCCCAGATTGTTATGAACGAGCGCATATGCCGCCCCGGCATCGCCGGCGCGTAAGACAGAAGCAATCGCACCGGGTTTGTCCGCGGGCACCGGGCTCTCATCAAATCGTCGATACGCTTCAACCGTTGAAACGCTCGTCTCGTGCGGTTTGACCAATACGACAGGTGTCGCCGGAAGCACAGGATACTCAGTGGCCAGCACATCTCCCCCGCCGACGTAGAATGCGGGACTCGTGTGCAAAAAGAACGGCACGTCGGCGCCGATACCGCGAGCGACGTCATCGAGCGCGGGGTCGGCGCGGTCGATACCCCACAGCTCGGCCAAGGCAACGATGACCGCAGCGGCATCCGTCGAGGGGCCTCCCAGGCCGGCGCACAGCGGGATACGCTTTTCGATCGTCACGCACACGTTGGCATCGCGACCGTAACGCTCGGCCATAGCGATTGCCGCCCGATAGGCCGTATTTTTTTGCATGGGAAAATCGGATGCCGGAACCGTCTGGACGGTCAACGCCTGCGCCGGCGTGACCGTCACGGTATCGGCTAGACCGACGGCTGCCATCAGGGAATCGACCCTGTGATAGCCGCGGGCGTCGCGCTCGGTATGAACCCCCAGATAGAGGTTAATCTTTGCCGGCGCGGTAAGGATGAGGGACCGATCGGTCACCGTTAGTGCTCCTCGAGCTGGTTGCCGAGCGGGGTAAAGATATGTTCGCCGCTCTCGGGGTCGAACAGTTCGACCTGGCCGGTAAGGACATCGATGTACTGGTAGGACTGACGCGATTTGCGGCCGCGACGCTCGTCAACCTCAACGATAAAGACAGCGGGGTGGACGCTCTTGATGGTGCCCATGCGCTCGATGACGCGGGTACGGCCCATGTTGGCCTTAACCTTGACGCGATCGCCCACCATATCGGTCAGCTTCTCGTGGATGTCGTCGACGTGATTGACTTCCATCTCTTCCATGAATAGGGCCTCCAGAGGGTGCAATTCAAAAAGGGGATAATACCCCTAAGATAGACAAAACTCTAATACTATAGCACCCTGCTGCAGCCATACGCAAGCAGCTAAAAAAGCCCGGTCCCAAATACGTACCAGACGATAACCTCACATGACCAGTTCACGTCAGCGAACGACCACCATTCGAGCCAAGGTGTCGCGAAAGAGGAGCGACGCGTACTTTGGTACGCGAGCGACGGTTTGAGCGACAGATTGGCCGAATGGTGGCCGTGCAGCGTCGAGTAGTTACGCGGTTTGGTAAAACCGCGTAACCTAAAGATTGTCTGTGTCCAGAACGATGGTGAACGGACCGTCGTTGACCAGGTCGACCTTCATGTCGGCGCCAAAAATGCCGTGCGCTACATGCTCAACGTCCTGAGCGACGAGTGTCAGAAAGTACTCGTAAAGTTCGTTAGCGACATCGGGCGCGCCGGCGTCCGTAAACGACGGACGGCGGCCGTGGCGGCAGTCGGCAAACAGCGTGAACTGCGACACCACGAGCACCTCGCCGTCGACATCCGCCAGCGCCAAGTTGGTCTTGCCGTTCTCGTCCTCGTTGATACGCAGCCCGCGGAGCTTGCCCCACAGCTTGTCGGCTTCGGCGCGTGTGTCGCCGTGGCCCACGCCCAGCAGCACCAGGTAGCCGCGTCCAATACGGCCCACGCACTCGCCGTCGACTGTCACGCCGGCGTTGAGCACGCGCTGTACCACCGCACGCACGGCCTACTCCTCGCCCGTCAGCTTGGCGGACAGATGCTCGAGCGCATGGAAACGATGGCTGATGGCGTTCTTCTCGTCCGCCGTGAGCTCGGCCATGGTCTTGCCCGGCGTATCGACCGGCAGGAACAGCGGGTCGTAGCCAAAGCCGTGATCGCCGCGGCCCTCGTGCGCGATAACGCCCTCGCAGGCGCCCTCGCCATAGGTGACCAGGCCGTCCGTATCGATAAGCGCGACGACGCTCATAAAGCGCGCGGTACGATCCTCGTCTGCCACGCCTTCCAGGTTAACGAGAAGCTTGGCGTTGTTGGCGGCATCGTCGCCATGCACGCCCGCATAGCGCGCGCTATACACGCCCGGCTCGCCGCCCAGCGCGTCGACGACCAAGCCAGAATCGTCGGCGATGGCCATAAGGCCCGTCTCCTCAACGGCAGCCTGCGCCTTGATGATGGCGTTCTCCAAAAACGTCGTGCCGTTTTCCTCGGGGTCCTCAAAATCGCCCAGCTGGCCGAGCGCCACAAAGCGCACCTCGGGCATGACCTTGCCCAAAATGGCCTCGATCTCGGTGAGCTTATGGGCGTTGCCCGTGGCCACGACAATGGTCGCCGCCGGGTCGAGGGTGTCGATGTCAATCTTCTCAAGTGCCATGGCTGGCCTCCTTGTCTCTATAGCCTGTCTCTTATACACATCTCCGAGCCCACGAGACGGACTCCTATCTC
>UROO01000069.1 GCA_900549555.1 uncultured Collinsella sp. | reverse complement strand
TACACCCTAGAGTTCGTCGGCAGCGTCAGATGTGTATAAGAGACAGCCTTGGCGGCGCCACGGCCGACGAACATCTCGACGAACTCAGAACCCGAAATGCTAAAGAACGGAACGCCCGCCTCACCGGCAACAGCCTTGGCAAGCAGGGTCTTACCGGTACCCGGAGGGCCAACAAGAAGAGCACCGCGCGGCAGTTTGGCGCCGATTTCCTCGTAGCGCTGCGGTTTCTCCAGAAAGTCAACGACCTCCTTGAGAGACTCCTTGGCCTCTTCCTGGCCAGCGACGTCCTTAAAGGTCACGCCCACATCCTTGGAAGCGATCACGCGAGCACCGGACTTGCCCAGTCCGCCGCCCCCAAAGCCGCCGCCACCAAAGTTCATCGACGGGCCGTCATCGCCCATGGCCTTCTTCATGCGACGATTGAGCCACCAACCGATGAGGAAGAAGATCGCCATGGGAAGAATGAGCGTGAGCAGGTAGTAGGTCATCAGACCCGAGTTTTTATCGGGAACGACCGACTCCAGGGACGCACCGGATTCAAGCACACGATCGGTAAAGCCCGCGTCATTCGGCACACCGGTCGTCTTGTAGGCGATGTTCTCGTCCTCGCCCTTCTTGGTGTAATAAATGGTGTAATCGTCGGTATTGTACTCGACCTTGTCGACACTCTTCTTATCGAGCGCTTTGACAAACGTCGAGTAATCGGTCTTCGTAATCTGCTGCGTGTGACCGATGTTGGGGAACAGAACGGTCGAGAGCACGAGGTAGACGACGAAGGCGATGA
The DNA here is from genome assembly GCA_900549555.1 of uncultured Collinsella sp. Lineage (GTDB taxonomy): Bacteria > Actinomycetota > Coriobacteriia > Coriobacteriales > Coriobacteriaceae > Collinsella. The sequence continues at coordinate 9,265 of UROO01000069.1, read as the reverse complement.
GCACGTAGAGGATCATGTTCCGTCTACGTTTGTTGTCATCCATCTCCATCTGCTTGAACTCCATCTACTGGGGTTGATAATGCTATCTAGAATACCCAACCCGGACGGCGATAAACCGACGCCGGGCACGAAAGGACAGAGATGGCATCACTGGAAGTCGGCAAGGTTCAGATCTACACGGGCGACGGCAAGGGCAAAACCACGGCTGCGCTGGGGCTCGCGCTGCGCGCCACGGGTTATGGGCTCGACGTACTCATGCTGCAGTTTGCCAAGAAGCTGCACTGCGCCGAACACGATGCCGCGCCGCGCCTGGGACTGCGCATTATACAGGCCGATCGCGACACGCCCGAGGCTTGCGCCGAGCAGATCATGGAACTTGCACGCGAACAGATCTCGCAGGTCGACGTGCTCATTTTGGACGAACTCGGCGAGGCCATGCGCCGCGGCTTTGTGACGCGCGAGGATGTCGAAGCGCTGATCGCGATAAAGCCCGCCACTACGGAGCTCGTGCTCACCGGCCGGGGCCTGCTGCCCCTCGCAGACCTCGCGGACCTGGTCACCGAAATGCGCCCCGTCAAACACTACTTCGACGAAGGCCTCCTAGCCCGCCAAGGCATCGAATACTAATTGATCCAAAGGGGACGGAGGAAAACGGATCATTTCGCCTTATCGCCGGGCCAATGATCCGTTTTCCTCCGTCCCCTACGGATCATTAGGCAGTGGCGCGGCCGAGCCAGTTGCCACTGTGGTGGTAGATAGTAAACATCATAGCCGTGATGAGCCAGGTTACGGGGTAGACCAGCAGCAGGTGCTCAAGCGACGGGTCGAACGGCATAATCGCAAACACCCAAATCACCCTGAGCACGACGGTGCCAAAAATCGTGAGCAGCATGGGCTGCAAGCTCACGCCGGCACCACGAATGGAGCCCGACGCATTCTCGATAATCGAGAAGATCGCGTAGAACGGCGCGATAAAATGAAGAATCGTCGTGGTGTACGCCGAAATCGAAGCATCGTCGACAAACAGACGCGACAACGGACCCGAGAACACCAGCAGCACGGCAGACAGCCCACCAATGAGCATAAACGACAGCACGAGCGACGTATGGTAGCCCTTGCGCATGCGCTCGTAGTTGCGCGCGCCAAAGTTCTGTGCCGAGAACGTGGTGATCGACACGCCAAGCGCCTCGGTAACCATCCAGACAATGCCATCCAAACGGCCCGAAAGACCCCACGCCGTGGTGACATCGGCGCCAAACGAGTTGACCGACACCTGAATCAAAACGTTGGAAATCGAATACGCAGCAGACTGAAAGCCAAGCGGCAGACCACACGAGATCATGCTCTTACAAATGCCAGGATCAATGCCGAGTTTGGACAGCGAAAGCCGCCACGCACCCGGTGCGTGCATCATGCGAATCACGATCATCGTGGCGTTGGAACAAATGGTCAGCGCCACCGCGATGCCGCAGCCCAGAGCCTCCATATGAAGCACGGCAACGAAGATAACATCCAGCACCGCATTAACAAGGCAGCCGGAAGCGATGATCACAGCAGGCCCGCGCGTGTCGCCCACGGCGCGCAGCAGTGCCGTTCCCATATTGAGCAGCAGCGCCGCAACCATGGCGGCAAAATAGCAACGAGCATAGGCCACGCCCTCAGCCAATAGCTCATGCGGCGTGTTCATAAGTACCAGCATGGGCTCAACGAACACTATGCCAAGAATCGAGAAAACGATACCGCCCACCAGCGCGAGGGTCATGGCCGTATGGACCGAACGACTCAGTCGCTCATCATCGTGCTGGCCAAAATACTGACCGGTAATGACCGCGCAGCCGGCGCCGACGCCAACGCAAAAGCCAATGCAGAGCTCGGTGAGCACCATCGTGGCCTGAATGCCACCCAGTGCAAGCTTGCCGCCAAACTGGCCGACGATATAGGTACCGATAAGCGTGTAGGCCTGTTGAAAAAACGAACTAAAAAAGATGGGAACGCACAGCGAAAGCAGCTGCTGCCAAATAACACCCTGCGTTACATCGATAGCCGTAGATTTCTTAGCCACACGCCCTCCCCACCAGCATACGTCAAACAACAAAACGGCAATTTAAGGCCAAAACCAATAGCAGCTTAGCACCGACCGGCGTCGACCGAAACACCCCGAGTCAGAGCCCGGTGCGAACTATCTGCCTAGTGATACAAACCTGGCTGGTAGTGATACTCATTGCTCACATGCGGGCACAGCTGCCAAAAGGCGACGGCACTCGCCGCGGCCACGTTGAGCGAATCGACCCCGTGCGCCATCGGAATGCGCACGGCCCGGTCGCAGCCCGCGATGGTCTTGGCGCCCAGGCCGGCACCCTCGGTACCCATAAAGATCGCCAGGTGGTCAATCTCCTGCAGCGCGGGATCGTCCAACGACACCGAATCGTCCGTCAACGCCATGGCGGCACAGGAAAAACCGGCATCGTGCAGCGCCGCCAGGCCGTCATGCGGCCACACGCGCGCCTCACTGCCAATGCGCGTCCACGGCACTTGAAACACCGTGCCCATGCTAACGCGGGCCGAGCGACGGTACAGCGGGTCACAGCACGTAGGGCTCACCAGAATGCCGTCGACATTGAGCGCAGCGGCCGAGCGGAAAATCGCGCCGACGTTGGTGTGGTCGACAATGCCCTCGAGCACGCACACACGCACCGGACGCTCCCCCGCCGCCTCGACGACGCCGCCCAAGAACTCATCAACCGGAATCTGCCGCGGGCGACGAAACGCCGCGAGCGCACCGCGCGTCACGTTAAAGCCCGTCAATTGCTCCATGAGCTCCATGGAGGCAACGAACACAGGAACAGGGCCGGCGTCCTCGCGCACAACCAGGCGCTCAAACAGCGGCATCATCTGGTCGAGCCAGCGTTCGCCCAAAAGAAAGCTCACCGGCTCATATCCGGCACGCACCGCGCGCTCGATAACCTTGGCACTCTCCGCGATAAAGATGCCCTTTTGCGGCTCCAGCACGCAGCGTAGCTCGCGTTCGGTCAGTCGCACGTAGGCATCGAGCCGCTCATCCTCGAGCGAGTCAATTCGCAGCACCTCAACGGCATCAGTCATAACAGCAAGCCCGTACCCTTCTTACAGCAGCATCTATATCAAACGAGGCGACGCCAGGCGCCGCCCCTTCCTCATTCCAACCCGATAATACCGTGGGCAAATAGGAGATTTAAGCATCAACGCGACGATACGTCACGAACTCATATTTGAGGCCCTCATCGCCTTCTCCGGCAGCGACAACCGCCGATTCGCTGGCCCGCGCAATCTCCCACGCGGGATCGGCGTCCAAGTCGGGAAAGTACGTGTCCACGGCATGGGTGCAATGGTTGTGCGTGACCTCGGCCTCGGCGCAATACGGCAAAAACTGCCGATAGACATCGCCGCCGCCGATCACCCACGCAACGGGCTCATCGGCAACCGCAGCGAGCGCCTCGTCGATGCTATGCACCACGTCGACGCCCTCGACCGCAAAATCCTCGTCGCGGGTAAGCACGATATTGCGGCGGTTCTTGAGCGGACGCCCGCCGGGAAAACTCAGCAGCGTCTTGCGCCCCATGATGACCGGGCAACCTTTGGTGCACACCACAAAATGGCGCATGTCGGCGCGATTGGACACCACCATGTCGCCCTCGCACCCAATGCCCCAATCGTCGCACACGGCGACAATGGCAGAAAGCTTACACGTCATGAGCGCCACCTACACCGCAATGGGAATGTTCTTGACCTGCGGGCCGTGCTCATAGCCCTCGACGATCAGGTCGTCGGTCGTAAACGCATAGAAATCGTGCACATCGGGGTTAAGCGTTACCTTAGGCGCCGCAAACTGCGGACGCTCGATAAGTTCACGGACGATATCGACATGACGGTCGTAAATGTGGGCATCGGCAATCACATGCAGCAGCTCGCCGGGAATCATATCGACCGACTGCGCGACCATCATCAGCAAAATGGCGTACTGGCACACATTCCAGTTGTTGGCGGCCAAAATGTCTTGGCTGCGCTGGTTGAGAATCATGTTGAGTGTGGGCTTATCGTCCTGCGGGCGCTGCGTCACGTTATAGGTCACGCTGTAGGCGCACGGATACAGGTGCATCTCGGACAGGTCGCTAAACACGTAGGTGTTAGTCATGATGCGGCGGCTGTACGGCGTGTTCTTAAGGTCGTACAGCACGCGATCCATCTGGTCAAAGTCGCCCTCGGCATAATGGCTTTTCTGCCCAATCTGGTACCCGTAGGCCTTGCCGATGGAGCCAGTCTCGTCGGCCCACTCATCCCAAATATGGCTGTTGAGGTCGTGGACGTTATTTGACTTCTTTTGATAGATCCACAAGATCTCGTCCATGGCAGACTTAAGCGCCGTGCGACGCAGTGTGAGCGCGGGAAACTCCTCACGCAGGTCGTAGCGAGCCGTAACGCCAAAGTTTTTAATGGTATAGGCAGGGGTGCCGTCCTCCCACACCGGTCGGACCTTTTGGCCCTCGGTGGTGGTGCCATGGTCCAAGATATCGCGGCACATGGTTACAAACTGTTGATCAGCCTTGCTCATTGACCCTCCTGTCAGTCGCCTATAAGCGAAATTCATTGTAGCCCAGGCGCACGCGACCCCACAGCCCAAACATAAGCCCTCATTTTCTGACATATGCCAGAAATTCCTTGCGCATATCCGCACGTTCGATATTCTATTGTTGACATATGTCAGATTAGGAGAGTGAATGGCAGGAAGACGAGAAAAATTACGCCGCGTTGGGATCATCCCCGAATATCGCGGTTTTACCCCCGACGGCCTTGCCAGCGGAGACGCCATCGACATGACGGTCGACGAGCTCGAAGTCCTGCGGCTATGTGACCTGGACGGCCTCAATCAGGAGGCCGTCGCCCAGCACATGGGCATTGCCCGCGCCACTGTGGCGGCCATCTGCAGCCGCGCACATCGCAAGGTGGCAAACGCGCTGGTCAACGGGCGCGCACTGTGTATCGAGGGCGGCAATATCGCATACTCCCCCATCACCACGACGACGGCCGCATGGCCAGCAAAGGAGGTCGGCACCATGAGGGTGGCAACGACGTACGACAACGGCAACATCTTTATGCACTTTGGCCGCAGCGAGCAATTCAAGATCTACGACATCCAGGGTGGCAAGGTGCTCAACGAGCAGGTCGTAGGCACCGGCGGCACCGGTCACGGCGCCCTGGCGGGTCTGCTTGCCAACGGTGGCGTAGACACGCTCATCTGCGGCGGTATCGGAGGCGGGGCCATCAACGCGCTCACCCAGGCTGGCATAACGGTCTATGCGGGCGCCCAGGGCAGCTGCGACGCCTGCGTCGAGGCCCTCATTGCCGGCACGCTCGCGCAGACCGGCGAGGCCACCTGCGACTGCCACGGCCATGACCACGAGCGCACCCACGAGCAAGGCGAGTCCTGCGGCTGCCACGGCCATCACGAGCACGAGGGCCACGAGGGCTGCGGCTGCCACTAACGGCACGGCACCGCGAGCTCAGGGTGCGACGCTGAACGCAACCCAGCAATCAAAGCCAACAACAAAGGCCACCCGGTAGCTTCCGAGTGGCCTTTGCCATATCAAGCTGGAATTACAGCCCTATTTTTTATTGCGCATCTGCGCTTCCATCTGGCGCAGCAGATCCATATCGGACTTAGGACCGCCCGTTCCCAGGCCGCCCATGCCGCCCAGGCCCATGGCATCCAGACCGGGAATATTGGGCATGCGCATCTTTTTGCCCTTCTTACCCTTTCTGCCCTTCTTGCCGCCGGCCTGCGCCTGATTGGCCATCGTGCGCATGCGGCCCATCATCTTGTTCATCTCGCCCCACTGCTTCATAAGGCTGTTGACCTCGGTGGGGGTCACACCGGCACCCTTGGCGATGCGGGCGCGGCGCTGGCCGTTGATGATGGAGGGACGCAGGCGCTCCTCCTTGGTCATCGACATGATGATGGCCTCGTTCTTATCGAAGATGCCCTCGTCCAGGTTGCCACCCATCTGGTTGAGTGCGCGCTGGCCGCCGGGAAGCATACCCAGAATGCCCTTCATGCCGCCCATCTTCTTGACAGCCTTCATCTGGTCAAGCATGTCGTTCATGGTAAAGCCCTCGCGCAGCATGCGCTCGGCGGCCTCGAGCTGCTCGGCATCGGCGGCCTCCTGGGCTTTCTCGATAATGCCGACGACGTCGCCCATGCCTAAGATGCGCTTGGCCATGCGGTCGGGGTAGAACGGCTCCAGCGAATCGGGCTTCTCGCCCATGCTCACGAACTTGATGGGCTTGCCGGTCACCTGGCGCACGGAAAGCGCGCCGCCGCCACGGGCATCGCCGTCGAGCTTGGAGATGATCACGCCGTCAAAGTCGGTACGCTCGGCGAAGGTCGAGACGACGTTGACGATATCCTGGCCGGTCATGGCATCGACAACCATCAGCACCTGATCGGGCTTGACGGCCTTCTTGATGTCCACGGCCTCCTGCATCATCTGCTCGTCGATCTGCAGGCGGCCGGCGGTATCGACGATGACCACGTCGCGCAGGTGGTCGACAGCCTCCTGGATAGCGCCCTTGGCGATATCGACCGGGTGCGCGCCGTCACCGCGAAAGACCGGAACGCCGATCTCTCCACCGAGCGTGGCCAGCTGGTCGGCAGCGGCGGGACGGTAGACGTCGCACGCAGCGAGCAACGGCGAGCGGCCCTGCTTCTTGAGCAGGTAGGCCAGCTTTACGGCCGCCGTGGTCTTACCGGAGCCCTGCAGGCCCACGAGCATAATGACATTGGGGATGCGGTTGCTAAAGACGAGCTTGCTCTCGGTGGAGCCGAGCATCTCGGTAAGCTCGTCGAGCACGATCTTGACGACGTTTTGTGCCGGCGACAGCGACTCCATGACCTCGGCGGTCATGCAGCGCTCCTTGGTCTTGGCGACAAACTCCTTGACGACCTTGAAGTTGACGTCGGCCTCGAGCAGCGCCATGCGAATGTCGCGCATAGCCGAGGTGATATCGGCCTCGGTCAGTTTACCTTTGCCGCGCAGGCGGTCAAATGTGTCGTTGAGGCGATCGCTCAGAGAATCAAACACTAGTCACTCCTTAATTGGACTCGCCCACCAGGGCGCGGCAGAAATCTTTGGCATTGAACTCCTGCAGGTCATCGACCTGCTCGCCCACGCCAATGCGCAGGATTGGGAGCTTGAGCTTCTCGGCCACGGCCATGGCGATGCCACCCTTAGCCGTGCCGTCCAGCTTTGTCATGATAATACCGTCCAGACCCAACGCCTCGTTAAACTCAAGCGCCTGGTTCAGACCGTTTTGGCCTGTCGCGGCATCGATTACGAGTACGACCGAGACGGGCATGGGGCCGGCGGCCATATTGGCGGCGCGCTTACGCGTCACGTTGACCACCTTGGCAAGCTCGCGCATGAGCTCGGGGCTCGTGTGCAGACGGCCGGCGGTGTCGATAAGCACCAGGTCGCTGCCGCGCTTGTCGGCCTCGTCGAGCACGTCGTAGCAAACGCTCGCCGGATCGGAGCCGCGGTCGCGCTTGATGACGGGGACGCCGGCGCGCTGGCCCCACACATCGAGCTGTTCGATGGCGGCGGCGCGGAAGGTATCGGCCGAGCCGATCACGACATTCTTGCCGCGGGCAGCCATGGCGCTCGCGATCTTGCCGACCGTCGTGGTCTTGCCGGCACCGTTAATGCCCACAAACAGCACGCAGCTCGGCGTGTCGGCGAACGGATCGCGCTCGACGGGCACAAAATGCTGTTCGAGCTGCTCGGCCAGGGCGCGACGAAGCTGCGGGGCGGTCTTGAGGTTCTTCTTGGCCGCGGCATCGCGCAGGTCATCGGATACCTTGATCGCGACCTCGGCACCCATGTCACCCATGACGAGGGTGTCCTCAAGGTCCTCCCAAAAATCCTCGTCGACCTCGCCGCCAAAGTAAAAGACTTCGTTGAGGGCCTCACGGCTGCGCTCGAGTCCGCGCGAGAGAGCGTCAAAGAATCCCATTATGCGTTCACGACCTTTCCGGTTTCGCGATCGAGTTTTTGCGAGACGACGCGACTGACGCCGTCGGCTTGCATCGAGACGCCGTAGAGGACGTCAGCGTCCTCCATAGTACGGCGCTGATGCGAGATAACCAAGAGCTGCGTATCGGAACGCAGCACGTCGAGTGCGCCGATGAGCTTGGACAGGTTAGCGTCGTCGAGCGCCGCCTCGACCTCATCCAGCACATAGAACGGCACCGTGCGCGTGCGATACACGGCAAAGAGCAGAGCGAGCGCCGTCAGGCTCTTCTCGCCGCCCGACATGAGCATCATCTTGGTGATGCGCTTGCCGCGCGGCTGCGCCACGACCTCGATGCCCGTCTCGGCCGGATGCTCGGGGTCGGTCATCTCCAGATGTGCCTGGCCGCCCGGGAACAGCATGGCGAAGATCTCGCGGAAGTTCACGTCGACCTTCTCGAAGGTCACCAGGAACGCCTTGCGCATCTTGCGGTCGATAGCCACAGTGATCTTGGTGAGCGCCTTGCGCGCGCTCTCCAGATCGGCCAGCTGCTCCTCGATGTAATCGGCGCGGCGCTTGAGCTGCTCGTACTCCTCCATGGCAACCTGGTTCACAGGGCCCAGGTTGTTGATCTGGCGCACGAGCTGGTTGAGCTCGCGCTCGGCGGCGTCGCGGTCGGTGGGCGCGGGAAGCATGAGCGCTTCCTCGAGTACCGTGGTGCCATCGGCGGTAATAGCCTTGATGGCAGCCTCCACCTGCACCTCGAGCTTGCCGCGTGCGACCTTGAACTCGTTTTGCGTCGCCGTGGCGGCATCGACCCGCTCCTTGGCGCGGGAGACCTCGGCCTTGGCGTCCTCGATGGTCTTCTTGAGCGAGGCCGAGTCCGCCTCCTCGAGCGAAGCCTGGTCACGCAGACGCGCGGCCCAATCCGACGCGCGCTCCAGCAGGGCCGAATAGCGCTCGTGCATGGGATCGACGCGCAGACGCAGCAGCTCGAGTGAGCGCGAGGCCTGGCGTGTTCCGCGGATACGGCGGTCGATGCCCTCCAGGCGATGCTCCAGGTCGGGCACGCGGCCCTTCAGCGAACGCAGACGCTCGCTCGTCTGGGCCAGGCGCACCTTGGCATCGGCGAGCTTGCCGGCGGCCTCGGAATCGTCACGGCGCACGCGATCGAGCTCGTCGTTGGCTTCGGCAATCTGAAGACCCAGGTCGCTTGCCTGCGCAC
>UROO01000068.1 GCA_900549555.1 uncultured Collinsella sp. | reverse complement strand
CTACACCCTAGAGTTCGTCGGCAGCGTCAGATGTGTATAAGAGACAGCTTTACGGCGGGACGTCAAGCTAAAAACAATGATGACTCCGCCGCCATGGCGCGCATCGTGTGCGAACGCTACCTGCGCAACGGCTGCGTCACGGGCGTGTTTCTCAATGTGATCAACGTCTACTTTATGTATTCGGCGATCACCGGTACGGGCTTTGGACTGGGATTCTAGCTTGTCCCTTTAAGCAACGAGCCTGCAAGCATATTCGATGGCTGCTGCGAGGCCGCCGCACGATCGTGGTTTAAAGACCACGTCGGCGGCGGTCTCGTTTTCGTATCCGGCGCCGCGAAGGGCAAGTGCGATACCGGCTTCCAGGAGAAGGGGCAGACCGCGTTGGCTGGTTGCGATTACGGCGGCCTGATTGAGCGAGCAGCTGTGCGCTTGGCATTGGATGGCAAGTTCACCTTGCGCCGGGCAAGGGGCCAGAACGGCGGTGACGCGACTTGATAGCAATGCAAATGCCGTGCGCTCATCGGGCGAAAGGCATTCTGCTTCAACGACGACGAGCTTGGGCGGTGCGCTGTTTGTGCGAAGCGTGGCTCGGTACATGCGGACCGAAGAACCCGACATAGAAAACTCCTGTGTATTCGGCAAAACGTAAACTATAGTTTACGTTTATGTTCGGCTCCATTTCAAACTCGGCTGCATGGACGAACGTGCGAAACAGATTCTTGGCAGGCGGGTCGAAGAGACACGCAGGGACCTTGGTATCTCCAAGGTTGATTTTTGTGTGGCGACAGGAATCAGCCGACCCTACCTCGACCGAATCGAAGATGGGACGGCGAATTTCACGCTCAAGGTTCTATTTAAGATCGCGCCCGCGCTCGGCATGACGGTGTCAGAGCTTCTCGAGGGTATCGAATAGGGCGTTCCCCGCTGCTATTTGACGCTCTTTGGGCGGGTCCCCCTGGTTGCGATGTGCAAAATCGCGAGTATTCAGCACCTGTTCAGCCGTAGATGGTAGCTCGGGCGGCTGGCTTTGCCTTTTTGACAGCAGTTAATCCACACGCTTAATAAAAATGTGGAATAAGTATTTACTAGACGGTCTCTTCGCCTTAAAAGTTCGTCTAACAATCGGCCGATTCTATGCCTCCGGCGGAGAAATTGCAGAATACTCCGATTTTTGCACGGCCCGAGGGGGACCACCTGTCGTTTGAGGCTGCGATAAGTGGAGCTGCCTTAGGAATTACGCCATCGGGATGCGGTCGTGGTTGACTTGGCTGTAGAACAGGCGCTGAATCTCGGTCGCATCGCGTGACTGGCCGAGTGCCCACATGGTCTTGGCCACGAGCGTCTCGGTGGTCATGTCGTCGCCGCGCAGAATGCCCGGATGATCGGCGTAAGCACGGCCGACCTCATAAACGCCCAGATCGAGTCCCTCTTCGGGGACCTGCGTGGTCATGACGACGGTGCGGCCCGAATCGACCCAGCGGAAAATTGCCTCCTGGAATAACTCGCCGGACTCGCCAAATTCGGGAATACCGCCAATGCCAAAGGTCTCCAGAATCACGGCGTCGTAGCTATCGGCAAGGGCGTCGAGGATGCCCGGGTTTACGCCGGGCGTAAGCTTGAGTACAAATACGCGCGGGTCGATGCTGTCGTAGAAACGCACCGGGTTTTCGCCCCGATGCGTGCCGTGAAGCCCGTTGCGCACGATGCGGTCGTTGCGGATATAGGCGATGGGCGGATAGTTGACGCTAATGAACGCGTTAAAGCTCATGGTGCGCTGTTTGCGGGCGCGCGTGCCGGCAATGGCAACGCCGCCAAACACGATCGAGACGTCGTGCGAGTGCTCGTCGAGCGCATAGAGCAGGCTCTGGTACAGGTTGAGCTTGGCGTCGGTAAAGGGATTGCCCATGGGCTTTTGCGAGCCGGTGAGCACGATGGGTTTGGGGCTGTCCTGAATCAGATAGGAAAGCGCTGCTGCGGTGTAGCTCATGGTGTCGGTGCCGTGCAGAATCACGAAGCCGTCGTGGTCGGCATAACCCTCGACGATGACGTCGCGGATCCGCATCCAGTCACTCGGGCGCATATTGGTGCTGTCGATGTTCATGGGCTGCACCACGTCGAGCTCGCAGAGGCCCGAGATCTCGGGGACACTCTGGGCGAGCTCCTCACCGGTCAGGGCGGGGGAGAGGCCGTTGCCGTCCTCGGTCGATGCGATGGTGCCGCCCGTGGCGATGAGAAGGATGCGCTTCATGCTGGTATTCCTATCGTATTTGCCGCCGCAGAGGCGGAGTCGTTCGGCAGTATTGTGGCACAGGGCGTACAATGTTCAAACGTATTACATCATCTGTAACGTTTGGTAACACTTCAATTGCCGTTAAATAGGGACCCAGGTCGTGCGTTTGCCGTGCGCTGATGGCTGCGAGGGACGAGAAACCCCATATAACGTGTACACTATGAAAGTTATTCTCGTTTATTCGCGCGGGTGGGCACCGGCTCCCCGCCAACAAGAGGGGGAACCATGGATCAAAAGGCTTCCGCAAAGGTCCTCGTACTCGACTTTGGTGCGCAGTACGGTCAGCTCATTGCCCGTCGCGTCCGCGACCTCAACGTGTATTCCGAGATTGTCCCCTGCGACATCTCGGCCGACGAGATTCGCGAGATGAACGCCTCTGCGCTCATCCTTTCCGGCGGCCCGGCTTCTGTGTATGCCGAGGACGCTCCGTCCATCGATCCTGCCATCTTTGACCTGGGCCTTCCCGTCCTGGGCTTTTGCTACGGACATCAGATCACGGCCGTGACGCTCGGCGGCAAGGTCGGCCACTCTGAGGTGGGCGAGTATGGCCGCGCCACCATCACGCGCACGGCTGGTGCCAAGCTCTTTAACTCTACGCCCATGGAGCAGACCGTGTGGATGAGCCACCGCGACGCCGTTTCCGAGGTGCCCGAGGGCTTTACCGTTACCGCCAGCACCGACGTGTGCCCGGTTGCCGCCATGGAGTGCGTCGAGCGCAAGATTTTCACCACGCAGTTCCACCCCGAGGTCAAGCACTCCGAGTACGGTCAGCAGCTGCTGAGCAACTTCCTGTTTGAGATCTGCGGCCTGGAGCCCAACTGGAGCATGGACAACCTGGTCGAGACCATGACGGCCGAGTTCCGCGAGAAGGTCGGCGACGACCGCGTGATTCTAGCCCTGTCCGGCGGCGTCGACTCCTCCGTCGTGGCCGCGCTGGGCGCTCGCGCCGTGGGCAAGCAGATGACCTGCGTGTTCATCAACCACGGCCTGCTGCGCAAGGGCGAGCCCGAGCAGGTGGAGGAGGTCTTCACTAAGCAGTTTGACGTCGACTTTATCCACGTCCACGCCGAGGACCGCTATGCCGAGCTTCTGGCCGGCGTGACCGAGCCTGAGGAGAAGCGCCGCATCATCGGTACGCAGTTCTGGAAAGAGTTCTTCGCCGTGGCGCAGCAGCTCGAGACCGATGGCAAGCCGGTCAAGTATCTGGCTCAGGGCACCATCTACCCCGACATCATCGAGTCTGGCGCTCGCAAGACGGGCGGCAAGACGGCCACCATCAAGAGCCATCACAACCTGATCCCGTTCCCCGAGGGCGTGCACTTCGACCTCATCGAGCCGCTCGACCACTTCTTTAAGGACGAGGTCCGCGCGCTTGGTCTGGCGCTGGGCCTGCCGGGTCACATCGTGTTCCGCCAGCCTTTCCCGGGTCCGGGTCTGGCCATCCGCATCATCGGCGCGGTCGACAAGGAGAAGCTCGAGATCCTCAAGAACGCCGACGCTATCGTGCGCGAGGAGCTCGACGCCTACAACCAGCGCCTGTTTGAGCAGACCGGTGAGCGCAACTCCGAGCACAGCTGCTGGCAGTACTTTGCGGTCCTGCCTGACATCAAGTCCGTCGGCGTTATGGGCGACGAGCGCACCTACCAGCGCCCGATCATCCTGCGCGCCGTCGAGTCCAGCGATGCCATGACCGCCGACTGGGCCAAGCTGCCTTACGATGTCTTGGCCCGCATTTCCGGCCGCATCGTTGCCGAGGTTCCCGGCGCCAACCGCGTGTGCTACGACATCACGTCCAAGCCGCCCGCGACCATCGAGTGGGAATAGTAAATAGCCCTTTGCGAGGGAGGTCGGATGCGGCCTCCCTCGTTTTTTATTTGCGTGCCATGGATGCTTGTGCATTGTGGTGTATGTGGTACATGCAAACCAGCCACGCAATCTCTCAAGCTGTTTAGCTGGGATTATTGTTTGCTGGTATTTTTTAAAGTGTTTTCAATTACCGAAGCAACGCCATCAATTTATTTCAATTAATGCTGACCGGCAGATCGCGTCCGCCCGCAAGAGGCCGCTCGGACTAGTACTCAAAATGTACTCACGACGTTTTGAGTATCGATTTGCTGGTACTCGCAGACGGTAAAAACGACTGTCTACCTCGATATATTCGTTATCCCCAACGATTCGTCAACGAATACTGACTAGTGATTGAGTGATGCATGGCTCAAATTTGCATACGTAATTACGTAATTACGTATTCTGAAGTAAAATGATTTCGGTCAATTAAGGAACGTAGAACAGGTCAATTCGGAGGGGCGATCATGGAGGAAGATCAGGCTGTTCATGCCGAAAGGGAGCTAGATAAGTTCACGCTCTCGATAACCCGCGAGGATAAGCGGGCTCTTAAGTCCTATGCCGCGCGACAGGATAAGACGGTGGCTAAAGTCCTGCGCGAATGGATTGACGAGAAGTGCAAGGGGGAGAAGTGATGTCTCAGACGGCGCAAGCGGTCGTTCAGAACCTTGTTGATCGCGCTGTCAAGCTGGGCGATCGTCAGCTCGCTGCCGACATCCGCGCCTTTGCTGCGCAGCGCCAGTTTGGGCTTGTATTTGAACACAACCGTCCAGAGCGACTTCGCCTTTATGGCAAGCCTATCATGGAGGGCGATGTCGTACAGGTGCTTCCCGAGCGTGGTAAAAAAGAGGACTCTAGCTCCCAACTGCTATGGTTGGTAAATGCCGTTCGGGGGGGGGTTGCTGATCTAAAGCCATATCAATCGCCCTCATATGACGAAAACGATTGTGAGCCCCGCTCCGTTGCTGTCGACGATGTCGTGCCTGTTGCTGAATATGACCAGCCGATTTATGCTGGCCTCAAAGAGACTGGGCGTGTCGAGCGCGCTGGCGATAAGCCCTATCAAGTAGTCATTAACGGCGAAAACTACCATGCTCTTGAAACCTTGGCCTTTGCCTATGCAGGCAAAGTGGACTGCATATATATTGACCCACCCTATAACACTGGCGCCCGCGACTGGAAATACAACAACGATTACGTCGACGGCTCCGACGCCTATCGCCACTCCAAGTGGCTTGCCTTCATGGAGCGCCGCCTCAAGCTCGCCAAGCAGCTGCTCAACCCCAACGATTCCGTACTCATCGTGACGATCGACGAGAAGGAGTACGCAAGGCTTGAGCTTCTTTTAGAGAGCGTTTTTCCCAACGCGACCGGTATCCAGACGGTTTCAATCACCATAAACAAGAACGGGGTTGCCCGCGGCAACCAGTTCAAGAGAGCTGACGAGTACGCTGTCTTTTGCTTTTTTGGCACCGCCGCGCCGTGCCAAGTGGACCGCAGACTCTATTCCGTTGAGTTCGGAGAACTTGAGGAAAAAGTGGCTGATGACGCGTCGAGCAGCCGCTCCCAACGTAAAGTACGTTGGGAGTGGCTGCTGAGGGGCGGTCCCAATGCCGCTCGCACCGCAAGGCCGAACCTCTTCTATCCCATCTATATCGATGAGGAGACCGCGACAATTAAGGAGCTCGGCGCTTCTCTCCCCCTTGAACAAGACTGGACAAAGATACCGACAAAAACGGGTCTCAGGGCAGTTTGGCCTATTAGGACCGATGGCCGAGAGGCGACTTGGAGGATCTCCCAGAATGCTCTACAGGCCAAGCTTGATCGCGGGTGCGCAAAAGTAGGTGAGTACAACAAAAAGAGTGATCGGTACTCCCTCCTTTACCTAGGAGATTCCCAAGAGGAGCGTCTCAAGAATGGAGAAATTAAACTCATCGGCAAGGCTGAGGATGGGTCCTTGCTTCTCGAAGAGCAGGGAGAGCGCTCTGCCATTCCAACAACTGTTTGGAGTGGCACGCAGTTCTCTGCCGGTGAATACGGGAGCCGATATATCAAAAAGTTCATCGGCGATAGGCGCTTCACATTTCCAAAGTCCCTTTATGCGACCGAGCTCTCAATCGCTTCCGTTGTTGCCGACAAGCCCGACGCCCTTGTAGTCGACTTCTTCTCAGGATCGGGCACCACGGCACATGCCGTCATGCGCTTGAACCATCAGGACGGCGGGCGCAGGCGCTCCATCAGCGTAACGAATAACGAGGTCTCCGAGGACGAATCCAAAAAGCTCACCAAGCGCGGTCTTCGCCAGGGCGACCCCGAATGGGAGGCGCTGGGCATCTGCCAGTACGTTACCAAGCCTCGCGTCACGGCGGCCATCACGGGCAAGACGCCCGAGGGTGACCCCATCAAGGGTGACTACAAGTTCACTGACGAGTTCCCCATGGCCGACGGCTTCGAGGAAAACGCCGTCTTCTTTGACCTCACCTACGAAGACCCGGACGCCGTCGAGCTGGGCGTGGCCTTCGAGGAGATTGCGCCCCTGCTCTGGCTGCGCGCTGGTTCGCGTGGCAGCATCATCAAGCACGAGCAGCCGGGCTTTGCCATGGCCGACGCCTACGCCGTCCTTTTCGACTTTGCTTCGGTCGGCGCTTTCATAGACGCCGTCAAGCAGAATGCCAGCATAGGGTGCGCCTATGTGATCACGGACGACACGGCTCGATACGCCTCCGTCAAGGCACAACTGCCTGGGCTCGACGTCGTCCGCCTGTACGAGAACTACCTGCAATCGTTCAAGATTGCCGCCGAGGATGCGGTGAGGTAAACATGAGAGTCGAACTTAAGGATTTCCAAGCCGGTGCGGTCGCGACCCTGGCGAACAAGTTGCAGTCGATGCGCCGACGCTACGAGCAGGACGGCGAGCTGTCCTCGATATGCCTCGCATCTCCCACGGGGTCGGGCAAAACGGTCATGTGCGCAGCGACGATCGAAGCGCTCTTCTTCGGAGACGACGATCTGAACCTCATGCCCGACGAGAATGCCGTCGTTCTTTGGCTCTCGGATTCCCCGAGCCTGAACGAGCAGACGAGCGTGCGTTTCTCAAACGTGGCGGACAAGCTGGCAGACAGCATCCTTGACAGGCGCCACCTGGTCACAATTACCAACGACTTCGGAGCCGCGCACGACATTCTCGAGCCGCGCCACGTCTATTTCCTCAGCAAGGACCTACTCAGTAAGAACGGCCTGCTCACCAAGGGCAGTGAGGCCAACTCCGGCCGCGTGTTCTGGGACATCCTTGACCGCACCATCAGGGACCCGGAGCGCAACCTCTATCTGTTCATAGACGAGGCCCATCGCGGTCTGGGGGCCAATGCCTCGAGCGAGCGCGGCGCCGCGACGATCTACGCCAGCCTCATTGATGGGCTCGACGGCCGTGCAGCGATGCCCATCGTCGTCGGGGTCTCTGCCACGCCGCAGAGATTCGAGGCGGCCATGGAACAGCGCGCCGATCGCGTACGTATGCCAAAGGTCGCTGTGACCCCTCGCGAGGTCCAGGAGTCAGGTCTGCTCAAGGACATCATCGAGTTGCGCGTGCCAGAGAAGGACGACCCGGTCGAGCACCAGTACCTCACTATGGCGTGCGAGCGCTATGCCCTGACTTGCCGCGAATGGGGCGAGTACTGTGCCCGCGAGGGCGAGAGCCCCGTCAACCCGCTGCTGCTCATCCAAGCGGCGGACAACGTGAGCAGCTCGGCCCTGGCTGAGATGTGCGACCAGATCACGGGCCTGGTCCCCAGCCTTTCCGAGGCGATGTCGTTCGCCAACGTCTTCGGCGAGCATAAGGACATCGCGGCGGGAAAATACCTCATCCCCTATGTCGAGCCCGAGTTCGTTCAGGACACCTCGCGCATTCGCGTGCTCTTCGCCAAGGAGGCTGTCTCCAACGGATGGGACTGCCCGCGAGCGGAGGTCATCTTCTCGCAGCGCAGGCGTTCGGACTCGACCTATATCGCACAGCTCGTGGGACGTATGGTACGCACTCCACTTGCGCGGCGCATCGAATCCGATGATCTTTTGAACTCCGTCGCCTGCTACCTGCCCCAGTTCAATCCCGAGAGCACTCAGGACGTGGTCGACTACCTCATGGGCCGCAAGGACGACATGGGCGAGAGCTCCATCGGCAAGCAGAACATCGTTCTCAACCCCGTGACTATCACGGCGGCTGCGCCCAAGTCCGAAGCCGACTACCAACAGGAGCTCAAGGCGTACGAGGAGAACGAGAAAGCCATCGAGGCGGCGCGGCAGGCACAACCCGGCTACCAGGCGCCGCTTGCCGGCATCGCGATTCAGGAGCCGTTGGACATGCAGGGAGCGCAGCCCTCGCTTGCCTCGGCGGTCAGGCCCGTCGACGTCCCGGCGCCAGAAGCGGAGCTGGCGCCTCAGTCCGCAACGGGCAACTACGTTGCAGCGTCTGCCCCGCAGCAACCTGCGACACCTGAGCCAAGTTCCGCACAGACCGAGCCGACCCAGCCCGTCTCGGTCGTAATACCCGTGCCCATGGCAAAGCCCAAGCCGCCCACCAAGCGTGAGCAGTCTTTCACGCATCAGGAGTGGCAGGGCATTCGCACAGCCTTCGATTCCATCCCCGTGCAGCGCATTCCGAAAAAGGCCAGGAACGAATTCCAGAGCCTGGTTAAGACGGCGACTCTGCTTGTCGAGACTGGCCTCGATGTCAATGCCGCGGTCGACGTGAAAAAACAGTTCGTCCAGAAGCTCAAGGGATACATCGTTGCTAACGAGGACGAGTACCGCGAAGCCAAACACGACGTAGAGGTTGCCGAGACCGTCAAGATCACGCTCGACAAGCTCAACGAGACCGAGGACCAGGAGCAGGAGGAGGCCCGCACGGACGCCGAGGGCCTCAGAAAGGCCGCCCGCGACGCCGACATGCATTTCACTAAGGAGTTTGCGAATGAGTATCGTCGCGCCAACTTCAAGGAGCTTGGGCGGCCCGAGTGCGACCTGCGCCTTGCCGCAGCGGTGCGCACGCAGGCCATCGTTGATGCGCTCGAGGGCTGGGCGGCTCAATGCCGAAAGGAATACTTCGATAAGGTCGATGGATCTGGCGATTATGACTACCTTAACGACGCGGCAAAGCAGCGCTACGACGAGCTGGCCCGTGAAACTGAGGGCAAGCGCCTCACAAAGATAGAGTGGCCCACGTCTGCCAGCACGTCGGACGACTTCGCTAAATATCCGTGCCATATCGTGCAGAAAGAGGACGGCCTCT
Organism: uncultured Collinsella sp.; assembly: GCA_900549555.1. Taxonomy (GTDB): domain Bacteria; phylum Actinomycetota; class Coriobacteriia; order Coriobacteriales; family Coriobacteriaceae; genus Collinsella. The sequence continues at coordinate 672 of UROO01000068.1, read as the reverse complement.
GCCCGCTCGACCTGAACCCGGCGGAAGACTATATCGTTAGGAACGAATTGGCAAAGAATCGCACGGTTGCCTTCTATCGCAATCCGTCGGACAGCATGTCTGCTAAGGCGTTTTCGATTCCGTACATGTCTTCGGTGGGACGCAAGGCCCTGCATCCAGACTTCCTCTTCTTCGTGAAGGATGCAGCGGGCGTCATCAGGCCGTCCATCGTTGACCCTCATGGCGAGTTCCTCGGCGACACGCTAGCAAAGCTAAGGGGCTATGTGACCTATCTGCGCGATTATCCCGATGTATTTAAGCAGGTGCTTTTCGTTGGGGACATGGGAGGGGGCGTATACAAGGTGCTTAACCTCTTGCGCGCCGATGTACAGGATGCTGTTATGGGCTACAGCGATGTCGATTGCAAGGCGCTCTTCTATAGCTCGTATGCAAACGACTACCAATAGATGATTGATTGAATACTGGCTCCGAATTGTGCTCAGTTTAGGGCTACGCAAAACAACAAAAGAGGAAAACGAGGAATCAAGGCGGTCTCTCCATCGTGAGGCCGCCTTGATTTATGGGTACTCGGTCGGGTCTTTGCTAGCCGGCATCCGCCGCGACTTGGCTACGGCTATGCGGCCGGGTGGCACCTCCGCTACGCCGCGTCAAGGGGGCCCATGAGACCCCGCA
>UROO01000067.1 GCA_900549555.1 uncultured Collinsella sp. | reverse complement strand
GAGTCCGTCTCGTGGGCTCGGAGATGTGTATAAGAGACAGACCTCAAACTCTCGCTTAAGTCCGAGGATGACGTCGCTGACGGCGAGAAGGCTATCAACGCCTTCAATACCCTGTGCGACTGGGGCATGCAGGCGCTCGTCGGTCCGGTCACCACCGGTGCTGCCGTTGCTGTCTCGGGCGAGATTGCCGACGACATGCTCATGGTCACGCCCTCGGCCTCGTCTCTCGACGTCACCAAGGACAAGACCACGGTTTTCCAGGTTTGCTTTACCGACCCAACCATGGGCACGAGTGCCGCGAAGTTCTTGGCCGAGAAGTACGCGGACGCCAAGATCGCCCTGTTCTACAACTCCGGCGATACGTACAGCTCGGGTGTTGCCGATGCCTTTGCCGAGCAGGCCAAGGAGTCCAAACTTGATATCGTCGATACCGAGACCTTTAAGGACGATTCCTCCACGAGCTTTACCAACCAGCTCACCAAGGCCAAGGAGGCAGGCGCCACCATGATCTTTGCGCCGATCTACTACACGCCGGCGTCCGTTTTGCTCAAGAACGCCAAGGACATGGGCCACGGCATGACACTCATGGGTACCGACGGTATGGACGGCCTGCTCTCTGTGGAAGGCTTCGACACCTCTCTTGCCGAGGGCGTACTGCTCATGACCCCGTTCTCTGCCGACGATGAGAAGAATGCCGACTTCGTCAAAGCCTATAAGGATGCCTACGACGAGACGCCTAACCAGTTTGCCGCCGACGCCTACGATTGCGTCCACGCGATTGTCGAGGCAATCGATAAGGCAGACATCGACATTACGGCCGATAGCGCCGATATTGCCGGCGACCTTGCCAAGGCCATGCGCAAGATCAAGATCGAGGGCCTGACGGGCGAACTCACATGGAACGACGGGGGTCAGGTCGAGAAGCCCGCTACGGCCTATGTGATTCAGGACGGCAAGTACATCGCCGCCTAGGTGCGCACAAAATGCGACCGGTGAGGCTGTTTTAATCAGGGCAGGGACGCTTGTAACAGAATGGAAATATTACTTTTACTTAATAAAGTGGCATTTATGCATAAAGCAATGGAAATACGCAGAAATATGGATAAATGGACAAATCCAAAGAAAAGTTGAAATAATCGTCACTTTTCTCAACTAAAGCGTCTACTATTTTGCGAACGCCGAACACGGCGAAGGATGGCCTGTCGGGTAACTGAAACCCGACGAGATTTGAGAGGAGAGCCGCATGTCGAGCCTCACCGGTAAGTCATTGAACCCTGTTATGAATCGCAGGAGCGTTATCGCGAGCGCAGCAGGTCTGGGGGCGATGTCCATTCTAGCCGGTTGCTCCTCCAACGGCGGCGACAGCGGTTCCGCTTCGGGCGACGCTTCGTTTAAGATCGGCACTATCGGCCCGCTGACCGGTGCCAACGCGTCCTACGGCAAGTCCGTTACCCAGGGCGTCGAGCTTGGCTGCAAGGATTTCTCGACCAAGGAGCTGCCGCTTGCCAGCAAGGCCGAGGATGACCAGGCCGATGGCGAGAAGGCCGTCAACGCCTTCAACACCCTGCTCGACTGGGGCATGCAGGCCCTCGTCGGTCCGACCACCACGGGTGCGTCGGTTGCCGTTGCCGCAGAGTGTGGTAACGACCCCAAGACGTTCATGATCACCCCGTCCGCGTCCTCCGAGGACGTCACCGACGGCAAGGATTGCGTCTTCCAGGTTTGCTTTACCGACCCCAACCAGGGCGTCAACGCTGCCAAGTTCCTGGCGCAGAAGTATGCGGACGAGAAGTTCGTGCTGTTCTATAACTCCGGCGACGCCTATTCTTCGGGCATCGCAGATTCCTTTAAGGCCCAGGCCGCTGAGTCCAAGCTCGAGGTTGTTGACGAGGAGACCTTTAAGGACGACTCCGCCACGAGCTTTACCAACCAGCTCACCAAGGCCAAGCAGGCCGGCGCCACCATGATCTTTGCGCCGATCTACTACACGCCGGCGTCCGTCCTGCTCAAGAACGCCAAGGACATGGGCTACGACGTCAAGATGATGGGCTGCGACGGCATGGACGGCATCCTGGGCGTTGAGGGCTTCGACACCTCTCTTGCCGAGGGCCTGCTGCTCATGACCCCGTTCTCCGCCGACGACGAGAAGAACGCCGACTTCGTCAACGCCTACAAGGATAAGTACGGCGATACCCCCGACCAGTTTGCCGCCGACGCCTACGACGGCGTGCACGCGGTAGCCGAGGCCCTCAAGGAGGCCGGTCTTGGTGTCGACGCCGATCCGACCGAGGCCGCCGAGAAGCTGTCCAAGGCTATGCTCAAGATTACCGTTGATGGTCTGACCGGCAAGCTCACCTGGAACGATAAGGGCCAGGTCCAGAAGGAGCCCACGGCGTACGTCATCACCGACGGCAAGTACGTACAGGCCTAATAGGCCGCCTTACATAGAGCGGTTTTGATCCCAAGCAGGGGAGGTTTTGGCCTTCCCTGCTTGCTTGGTATCTAGGGACAGCGTAACGTCCCTGTTTTATACATTAACTGGAAACCTATTCGAAAGGGGGATGTGGAACATGACGGTCTTTATCCAATACCTGGTCAACGGCCTGTCCATGGGCAGCGTCTACGCCATCATCGCGTTGGGCTACACCATGGTCTACGGTATCGCCAAGATGCTCAACTTCGCTCACGGCGATGTCATCATGGTCGGTGCCTATGTCTCGTTCTGCGCCACGTCGTATCTCGGCCTCCCGGGCTGGGCATCTGTAGTTCTCTCTTGTGTGGTCTGCACGGTTCTCGGTGTTCTCATTGAGGGTCTGGCCTATAAGCCGCTGCGCCAAGCAGGCCCGCTGGCCGTTCTGATCACGGCCATCGGCGTGTCTTACTTCCTACAGAACGCCGCGCAGCTTCTGTGGGGCGCCACGCCCAAGAACTTCACTTCGCTCGTCACCTTCCCGGTGCCGGAGTTCTTGGCCAAGTTTAACGTAAGCGCCGTCTCACTCGTCACCATCGTCGCCTGCCTGGTTATCATGGCCGGCCTGATGTTCTTTACGGGTAAGACCAAGATGGGCAAGGCCATGCGCGCCGTGTCCGAGGACAAGGCCGCCGCTCAGCTCATGGGCATCAACGTCAACCGCACCATCTCGATGACGTTCGCCATCGGCTCCGCCCTTGCCGCCATCGCCGGTGTGCTCCTGTGCTCCTACTCGCCGGTCCTGCAGCCCACCACGGGTGCCATGCCTGGCATCAAGGCCTTCGATGCCGCCGTTTTCGGCGGCATCGGCTCCATCCCCGGTGCCTTTGTCGGTGGCATTCTCATCGGCATCATCGAGGCGATGGCGCAGGCTTACATTTCCACGAGCCTTGCCAACTCCATCGTCTTTGGTGTTTTGATCATCGTCCTGCTCGTCAAGCCTGCCGGCCTCTTGGGCAAGTACGTCCCCGAGAAGGTGTAGGTGAGCGTTATGAAGTTTCTTAAAGACAAGCAGACGCGTCACGATTTTGTCACGTACGCCATGTGCATCGTGGCATTTGCCATCGTGTTCTTTATGCAGTCCAACCATATGATCCCGCGCATGATTGCCGGTCAGCTGGTTCCCATCACGGCCTATATCGTCATGGCCATCTCCCTTAACCTTGTCGTCGGCATCGCGGGCGACTTGTCGCTGGGCCACGCGGGCTTTATGAGCGTCGGTGCCTATACGGGCATCGTCACCGCCGTCGCGCTGGAGAGCACCGTTCCGTCCGATCCGATGCGTCTGATCATCAGCATTGTGATCGGCGCTATCGCCGCTGCCATCTTGGGCTTCTTGATCGGTATCCCGGTCCTGCGCCTGAGCGGCGACTATCTGGCCATCGTGACCCTGGCTTTTGGCGAGATCATCAAAGAGGTCGTCACCTGCCTCATTGTGGGCGTCGATTCCCGCGGCCTGCATGTGATCTTTAACATCACGGGTAACTCCACGATCGACGACCTGCACCTGCTCGAGGACGGCACCGCCATCATCAAGGGCGCGCAGGGAGCATCGGGCGTGTCGACGTACTCGACCTTCCTTGCCGGCGCAATCCTGGTTATGGTCTCGCTCGTGATTGTACTCAACCTGGTTCGCAGCCGTACCGGTCGTGCCATTATTGCCGTGCGCGACAACAAGATCGCTGCCGAGTCTGTGGGTATCTCCGTCACCCAGTACCGCATGATCGCCTTCGTGGTTTCCGCCGCCCTCGCCGGTGCTGCCGGAGCCCTTTTCGGCGGTAACTTCTCGCAGCTTTCCGCCACTAAGTTCGACTTCAACACGTCGATCCTCATTCTGGTGTTCGTGGTCCTGGGCGGCCTGGGCAACATGCGCGGTTCCGTTATCGCGGCGGCGCTGCTTACGGTGCTCCCCGAGCTGCTCCGTCAGTTCTCGGACTACCGCATGCTCATCTACGCCATCGTGTTGATTCTGGTCATGGTCTTTACCAACAACCCACAGCTCAAGGCGTTCTTCGCACGCATTAAGGACCGCTTTGCTTCCAAGAAGGAGGTGGCAGCCGATGCCCAGTAAGTTTGAGTTCAACAAGGGCAAGATGGTTCCGTATCCTTCTGGCGCCATCGTTCCCGACCGCGACCTGGGCCAGCGCCCGGCGCTCGAGTGCATCCACCTGGGCATTGAATTCGGCGGCCTTAAGGCGGTCGACGACTTTAGCCTGACCATCGGCAAGACCGAGATCGCCGGTCTCATCGGCCCCAACGGTGCCGGCAAGACCACAGTCTTCAACCTGCTCACCAAGGTGTACCAGCCTACGCACGGCACCATCCTGCTCGACGGTGAGGACACTTCGGGCAAGTCGGTCTACCAGGTCAACCGCATGGGTATTGCCCGTACGTTCCAGAACATTCGCCTGTTCAACACCATGACGGTGGAGGACAACGTTAAGGTCGGCCTGCACAACCAGGAGCGCTACTCCGGTTTTGAGGGCGTGCTGCGCCTGCCGACGTATTGGAAGCACGAGAAGGCTGCCCACGAGCGCGCCATGGAGCTGCTGTCCATTTTTGACATGGAGCACCTGGCAAATGAACAGGCCGGCTCGCTTCCTTACGGCGCTCAGCGTCGTCTGGAAATCGTCCGCGCGCTTGCCACCAACCCCAAGCTGCTGCTGCTCGACGAGCCTGCCGCCGGCATGAACCCGTCCGAGACCGCAGAGCTCATGGCGAACATCGTCAAGATTCGCGACACCTTCGGCATCGCCATCATGCTTATCGAGCATGATATGTCGCTCGTTATGAACATCTGCGAGGGCATCTGCGTGCTTAACTTTGGCAAGGTTATCGCCAAGGGCACGGCAGAGGAAATCCAGAACAACGACGCCGTTATCGAGGCGTATCTGGGTAAGCAGGATAAGGGGGAGAACTAAATGGCAGAGCCGATGCTTTCCGTCTACAACATCAACGTCTGGTACGGCGCCATCCACGCCATCAAGGACATCTCCTTTAACGTTAACGAGGGCGAGATCGTGGCCTTGATTGGTGCCAACGGTGCCGGCAAGTCCACAACGCTCAAGACCGTCTCGGGCCTGCTGCGCTCCAAGACCGGCTCCATCAAGTTTATGGGCGAGGACATTACCCATACGCCCGCTGATAAGCTGGTTGGTAAGGGGCTGGCTCAGGTTCCCGAGGGTCGTCGCGCCTTTTTGCAGATGACGGTTGAGGAGAACCTGGAGATGGGTGCCTATACGCAGCCCAAGTCCACGGTGGCTCCGGGCCTGGAGCGCGTCTACGAGCAGTTCCCGCGCCTGAAGGAACGTCGTCGCCAGGTCGCCGGTACCCTTTCAGGCGGCGAGCAGCAGATGCTCGTTATGGGGCGCGCCCTTATGAGTAACCCTAAACTGCTCATGCTCGACGAACCCTCCATGGGTCTGGCGCCGATTCTGATCGAACAGATCTTCCAAATTGTCGAGGACCTGCACAAGGCCGGCACCACGGTGCTCCTGGTCGAGCAAAACGCACAGATGGCGCTTTCCATCGCCACACGCGGCTACGTGCTCGAGACCGGCAAGATCACCATGACCGGCACCGGCCAAGAACTGCTCCACGACGACAACGTGCGTAAAGCCTACCTGGGCGGTTAGATAGTTACGGCGTTTTACCAAACGCCGTAATCAGCCGACGCTGCAAGCCCGCCAGGGCGGCAATCTGCCTTTCAACTTCGGCGGCATGACCAGAAGGTCAATGCCGCCTTGTTTCAAGGCACCTTGCTCGCTCTGGCGGGCTTTCGCTGTCGTTGCCAAAACATCGGCGTTGTGGCAGATGCCAACGACTACCCCCTTTAAGTTGCGGTGGAATAGGGACTAAATGGGAGTCTCAGAGGCCAAAAGAGTCCCTATTCCACCGCAACTTCATAGGGGCGTGCGACAATGCCCATCGGAAAACGTTTGTCATCTGGGGGTCAATCTATGCTGTACGAGTTTTGTGCCGAGAACTTTGAGCGGGTGCCAGCGGCTATCGATGCCGGTGCAAGGCGTATCGAACTGTGCGACAACCTTGCCGTCGGTGGTACTACGCCCTCGGCTGGCGTTATCAGCGCTACGGTCAGCTATGCTCACGAGCATGACGCTCGAGTGATGTGCATGATTCGCCCGCGTGGCGGTGACTTTCATTACAACCAAGACGAGCTGCGCATGATGGAGATGGACCTGGGCCTTGCCGTGAGCGCCGGCACCGACGGCTTGGTCTTTGGCTGCTGCAAGCCTTGTGCCGGCGGCTGGGCGCTCGACGAGCTTACGTTGGGCGCCCTCGTGATGGCCGCGGGCTGCGCGACCGAGGAGTGCAAGCGCGAGTCCCTTGACATCACCTTCCACATGGCGTTTGACCAGCTCTCGCCCGAGGCTCAGCTCGATGCCGTCGACACACTCGCCGACTGCGGCATCACGCGTATCCTGACGCATGGTGGTGCTGCCGGAACGCCGATCGAGGACAATCTGGAGCACCTATCGCGTCTTGTCGAGTATGCGGGCGACCGCCTGACCATCCTTCCCGGCGGCGGCATTTCCACGGCCAACCGCGATACCGTGGCGGCGGCATTGGGCGTCTCCGAGCTCCATGGCACCAAGATCGTGCCGCTGGAGGCGTAACCCGTGGCGCTGGTATTTGACGTTCAGGAGGCGAGCGGCAAGCCCGACGACAACCGGCGCCCTGGCACCGCGTGCCCCTTTTGCGATACCGAGGGACTCGCCAATATCATCCGGCGCGACGGCGACTGCATCTGGCTCGAGAATAAGTTCAAAACCCTGCGCGCCACCCGTCAAACCGTGCTGATCGAGTCAGCCGATCACGATGCCGACCTGGTGACCTATGAGCCAGATGAACTCCACCATGTGATGAGGTTTGCCCTGGATTGCTGGCAGCAGATGATCGATTCACAGCAGTATCGAAGCGTGCTCATGTACAAGAACAAGGGTCCTCTCTCGGGCGGTAGTCTCGTTCATCCGCACATGCAGATTGTGGGTTTGGAGCAGGAAGACGGCTATGCTTCGTTGACTTCCGCCAATTTCGAAGGCATCAATGTCTGGCAACAGGGGAGAATCGCGGCCAACATCTCAACCGAACCGATCATGGGGTTCTTTGAGGTCAACGTTTCAGCCCCGCAGGGAATCGCCGCCAGCGATGACACAAGAGACCAAGCCGAGGCAGATCTCTTCGCCGATGCGATCCAGGTGGCTCTGCGCTATATCCTGAACGAGCACCACGGTGGTCGCGCAGAGTCGTACAACTTGTTCTTCTATCACCTGGGCGGTCGGACCATTGCCAAGGCGCTGCCGCGTTGGGTGGTTTCGCCCTACTTTGTCGGCTATCGTTTGGCCCAGGTCAATGCCGAGACAACGCTCGATATCGATGCTGAGCGCTTGCGTGCGCATCTGGAAACGCTCGTATAGCAAGATTAACACCCGTGTAATGCGGACAGTCTAGCGCGCCATGGCGTCGCGGCCGGCCTCGACACGCTTGCGCTGGGCGGCACGCTCCTCGCCGGTCAGACGCTCAAAGAGATGCCCGATAAACGAGGCGAGTATCTGCTGAAACAGCGTTCCGCACATGACGGGAAACACGACTTCGCCTGGAAAGTACTGTGTGGCGATGACGGCGCCCGAAGAGATGTTACGCATGCCGCAGGTAAAGCACATGGTAGTCGTCTCGCTATATGGCAGATGCAGCGCACGGGCGACCAGAAAACCGACGACAAAGCCGCTGATGGCGAAGGTCAAAATAAAGAGGGCGACTTCCAGACGCATCGCGTTCATGTGCAGGACGTACTCGCTCATGGCGGTGGAGTTGGAGGCGATAATGCCCATCATCATGAACTTGCAGGCGGGCGAGAGCGCGGGGGAGAGCTTCTCGTGTCCCCATCCACGTGTGAGCTCGTTGATCACGATGCCGAGCACGGCGGGGATGGCGATCATAAAGGCCATGTCCTGCATCATGCTCGGCACATCGATCGAGACGGTGGCACCCAGCAAGAGCTTCAGCGTGAGCGGAATCGTCACAGGCGAGATAACCGAGGACGTCAGGATGATGGTGAGCGCGAGCGGGCCGTTGCCGCCGAACATGCTAATCCACATAAAGGCAGTGACCGCCACGGGTACGCTGTACTCGAGCACGATGCCGCAGACAAGGTTGGGATTGGAGCCAAAGAACAGCGATCCCATGGCATAGGCTGCTATGGGAATAAGCACCGCCGAGACGAGCAGCGCCAAAATCAGGTGCAGGGGACGGCGGAACACCTCAGCGACCTGGTGGAAGGTGTTGCTGAGCGCGCCTTGGAACGTCATAAAGGCGAAGAGAGCGGGAACGATGGGTTTGAGTACGCCGATCTGCTGGGGAAAGAGCACGCCGAGCGTTACACAAATCGGAACGATGACCTGCATATGTCCTGCGAGGAACTTTCCCAGTCCAACCCATTGCTTCATATGCTCTCGTGACTCCCTTTGCTCGTGAATCCGTTTTGAATGGATATGCTAGACGCTCGCATGCGTCCGTGCGCCAGAAACGCTCGATTATTTCGAGGCTATTACCGGCATCGTTTACCGAAACCACGGCGTGCTGCGAGGCTCTGCGTCCGCGCCGCACGGTATAATAAATCCGTTCAACAGATCTGCCTGCCGAAGCGGGCATACACAGAGGACTCATCGCTATGAACCGTGAGAGGTATCGCGGCGACCTGCCCCTATCGGGGGTGGGCGCCTATGTCATCGCTTAAGACGACGCATCGCTGGGCGGTCGCTCAGCAAAATCCCGAGCTCGAAAAGGAGCTTTCGGCTGGTCTGGGCATACCCAGGCTGGTGGCGCGCATTATGGTTGCGCACGGCATTGCCTCGATTGAAGAAGGACAGCTATTTTTGACGCCTTCGCTCGATCGCGACTGGGCCGACCCACTCATTATCCCGGGCATGTCGGTCGTTGCCGACCGCGTCGAGCGTGCCATTCGCAACCGCGAACGCATCGCCGTCTTTGGTGATTTTGACGTCGACGGCATTACGTCGACTTGTCTGTTGACCGAGGCACTGCGGACGTTTGGCGCCGATGTCACGCCATTCATCCCGCATCGCTTTGACGAGGGCTACGGCCTTTCGCGCGCGGCGCTCGACCGCGTTAACGAGCTCGCCCAACCCAATCTGATCGTGACCGTCGATAACGGTATCGCGGCCAAGGAAGAGGTCTCCTATCTGGAGAGCCTGGGAATCGATCTGGTGGTTACGGACCATCATGAGCCGTCCGACCAGGTGCCGCAGGGCGTGCCCCTGACCGACCCTAAACTCGAGGATGAGGGGCCCTCGCGTGAACTTGCCGGTGCCGGTGTGGCGCTCAAGCTGGTGCAGGTTTTGGGTGAGCGCCTGGGCAAGCCGTCGTATTGGCGTTCGTTGATTGAGGTTGCGGCGCTGGGCACCGTGTCCGACATGATGCCATTGACGCCCGAGAATCGCGCTCTGGTCGCCGAGGGTATCCAGCAGATGCGCGTGACGGCTCGTCCCGGCTACATCGCGCTTGCAGCGCTCGCCAAGGCTGATCTGACTACCATTACGGCGGACGGTCTATCGTTCTCGCTCATTCCCCGCTTAAACGCCGCCGGCCGCATGGCCGATCCAAAATTGGCGCTTGACCTGCTGCTGTCTCTTATACACATCTGACGCTGCCGACGAACTCTAGGGTGTA
>UROO01000066.1 GCA_900549555.1 uncultured Collinsella sp. | reverse complement strand
GGCTCGGAGATGTGTATAAGAGACAGAGTCGGAGATGCGCGCCGCCTGCTGCATATTGTGCGTAACGACCACGAGCGTGCAGGTCTCTTTGAGCTCGCAGGCCAGCTGCTCAACCACCAGCGTCGATACGGGATCGAGAGCGCTCGTGGGCTCGTCCATCAGCAGAATATCGGGTTGCACGGCAAGCGCGCGGGCGATGCACAGGCGCTGCTGCTGCCCGCCCGAAAGGCCCAGCCCCGACTCCTTGAGTTTGTCCTTGACCTCATCCCATAGCGCAGCGCGACGAAGAGAGTCCTCGACCAACTCATCCAGAACGGCGCGGTCGCGCACGCCCATGCCGCGTGGACCATACGCGACGTTGTCGTAGATGCTCATGGGAAACGGGTTGGGGCGCTGGAACACCATGCCCACGCGCTGGCGCAGGCGGCAGATGTCGTAGTCGCCCAGGATATCCTGGCCGTCGAGCGCGATCTTACCCTCGATGCGGCAGTCCTTGATGTCGTCGTTCATGCGGTTAAAGCAACGCAGCAGCGTCGACTTGCCGCAGCCCGAAGGACCGATAAACGAGGTGATCTGCTTGTCGCGAATCTTGATGGATACGTCCTTGAGCGCGTGGTGGTCGCCATAGAACAGATCGAGGCCCTCGACGTCGATGCGCGTCGACGAGGCGGCAAGATCCTGCGCCGTGGGACGAGTCGCGTCCCCGACTTCGCGCTCGTGCGCAGCCTCGGCTTGCGCCTCCATTAGCTCCTCGAGCTCCGTGGGCTCCATAGCCGCAGCAGCCGTCATACCGCATACCTCCACATCGATATCAATTCAGCAGTATCGATAGTAGAAATCGCGGCTCATATGCACGTGAGCGCATTGTCAGGTGTTTGTAAGGGCGCCTACGCTACGCGGCAGGCAGCTCGATGGTAAAGACGGTATGCTCGGGCGTCGATTCGCACGCGATGGTACCGCCATGCGCGCATACAATCTCCTTGGCGATGGCGAGGCCCAGCCCAGCACCGCCGCGATTGGTCGCACGCGCTGCATCCAGGCGATAAAACTTCTCAAAGATCACCTTGAGCTTTGGCTCAGGGATCGGATCGCCCTGGTTCACAAATCGTACGCGTACGCCACCGTCGCCCAAACGCCTGGCCTCGATCGTGATCATCGAGCCTTCATAGCTATAGGCAACGGCGTTTTTCATGATGTTGTTGAATACGCGAGCCATCTTGTCGCCGTCCACGAGCACCGTCAGGTCCTCGCAGATATCAACCTGGGCTTCCTTGTGCTGTTCGTTGAGAATGGGATAGAACTCGTCGGCCACCTGCGCCAGCAATAGCCCCAAATCGACGTAGGCGCGGGTAAGCACGATATCGTGGAAATCGAAACGCGTGATGTCGAAGAACTCCTCGATGAGCGCGTCGAGCCGGTGGGCCTTGTCGAGTGCCACGCCTGTAAAGCGCGCACGCTGCTCAAGCGGCAAATCGGGAGCCTCCTGCAGGAGCGAAAGATAGCCCACCACACTGGCGAGCGGCGTACGCAGGTCGTGCGCCAGGTACGTAACCAGGTCATCTTTGCGATGCGATTCGTCGCGCAAGGCCTGTTGAACCTTACGCTCGCAATCGCGCGCCCGGTTGAGCGCACCTTCGACCTCGAGAAAGTCGCCGTCGATGGTATCCCACGTGTCGGGGTCATCAATCAGACGGTCCTGAATACGGGCGGCGATTACGCGGTCGGCATGCTGCTCGCCTTGCTCATAACCCTGGTAATACAGGGCGCGCCCGCAAAAGAACAGGACACAGACGGCGAGCGCCAGCACAAAGCCAAGCATGTTGAACACAAAGGCGGCATCAAAGAACACGGGCTCGCCAATACCGCCAAGCGCCATGGCCCCGATCGCCAGCGTAATTGTCCACGCGGCACCGCCGATTACCACGCAGCGGCGAACGATTTCGAATCGATCGATCAGCAAAAAGCCAATGAGCAGAACTGCCAGGATGCCAACAATATTGTCAATGCCGATGAGTAGCAGACTCAGCAAAAAGAGCAGCACCGTCGCAAGCGCGCGGTTGTCGACGACCGCCCTTATGTATTCAAAGAGTCGATCGGGCACCTCGAATACCCGTCTATCGTCTTTTGTCATATCCACTTCCCCACCACCAAAGGCGTTATTCGATTATGTAGCCGACGCCCCAGACGTTTTTGATAAAGCGCGGCTTTTGGGCATCATCGCCGATCTTTTCGCGCAGATGGCGGATGTGCACCATCACCGTATTGTTGGAGCCGGGCATAAAATCCTCGTTCCACACCGCGCGGAACAGGTCCCCCACGGCCACCACGCTGCCACGATGCTCGACCAGATACAGCAAGATGGAATACTCGATGGGCGTGAGGCGCACCGGTGCACCGTCCACCGTCACACAACGAGCATCGCGGTTGATCTCGAGGCCATCGAGCTGGATGGTCGGCGACTCCACCGCCTGCGCGCGACTGCCGTAGCTGGTGTAGCGACGGAGCTGAGCATGAACGCGGGCTATGAGCTCCAGCGGACGGAACGGCTTGACCACGTAATCGTCTGCGCCCAGCGAGAGGCCCTCGATCTTATCCTGCTGGGCATCGCGCGCCGTCAGCATAATAACGGGATAGGTATGGCTAGCGCGGATGGTGCGCAGCAGCTCAAAGCCGTCGATATCGGGCAGCATGACGTCCAGCAGCGCCAGATCGAACTCCTGCTCCAAAATCGCCTTGGCAGCATCTGCTCCGCTATAGGCAATCTGAACATCAAAGCCCTCTTTTGTAAGGTAGATACCGACCAGGTCGGCAATGGCCTTCTCGTCATCAACTACCAAAATGCGCTCGTTCATGCGTGCTCCTCTCGCGCTCCATTATGCCCGAGGCAGCGCGCGCCACACACAACAAGCGTGGGCGATTAAGTCGACCTTAAGCACCTATGCGTCCGTTCGGGCGCAGACATGGGCCGCGCACGCCCGCGCGCTGATTGTCCGCGCCGGTAAACGATATACTTTGAACTCTAAAGAGACCATCCCGTCGAAAGCGAAATCTGTGAAGACCCTTAGCTCTCTTGTAAAGCGCTCCGCGCAACTGACCGCCGGCATTGCCTGCGCTCTCGCCCTTGCTGCCGGTGTGCCGTCTATCGCCAACGCCCAGGTGCTTACGACCGATATCGTTTGTGGCAAGACCGCCGACGCCCGCGGCATCACGGCCGATAATCTGCCCGATATCGATGCGACCAACGCCATCGTCATGAGCAAGGACGGTTCCGTCTATTACGCCCGCAGCGCCGACAAGCAGGTCAAGATCGCCTCAATTACCAAGGTCATGACCGCAATCCTGACCATTGAGAACTGCAAGATGGACGAGAAGGTCACGGTGAGCAACGCCGCGGCAACCGTGGGCAATTCGACCGCCGGCCTGCTCGAAGGCGACGAGCTCACAGTGGAACAGGCCCTGCGCGGTCTGATGATTCCTTCGGGCAACGATGCCGCCATCGCGCTTGCCGAGCACGTGGGCAAAAAGATCGACCCCAAAACCAAGGACGCCGTGGCCACCTTTGTAAAGGCCATGAACGAGCGCGCTCAAGAGTTCGGCTGCACGGGAACGCTTTTTGAGAATCCGCACGGTCTGGACTTTGATGAGTGGGCCGGCAACATGCACTCCACCGCGCACGATGTAGCCCTGATGATGCAGGAGGCAATGAAGAGCGATACGTTCCGCGAAATCGTGGCGAGCGATGATTCCTGGATTGAGGTTACGGGCGCCGACGGTTCCGACCATTCGCATTCCATGGATACGCACAATGAGCTGCTGGGGCAGGACGGCAATATCGGCGGTAAGACCGGCACCACCGACGATGCCGGCTATTGCTTTACGGTAGCCTACAACCGCGATGGCGACGAGTCCTACACCGTCGTCTTGAACTCCAGCACCACCGATCAGCGCTTTGCCGACACGGCCGCCCTTGCCAACTGGTACTACGGCCACAAGGTGACGGTTGCGATCGCCAACACGCAGGAAAAGACCGCCAACGGCAATCCGCTCATCGCGCGCATTGGCCAGACCGATTGGACGGACAAGACGATCGATGCCACGCTCGCCGATCCCGCAGCTCAGGCGACCGTCTTTGCGCTTGCCGGAGAGGTGACCGAGAAGGTTACCTATGATGACCTTTCGGGCACGGTACATGTAGGCGACAAGGTGGGTAGCGTGATGCTCAAGCAAGACGGCACCAAGATCGCCGTCATGGATTTGGTTGCCGACGAGGAAGGCTCGGGGCCGAATCCCATTGAGTGGCTCCTTGTGAAGCTCGACCGCCTGGGCCGCCGCATCGACAATCGCCCGCTTACGGCAGAAAGCGAAACCGTAGCCAAGGCTCCTGAGGTGTAGGGCCGGAGCGATATCACATCGAACCAAATGAGGCGTCCAACGGGGCGCCTCTTTTTGAATACCTCTTAAACGGGATGCGTCAGAATCACCAAAGCGACATTGCTAGCCGTTTACCTTCGCTGTGTCTTTTCGGACCTTGAAAACGGGTCCACCGGGCATGCTAGTAGATCCTTTCGACCTCCTTGGTCAAGGCCCTGAAAAGATCCCCAGCTGAGGGGTCTGCCCCAGGACACAGCGATTGCCAGGCACCCGTTTCTCCGATGGTGCCCGCACTCGTCATAACAAGATCGTCGCTCCGCCTGCGAATGGAGACACTAACGGAGCGGCCATTATGGAACCCATGGATATCGACTTTATTTATGCGCCCATCAGCTAGATAACTAATCATGACATTGATGCTGTCACCATACTCCGGCAATTCGAAGCCGTGGGAATCCATCAATAGCTTCACATCCTGATGGTAAATGCGGGCCTCGACGACATTCTTGGGCATTTTCCCCGTCTTTGTTGGAGAGCAAAAGCTGATGCTTGGCTCCTCTTCGCTCATGCCTCGGTCAAACCTAAGCATGCACGGGCATACCGACTCAATGGTTCGCAAGGCGTCCGCCGCGACCTTTTCCTCGGTAAACATCTCCACGTCGATGCCGTTTTCTTCCATATAGGCACGGTTTTTACGTTGAAGCTCTAGCCGAGCCGCAGCCTCCCCATCTCCACGCTGTTCCCAATTTCCGGAGTCGGCGACATTTCGATCGAATGTAGAATCAACGGAACATGGCGCTTGCTGTTGAGTCGGATCACTGTCGCCGAGACGCCTTAGCTCGGAGCGTCTCATCAGTAGTGTCACAATATCAAACAGCCAACCAAATCCAAAAAGGCCAAAGGTAAAGAGATATAGAAAGAAGCTACCCCACATCCGTGCATACGCCCTATGAGCGCCCGACCACCCAAGAAGGAAGCATAGCAAAAGCGCCTTGTTTGCCCTGTCAACCGACGTAATCTCTCGAGTGAGAGATTTCTGTTCAGGCTTCGCCAAAGGTGTAATTTCATGCGATGAAACAGTAATTGAGGACGTCCTTGACGCCGAGCTCCGAGCGCCTGATTTAGCAACGGCGCGAGCGACATCCCCAACTCCGACGGTCGTTCTGCTGTATACGGCATTGTAAGCAGCCTTCTTCGGATTTTTGATCCACCCCATGCCCTTCTTACCATAGCCGGGGATTATCGCCCGCCTTACCGCGCGCTTCGCTCTGCCGGTCGTTCTTGCCTTGAGTGATGTCTTTAGATTCGGCTTACGCAGTCCGACCTTTACCATATTTCTACTCCATCCCCTCGGAACCCCACACCGGGGTGCACGAGCACGCCTGGGTCTCCCCGTTTTCAAGCGCCCCGTGTTTGCCTAATGTTCACGCCCTTTCGGACTCTAATCCCCAGCCGCCATTCTTGATAATAAAAAAGGGCCCCAAATGGGACCCTTCTTCAAAGTCATACTGGCGGAGAGCTGGGGATTCGAACCCCAGATGCCCTTTTGGGGCATACTCGCTTAGCAGGCGAGCACCTTCGGCCTCTCGGTCAGCTCTCCGTAACAGCCGTTCTATAGTAACCAAACAGCCGAAGTTGGGCAAGGGGAATTTTGAGGCGTTTCCTCTTTTACCTCTCTTTTACCAGTAAACGTCTCAGTCAATCATCTCAATCTGTAACATCTGCAGGCCGTAATCCCCTCCAGATGTTACAGATTGAGACAAAGATACAAGGACGGCCCCAGCGACAGCGCGGACAGCCCATTCTTTATTAGTCCTCTCGAACGGTCTCCAACAGATAATCGCGCATGTACGGAATTGCAAACGAAACACAGCCATAGCCCGCGGGCTCAATCAACCCCGCATCGATCAGACGCTTGCGATATGACCCAACTTTGTTCGCCGACAAACCCATCTTCTTGGCGATATCGCCGTTGGCGATATCGACGCCCTCGCATTGAGCCATCGCCGCGAGATACTGAAACTGCCGTTCCGACACCCTGCGCAGCGCTGGGGCAATCACCATAGCATTAAAGCTATCAAGAGCCGCCTGGATACCCTTACGAGCCGCCTCTTCGCTCACGCTCTCCGCCCCACTGCGCGCAGCAACCTGCCAAGCGTAATATCCGACCAGCTGGACCATAAAGGGATAGCCTGCCGAAGCTTTTGTTAATAGCTCAGCGGCACCTTTGTCGAGCTCCTTGCCCGCTCGTCTCATCGTATCCTCAAACGATCCGCCAACTTCAAAATCGGAAAGCCGAGTAAGTTCAACATGTTTGGCTCGCTGAAGGAACGTCAACGTATCATCCACCACCACGCCATCTACCGATGTCGGCAGCCCGGCGAAAGCGAAAGCGACATTCGCTCCTTGGCGGATCAAGAGCTGCATCTCATTGCCTAGCTCGCGCATTTCCTCAGTTGAGGCATCCTGGATCTCGTCGAGCGTAATGAGCAGACCACCGCGCTTCGCAGCATCGTACATCGCCTCGCCCAGATGAGAGGCCGACTTCGACATCTCCATGGAGCCAAGGCTGACCCCTAAAATCGATGGGGAGAT
The DNA here is from genome assembly GCA_900549555.1 of uncultured Collinsella sp. Classification (GTDB taxonomy): domain Bacteria; phylum Actinomycetota; class Coriobacteriia; order Coriobacteriales; family Coriobacteriaceae; genus Collinsella. Next base: position 3,489 of record UROO01000066.1, on the reverse strand, counting down.
CGAGATTGATTCAAGACGAATGTTTCGCTGCAGAGCCTCGAGGATTCTATTGCAAAAACCAGCATTGGAGGCAACGTCAACGACCTCGAATCCTTTTTTGCGTGCAAGGTCACCCAATGCATTAAGGAGCACCGTTTTACCTGTGCCTCGGACGCCCGAGATGCGCATGAGTCGATCGGGGGCACCAGGACCATTCTCAAGAGCCTCGGCAAAGTCATCCAAAACAGTGTCCCGTCCGATAAGCTCAGGCGGATTCATGCCCGCCGTTGGCTTAAAGGGGTTAACAGCTTTCGTCATTCTGCCCTCCTCTGCTAGTTTTAACAACTTTAACAAAGTTTAGCAACTTTAGCAGAGTTTAACAGTTTTAGCAGGCTCGGCGGCTTTATGCCTTACCGATCCTGCCGGGTCCTCCCGCCCGCGCCGATACAAATAGCGCGGTGCGGCCCCTCTATATCGCCCCTACCCCAGCGAGCGACTGAGGGAGCCGAGCTCATCGTTGCCCATGGTGCGCCACATTTGGAAGATGCAGACGCGCGCCAGGAAAAAGAAGCCGTTATCGACCAGCTGCACGGCGGCATCCGCCAGCTGGTTGGTCACGGCGGACACGGGAGGCAGCTCGAGCCCGGCCTTACGGATGATCTCAACCGCATCCTCGAACGTCGGCGGCTCATTGACGCCCATCTCGTTCATAAGGCCCTGCATTTCCTCCAGCGCGCTGCTACCCGACTCCTCGCCGCGCGGCACGAGGCGGTAGCACGCCAACGCGAGCTCGAGCTGGTCGCAGTTCCAATAGGCAAACGCCAGACGATAGAACAGATAACCGATTGCGGAACGGTCACTGGCAATGCGCAGGCCGTGGCGCGCCACCTCGATAATCTCGTCAAATCGCTCCAGGCGCGCCAGCACGTTGATGAGCGCAAAGTGCGACTGCATGGACGAGCGAGCCAGATCGTAAAGACGACGCACCTCGGGCAATGCCCGTTCAAAATCCTCCTGCTCGGCGTAATAACTGCAGATCTCGTGCTGGGCAAAGTACAGCGCATCGGGAGCACGCAAAATACGAACGGAGCGGTCTTCCTCCATTACCGGCAGCACCATGCGTACCAGCTGGTTGTCGCAAAACTGCGTCTGGACCGGACCCGTTGCCAAAAGCTCGGCAACGGCACACTTGGCCTCCAGCTCCTCAACAAGACGGGAGAAGCCCTCAAACGCGCTTGCACGGTCAACTTTTGCCTGCTCGCGCAACTCAACGACGCGCGCCACATACGGGTCATCGTCCATCTCCATGACCTCGAGCTCATCAGCCGTATCGGCAAGCAGCAGATCGCGCAACGCCGGCGGCAGCGAACGGTGGTCGTCACGCGGGCGAGCGTGAACCTCCGCAGGCTCAATCGCATCCGGCGCGTCCGACTCATATGCCTCAAGCATGCGCTTGCACGGCATATCGTCCATATCCATGCTCTCAAGATCCTTGGCGACAGGCACGCAATTGGCCAGATAGGCCGCACGCCCAAAGGAATATGTTGCAATGACGCGCTCGCCCTGCTCGCCGTCGGGAGCCGCAATCTGAACATAGCAGCGCGCAATGCAGGCACCTGCGGCAAAGCAAGCCGCTGCCAGCGTAAGCGCCACGCGCGCGTCGTGCTCCGCGGCCCAAATCACACGCGCGTTCTCGTCCAACTCGCGCCAGACATCCTCCCGGGCGTCGTATTCACGTTGTGGCATGGCATCCACGACAGAGTGCCCAAACCGAACGAGCATAATCCCCTCGGCAACGTTTGCCCGATAGGTATAGTCGAGCCGTGTGACCACGTTAAGCGCCTCGACGATACGCGCGAAGCGGGTACGCACATCCCACTCACCGCCCGGCTGGCAAGCTACCGTTCCGGGTTTGCCCCACGGGTTGTCGCTCGAGGTCGTATCGAGCAGTCGGGGAACATCGTTGGTTGTCTTGGCGATATGCCACGCATCAAAGAGCGCGCAGCCCTCAAGGCTCGGCGAGGATGCCGCGGGGACCAATCCGGCCCCGATGCGCTCAAGGATGCCGGAGAGGCGGTTGAGACGGCACTCGATGGCAAGCAGCATGTCAATCTCGTCCTGGTCCAGCAGGCTACGATCAAAATTGAGATAGAACAGCTTTGAGCGGTCAATGCGCGCTAGGCTCATTTCGGACTTGGCAGCAATGGTGCGCAGACGGGGCAAGTCGATCTCGCTCATCAGGGCGGCGGCATAACGCTCGATACCGCTCGGATTCTCGGCATGGTCAACACGGTAAAGCAGCGTCTCGATAGCATCGGGGAGCGGTGCCGTGTCAAAGCCCAAAAACACCTCGGCCGGCTCGGGCAACTTTACGAGTTTGATCTTGTCGACAACGTTTTGCATGCCTGCATCGAGACCGTCGACGCCCGCCGTGTTCGCAAGAGCGCTTTCGGAGTTGGCAAATATCACGTAGCGCAAGAACATCGAGGCCATGAACTCGCCGAAAGGAAGGGCGCGGGTCGAATTCCATGTCTCGTGGTCGGACTGCTCGCGCATGGGGCCTTCGGGAGAGCCGGCAGTTCGCGCACACGCGCGCATTGCACCGTTAGCTTCCCTCACCATAATCTCGCCAATACTGGAATCGGACTCGTGAAGGACCAGCTCCATGTCAGGGTCCACGGGCAACGGTACTTCCCGAACAGGACGATCAACCTTATAAACCTTGCCCGACACGCTCACGTAGCCCAAGAGCGATATGTGAGTTTTGCCGACGAATTCGACGACATAGCACGACTCTTTGGGGTCCTCGCCAAAGACTTTCCAGACAACACCATATGAGCGCCCCGCAGGCTGCTCTGGCATCGATGGAAAACGCTTTTTGGGGTCGAGAAACCTGAGCTTGTATGTCGGACGCTCTGCCACGAAATATCACCCTGATCAGTCGTTGAAAAAAGGAGTGGTCGCGGATGGGCCGCGACACCTACTCGGAATCTTACACGAGTCGATAAGAAATAGTCTCCCACGGGCGGAGGTGCACGATTCCAGTCGCGTATCAAATATCGAGTGCCGTCATAAAAGAAAAGCCCCCGTTGCCGGAGGCTTCAAGCTCAAATGGTGCGGCGTATAGGATTCGAACCTATGACGTTCTGATTCGTAGTCAGACCCTCTATCCAGCTGAGGTAACGCCGCGACTTGTTGATTATTATGCACATAGACTGAATAATGGTCAAGCATTTTTTCAAAAAAAGTTATTGAATTTAGTTTTTACTCATTTGGAGGGCTTGGTGCGATCTTCGACGCCTCGCGATATAGAAGAGCAGTCGTTGTTGGGAGCTTTAAAGTCTATTGGTGCGACGTATAGGATTCCGCGCATCCACTCCGGCTTCGACCGAGGTTCGAATCTCCGCAATGCTCCCATATAAGAAAAGCCCCCGTTGCCGGGAGCTTTAAAGTCAATTGGTGCGGCGTATAGGATTCGAACCTATGACGTTCTGATTCGTAGTCAGACCC
>UROO01000065.1 GCA_900549555.1 uncultured Collinsella sp. | reverse complement strand
TCTCGTGGGCTCGGAGATGTGTATAAGAGACAGCCCGCAGTGTGTCCGACATGTTCGAGCAGGCCGGCGGCACCATCTCAGACCTGACCGAGCGCCTGGGCATGCAGGGTGAGACTGCGGCACAGCGCGTGCTCGACGAGCTCATCCTGGCCCGCGTCCGTGTTATGACCGCCCCCGAGCGCACGGCCTTCCTGGCCCATGTGCGCGACATCGTCGACTCGGTCGAGGACAACGTGACCTCGGTGCCCGTCGAGTCTGTTGAGCCCGACGACGCAGAGGACGCCGAAGAGGCCGAGTAGCAGCGCAGATGGCAGATTCCACCACCGATCACAACAATCTAGATCCCCTGGGTGACGAGACGGCGGTTGTCGATGAGGTCGAGGCCGCCGTCTCAGGCGCTCGCAAGAAGCCACGCGCTGTCGATATGGTCCCCGAGGAGCCCGACGCGATGGCGCCGGACGAGGAATACCAGCTCACGCCGGCGGGCCGTCGCGAGCGCATCGGTCAGATCGTTCGCCTGATTAAAAAGTATCGCGTGTGGGATAACCTCACGCCGGTTCGCCTGCGCCGCCTGCTCGAAGAGCTTGGCCCCATGTTCGTCAAGATGGGGCAGATTCTGGCTAACCGCTCCGAGATTTTGCCGCAGCGGTTTTGCGACGAGCTGCGTCGCCTGCGCTCCGACGTGGAGCCGGTGCCGTATGAGGTAGTGCTCCGCTGTCTAGAAGAGGAGTACGGCCAGCGCCTGGGGCAGATGTTCGACGCGATCGACCCCAACCCGCTCGGAAGCGCATCGCTCGCGCAGGTGCACCGCGCCCGTCTGGTGACAGGTGAGGACGTGGCCGTTAAGGTGCAGCGCCCCGGCGCGCAGCAGGTCATGGCACAGGACATCGACATCATCCGTTCGGTGGTGCGCATCGTTTCCAAGTTCGTTAACACCGATCAGTTTGTTGACCTGCACGGCGTGGTCGAGGAGCTGTGGACCTCGTTTCGCGAGGAGACCAACTTTTTGGCCGAGGCCAAAAACCTCAACGATTTCTATGAGTTCCATAAGAGCGTCCATGGCGTGTCGTGTCCCAAATCCTACCTGGACCTTTGCACCGAACACGTGGTGGTCATGGACTACATCGATGGCATCTCCATTGCCGATCCCGAGCGCCTGGTGGCCGAGGGCTATGACCTGGAAAAGATCGGCTCGGCGATTGTCGAGGACTATTCGACGCAGGTGCTCGATGACGGCTTTTTCCATGCCGACCCGCATGCGGGAAACATCATCCTCAAGGACGGCATCGTCTACTTTATTGACCTGGGCATGGTCGGGCGCATGTCGAGCCACGACCGCGGTATCGTCAAGGACATGATTTTCGCCGTGGCCGAGGGCGACGTGCCCAAGCTCAAGGATTCGCTCATGCGCTTTGCCGTGACGCGCGGCGACTCGGCCGAGCTCGACCATTCGGCCTTTTTGTCCGACTTGGACTTTATCGTCGCCGACTTTGCGGGTCTCGACCTTAAGGATCTTGATATCGGCGAGTTTTTGACCTCGCTGCTAAACCTGGCGCGCAAAAACGATGTTGAGCTGCCGAGCGTGGTGACGATGTTCGCGCGCGGCATGGTGACGCTCGAGGGCCTGCTGACCGAGTACATGCCCAACGTCAACATGATCCAGATCATCCAGACGCATATCAAAAACGAGAAGAGCACCTATGCGCGCGTCCGCGAAATGGGGCGCGATCTTGCCGCGAGCAGCTATCGCGCGGCAAAAGGCTCGCTCGAGGCGGCCGAGTATCTGGGCTTGGCGTCGCGCATGCTCACGCGCGGTCAGCTTAAGGTAAACACGCAGATCATGAGCAGCGATAAGGCGCTGCGGCAGCTGGGTGGAATTATCGACCGCATGTCGATGGCAATTGTGATCGCCGGTCTGTTTATCGGTTCGTCGGTGGTGTACTACGCGCGCATCGAGCCGGTTGTGTTCGGTATCCCGGTCATTGGCTTTATGGGCTACGTGAGCGCGCTGGTGCTGGCGCTGATGCTGGGTCGCGAGATCTGGCGCAACAGTCACGGCGGCAAGCGTTAACGATTTCCTGGGATCGGGGAAACGGGTTATTTTGCTCGGCACTCCATCCTCACCCTTTTCTATCGCAAACCATAGCTTTTACCTTGGGCTTCGCCTGTGTGCGGGGCCCTTTTGCGTGATACCATACTGACAGTAATAATCGATGGCCTAGATGGTGGTGCGGAGACGCACAAATGCGCGGTTTTCCTGCGCGTTTGGGAGAATCGGGGTGCAAGTCCCCGGCTGTACCAGTAACCGTAATTCCTCTTGGCTCGGGATGTTCGCGTCGCAGATCGGACGGCGCGCCTGAGCCGTTAAGGTTAAGTCGGATCGCCTCCCATCTTGCACGCGGCCGCGGCGCATGCCGCCGGTACGCGTTGGGCTCTGGAGGGAAGGGGGACCCCGATGGGGGTACTCAAGCGCAATATGCGCGATGATGTGGGGCAGCCGCTGGGCAATGCTCCCAGTGCAGACAGTAGGAGACAAATGGATATGTTTGAGGACGAGTGCCAGCGCGCCTCGTGGCGCCGTCATGGAGCGATTGCCCGTGGCGTAGCCAAGCGCGGCCTGGTGGCATTCCTGGCCTTTGCGATGGCTTTTGGCACCACGCCGGCGCAACTTTGGGCCGAAGGCGCCGAGGGCATCGCCGAGGCCGTGACCCAGGCTGCGACGGGCGGCGAGGGCGCGGCGGCCGACGAGGACTCGGCTGCCGGCGCCGACGCGAACAGTGCGGCGGCGAGCGCTGCTGACGGCGGCGTCGACGATGATCGCGGCGCAACTGCGAGTGCCGCGAATGGTGCTGACACCGCCGCAGACAACGCGACTGAGTCCGAGAGCTCTGCTGCGATGCCTGCTGCTTCGGAGCAGAAGAACGCCGTTGCCGCCGCGTCCGCCACAACGCTTTCCAGTGGGGCAAAGGTCTTTATTCAGGATTCCAAGGATAAGGACAACTCGTATTCCACGAAGTCGGGTGCGCTCAGCGCGGACGATACGCTCTGGGCAAACATGTACGACGAGGTCGAGGACGACTGGTACGGCACTTCGACTGAGTCCGTTGCCAATCCTGGCACCTGGACTTACACCTGGCTCGCCGGCACGACCAGGGCCAGCAGCAATGTCGCCGACTACACCGAGGTCGTAGGCCACGAGCAGTCGCTCACCGTTACCGACGCTATGGTGGGCAAGTACTTCATCTGCAAGGTTACGGCAGACGGCAAGGACTACTATGGTCCCGCTGCGTACGGCTCGGGCATCAACGCTAATTACATCCCCGGTCCCGTGCTGGGCGCCGGCCAGATGGAGCTTAACAGCGTCAAGCTGAGTAGCGACACGCCGAACATAGGCGATACCCTGACGGCGACTCCGTACATAAGCTATTATCAGCAAGCCCCTGCCGACGCCAAGGTTACCTACACGTGGTTCGCATCCACCTCGCAGTACTCGGGCTTTACCAAGATCGAGGGCGCGACGGGCGCCGCGCTCACGCTGACCGACGACCTCGAGGGCAAGTACATCAGGGTCGAGGCCACCGCTGGCGTCAACACGGTGAACAAGACCACTTCCAGCAAGGTCAAACAGGCCGGTGCGGTGGACATCTATGCCGTATCGCTTATCAATCCCAAGAATAATAATTCCGTGTTTGCGGTGGGCGATACCGCTCAGGTGCGCGCCAAGGAAAAGGGCGCCTCGACGTTTATCGACGCGAACAAGCTCAACTTCCAGTGGCAGTGCTCTGGCACCAAGAGTGGCAAGTATATCGACATTGCGGGTGCCACGGGTGAGACCCTCGAGCTAACCGATGCTTTGGGCGGCAAGTACCTCAAGTGCAAGGTGTCTTCGAAGATCGGCTCTTCGAGCATGACCAACTCGACGGGCGCTCTCGTTGCAGCCGCCGGTTCAATTAATGTCTCGAGCGTGACTATGAGCCCGACTTCGGGCAAAGTCGAGGTTGGCTCCACGATTACGGCGACCGCCAAGGCGGGTTCCACCGACGTTACCACCGATTCGCATGTCACGTGGCAGTGGTATAAGGGCACCGCGAAATACGCGAGCTCGTGCAACACGCCTATCGAGGGTGAGACCGGTAACACCCTGACGGTGACCGCCGCCCTTAAGGGCTACTACGTCGTGGCTAAGGCCAATGGCGGCTATGGCGAGGAGAAGCCCTACTATGCGGCAGGTCCTGTCTCGGTTGCGGGTCAGGTTGAGCTTTACGACGTGCAGTTTGAGGGCTCTCCTGCCACCAACGGCGTGCACGTGGGCGATAAGCTCAAGACCAAGGTGCGCAAAAAGGACGGCTCGAAGTACAGCTATATCGACCGCACCGATAATGTGACCTACCAGTGGCAGTATGCAAATAGTAGCTCGAGCTTCGACTCCGCTTACACCGATATCCCCGGTGCTACCGAGGCCACCTATACCGTTGACGCCGCCTATGCCGGCAAGTATCTGCGCGTAAAGGTGACGAGCGAAAATACCGTTTTCAGCACGCAGAAGAAGAGCTCCTCCGGCGGCACGCAGTCTGTTGCTCCGCTTGGCCCCGTGACGCTTAAGGGCCAGTACAAGCTGGCGGGCATTGAGCTTGCCGATAAGAACGTTACGCTGAGCGTGGGTTCAAAGATCACACCGAGCGTGCAGGTTCCGGGTCCTTGGTCGGGCTCGACCAAGGACGTGCCCGATGATGCCGACCTCACCATGGCGTGGTATGCCAAGGGCGAGGGCGATGCCGATTGGACCGAGCTCACCGACGGCATCGATACGACCGATGGCAGCCTGACCATTTCGGACGCGCTTGTTGGCAAGCGCATCAAAGTTACGGCGAACGCTCTCGACAACACGGTTGAATGGGTTTCGTCCGACAGCGTTACCGCGGCGGGGGAGTATAACCTGCTGCGCGTGATTGCCAACCCGCAGATTAATAGCGATTCGACCCATCTCGTCTCGGGCGATAGCGTTAAGGCGACGGCGCAGGCCAAGCGCGCCGACGGTTCGACCACCAACGGTATCGACGTCACCGGTCAGGCGACTGTTGCCTGGTATGCGGCGGACGATGCGAAGGCTCCGGAGGCCGACTGGACGCTGCTGTCTGATATGTCGGGCGCCGAGGCGACTGTCTCGGCTTCTGCCGCGGGCAAGTATCTGAAGGCTGTCGCCACGAGCGGCAGCTCGACGGTCGAGCTCGTCTCCGCTAACAAGGTTATCGCCGCGGGCTCGCTCGAGGCTGCAGTCCAAAAGCTCAACGATGCCAATAAGCAGATCTCCGTTGATTACAGCGCTAAGGGCGGCAACGTTAACGACGCGCTGAAGGCGCAGCTTGCCGATCTGGGATTTACCGACGTTGACGTTAAGGTCTCCGAGGGCGGCGTTGCCTTTAATGCAGAGGATGACAAGGCCACGGTCGGTATCTCCGACGCTCAGGATAAGACCAACGGCGATGTGACGTTCTTCTTCATTGACCCCAACGACTACACCGGTTACAACATCGACGGTCTGCGTAACGCCGATGTGGCGTTTGAACTGTCGCGCGATGGCAAGACCGAGTATTATCTGCCCAGCAAGTCCGTGCAGGTTGCTTGGGACGAGGCTCGCGTTCAGCAGATGCTCGACGATGCCGCCGAGCAGGTTGCCATCGGTTACGCCGCAGGCGATTCGGCTGAGTCCGTCACGTCCAACCTCACACTTCCGTACCGCGCGGGCTCTAAGAGCAAGTTCGAGGTTGAATGGAAGAGCTCCGACCGCGATGTCATTTGGCCGTCCGGTTATGGCTGGGACGACTACACCGGCAAGGTGACGCGCGTTTCGAGCGATCGCGCTGTTACGCTGACCGCGACGGTTTCGTTTGTGAACGGCGGCCCGAGCGATATCGAGGGCTCGCACGACTTCACCGTGACCGTCAAGGGCGATCCCGAGAAGGTTGCCGCCGACAAGAAGGCGCTCCAGGAGAAGGTCGATGCGGCCTTTACCTACGACAACATCAAGTACTCCGGTACCGAAACGGTTGCCGACAAGGACGGCCTAACCGCCGACCTGCAGATGCCGCGCACGAGCACGCTCAATATCGACGGCAAGTATTACGAGGTCAAGTACTCTGCCAGCACCGATGACATTACGTTCAACGGCTACAAGGGTACGGTCTACCAGCCGCTGCCTGGCGCCGAGGCGGCGAAGACCAAGATCACCCTCACGGTGACCGATAAGTCCAACGCCGAGGTCACGGCAAGCAAGACCCTCGACTTCGCCATTACTCCGCAGGACCAGGGCGAGCTCGATACCGAGCTTTCTCTTATGGAAAAGGCGAAGGCCGGCTATGCTGCCGCCATTCTGAATGGCCAGGACGCCAATGCCGTTTCGGCCGACATGCACGCGTTCCAGAAAGCGTATCTCGATGCCGACGGCAACCTTGCCTGGAGCTACAACAAGGCGACGACCGATTCGACGTCCCTTGGTATTGTTCCGGTTGACCTGCCTGGTTATGACGCGATGTCTGGACAGGACTGGCGTCTGTTTAAGTCGAGCAACAGCTCTATTGTCTCTGCTGAGAACCTCAAGGTCACGCAGCCGCAGTACAACACGAAAGTTGTCGTTTCCTCGCGCCTGACGAGCGAGAAGTACGCTCGCTATGCTGAGCGTTATCCCGACAATGCCGCGTATGCCAAGCTTGCCAACCAGGACGTATCGGCAAAGATCACGGTTCTGGGCACGAGCGGTCAAAACGATCCCGAGGTTACGGCGACGTGCACAGTTATCGGCGTCGATTCCAAGGGCAAGCAGCAGACGTGGGCTGCCGCTTCGCAGTACACGCTCAAGAACGGCTCGACTGCCGCCGATCTTTCCGAGGAGCTCTTTAAGCAGGCTGGCCTCAAGGCCGACTACGACCCCAACGGCTCTTGGGGTTGGGTGCTCAATTCCATTACGTCGCCTTTCGATGCCGATTGCACCCTTGCATACGACCATGCTACGGGCGCCTATTGGCAGCTGTTCATCAACGGCGTCGCTGCATCTGTGGGCGCTGGCAACTACAAGCTCGAGGCGGGCGACTCTGTCGTCTGGTGCTACTCGAAGTACGGCGACGCTGCACCCACCGACCAGCTTTCGGTAAGCTGCACCGTTATCGGTCAGGACGCTTCGGGTGCTCAGCAGACGTGGGCGCAACCTACGACCTCGCTGGTGGAAGAGGGCGCAACTGCTGCAGATCTTTCCGAGCAGGTCTTTAAGCAGGCCGGTATTGGCGCCGAAACGGGTACGGGCTCGTACGGTTGGTTCCTCAATTCGCTGACCTCGCCGTTCGAAAAGAACGTGACGCTTTCGACCGAGCAGGTTAACGAAAGCACTTGGAAATTCTGGCAGTTCTTTGTCAACGGCAAGAAGGCCAATGTCGGCGCAGGCAACTACACGCTCAAGGCCGGCGATGAGATTGCCTGGGTCTATGGTTCCGATGGCACCATGCCCGGTCAGGTTGCTGTCTCGATGGAGATCATCGGCAAGAAGGACGATAAGGCACAGCGCTGGACCGATCCTTCGACGCAGGTGTTTGTTGAGGGCACGACGATCAAGGACGCCACTGCCGCCTACTTTGATGCTTTGGGCATTGAGTCCGAGATGTACGATCAGCTGGGCTTCTGGGGCGTTCACAGCCTTGTCTCTCCGCTTGACGGCACTAAGTTGGCCGGCGCTTGGTCGTACTTTGTTAACGGTGTTCCCGGATCTCAGCTCGATAGTGACTACGTGCTCAAGTCGCGTGACGAGATTGTCTGGGCTTATGCTGCCGGCGATACGGTGCCTAATCCCGACGGGGTCGTAGTCGATCCGAGCGCCCCGCGTCCGACCGATTGGAAGTCCGATTGGGACGGCAAGTCCAATGCGGCGGTCGGGAACGTCTCGACGCCTACGGGTGCGCTAGCGAGCTCTTGGACGTTCGATTGGAAGGCGTATTCTGGTTCGGCGTATCCCAACGCGAGCGAGCCTATTGTCGTGAACGGCAACGTATACCTTGCCGTCAACAAGCGCTTGCTAAAGATCGACGCCGAGTCGGGCAAGGTCCTTGCCGAGTCGAATCTTAAGAAAGCGGTCGGTTACACCTCGCGCCCGATTTATGCGAACGGTTTGGTTATCGTTCCGCTTGACGGCGGTGCGGTCCAGGCCCTGACGGCTGACGCGCTCACAACGGTTTGGGTCACTGACTCTGTGAGCGAGATTGCCCAGTCGAATTCTCAGCTGACGGTTGATGGCAATTACCTCTATGTCGGCACCGTTGATGTCGACTATGGAAAGGGTACGTACAATAACGGTCATCTGACGCGTATTAACATCCTGACCGGCGCTGTTTCTTGGCAGCATGTCAATGCCGACGAGGGTTATTACTGGACGGGCGCGACGGTGGGCGATGACTTTGTCTTGGTTCCCACCAGTGCCGGTACCGTCGAGATGCTCAGCAAGTCTTCGGGCGATGTGCTCGGAAAGGTTTCGGTTGGTGCTGTTGTCAACTCCACCTGCGTGCTTTCGGCTGACGGCAGCCATGCCTATCTAATCTCGCGCGACGGCAAGCTGCACGTCTTGGCGATTTCTGATGGCGACTCACGCGATGCGGATGCCGCTTCGCGTATTACCGAGGAGCGTGTGGTCGACCTTGGCCTTACGGGATGTGCATGCGTGCCTACGACGACGTATGATGGCAAGCTGATTGTTGGCGGCGAGGTTGCTGGCGGCTCTGCGCTGGCGATTATTGATCCGGCCAACAACTTTGCCAAGACGCTGGTTTCGTCTGCTGATGGCACTGCGCTTCCTGCTGGCGGCATCAAGGGCGCTCCGCTCGTGAGTGTCCAGGGCGAAGACGCGTATGTCTACTTCACGGTTAACTACGGCGAGAGCTCTGATTACGTTAACTACACCTCGGGCGGTGGCGTATATCGTTACAAGTTGGGTGAGGCTGAGGCTTCTGGCGTGTTTAGCGCAACGGGCCACAACAACTACTGTGACTCGCCAATCGCTTGTGATGCCAAGGGCAACCTGTACTACATCAACGACTCTGGCGCGTTGTTTAAACTGAACGCTGGCATGAAGGTCTCGTTTAACACTGGCGAGGGATCCAAGGTCGATTTCCAGACCACGGCTGCCAACGGCTCTGTCACTAAGCCTGCCGATCCGACGCGCGAAGGGTATACCTTCGCTGGCTGGTATACCGATGAGGCTTGCACGGAGGCGTACAAATTTGACGCTGCGGTGACGGCTGATATGACGCTGTATGCCAAGTGGATCAAGAATGCTGTTAACCCTGGTGGTAACGGTGGCTCTGGCTCCGCTGGCGGCAATGGCGGTTCGGGTAATGCTGGTGCTGGTTCCGGCTCCGGTGACGGCACAAATGGCCAGCAGACTGGCGGTGCTGTTGCTCCGGGTAAGAAGCCGGTGTCGTCTACCACGACTACGACCGAGACCAAGGACGATAAGGATTCCAAGAAGAAATCCGATAAGTCCGGCAAGAAGGACAGCAAGAAGTCTGACAAGAAGTCCGGCAAGTCCAGCTCCAAGTCCGATACAGGCTCGGCTGCCGCGACTACCGCTAAGAAGTCCGCTGAGGCTCCTGTGCAGCAGTCCGGCTTCAACCCGCTCGCCATTGTCGGCGTGGCGGCCGGCGTGATCGGTCTCGCCGTCATCGGCGTGTTCGTGTTTACCAAGCGTCGGTAGGTGGGGGCTGTGTCCAGTAAGCCACAGGACGTCGAGTCCAAGCAGCCCGACTCGTCGTTCATCCAGCTTAACGATACAAAGCAAAAGGGCGCCGCTTCGGCGGCGTCCGTCCCGCGGCGCAAGGCACTTGTTGGCGCCCTGACGGCCGCCTGCACCGTTTTGATCGTTGTGTCGCTAGGCTTTGTCCAACCTTCTTCCAGCGGTGCTTGGTCCATCGATTGGATCACTCGGGCCGTGGCGGGGAAGAGCGTTGCCGACTCTGGCTCTGCTGCCTCTCACAAGACAGAGGCGGGTTCCTCGTCTTCTGATGCCGCGGACTCTGAATCCAAGGAGTCGGATGAATCGGACTCCAAGGACGATTCCGAATCTTCGGACAAGGACTCCAAAAAGGAATCGAAGGAGAAGAAGTCCGAAGACAAGGGCGGCAAGACGTCCAACAACGCGTCTGCTGGACAGGACTCTGAATCCGCCGGTGGATCGAGTTCTTCTGACGGCTCTTCTTCGGGCGGCGGCTCGGTGTCTGGCGGTGGGTCTGCATCCAACAGTGGCAACGCCTCTGCGGGCAATCAGGGCGGCTCGCAGCAGTCTGGTTACGTCACGGTGACGGTTGCGGTTACATCGAGCGCCGTGGGCAATCCTGTGTCTTCTGGTGGCACCTTCACCTTTAACGAGGGCGCAACGGTCTACGATGCCCTGTGCGCCCTGGGCCTTTCCGTGAATGCGCATGGCTCGTCGTACGGCACGTATGTCGCCGCCATTGGCGGTTTGGCCGAGAAGGAGCACGGCGGCACGAGTGGCTGGATGTATTCCGTTAACGGTGTGGG
>UROO01000064.1 GCA_900549555.1 uncultured Collinsella sp. | reverse complement strand
TCTACACCCTAGAGTTCGTCGGCAGCGTCAGATGTGTATAAGAGACAGCTTTGCCGAGGCGCTGCACGACAAAAAACGCGCCGGTGACACTATCGACTTGGTGATTCCGCACGACATCGGCCGCTGCAGCATCGACCGCACGCCGCTTTCCACCTTCCATGATTTAATTGCCGAGGGCCTCGGCCAGAAGGGAGACGCATCCGTATGCTAGCCCGCATCACCCCCTCCCCGCTCAAGGGCACCGTTCCCGCCATCGCATCCAAGTCGATGGCGCACCGCCTCATCATCTGCGCCGCCCTTGCCAACGGAGAGACGCATGTGACCTGCAACACCACCTGCGCCGATATTGAGGCCACGGTGCGCTGCCTCACGGCGCTGGGCGCCCGCATCGAAACCGTCGAGGACGGCTTCCAGGTCCATCCCACTATGAAGAGCATTGAGTTTGGCCTGCTCAAGGCACTTGCCGGCGGCACGCTCGACTGCGGCGAGAGCGGCTCCACGCTCCGCTTTATGCTGCCCGTCACCTGCGCACTAGGGGCAGAGGCAACCTTTGTGGGCCAGGGCCGCCTGGGCACACGCCCCCTCTCTCCGCTCTCCGACGAGATCATTGCCGCCGGCTGCGACCTGCAGGGCCTGGGCGGCTTTCCGCTCAAGACAAGAGGCCGCATGCGCCCGGGCACCTTTATCCTGCCGGGCAACGTGAGCTCGCAGTACATCTCCGGCCTGCTGCTGGCAGCCCCGCTTCTGGCCCAGCCCTCCTGTGTGCAGGTGACCGGCCTAATCGAGAGCCGCCCCTATATCAACCTGACCATCCAGGCCATGAAGGCCTTCGGCGTCGAGGTCAACGTCGAGCGCATCCCCGCCAAGGACGGCCAACCCGAAATCACGAACTTTCGCGTAAGCAGTGGCTCGTACCGCACGCCTGGCAACGTGGCTGTCGAGGGCGACTGGTCCAACGCCGCCTTTTGGCTGTGCGCCGGCGCCATCGGCTCCGATCCCATCACCGTCGAGGGTGTGTCGCTTAGCTCGGCCCAGGGTGATCGCAACGTACTTGCCGCGCTCTCGCGCTTTGGCGCCCGCATCGTCCGCTCCACCAACGCCGCCACCGTGCAGTCCGACAAGCTCGCCGGCTTTGAGATGAGCGCGCACGACATCCCCGACCTGGTGCCCGTTATCTCGGCCGTGGCATCGCTGGCGCAAGGCCGCACGTTCATCCGCGATTGCGCCCGCCTGCGCATCAAGGAATCCGACCGTCTAGCCACTACCACCCGCGAGCTCACCGCACTGGGCGCGCAGGTACGCATTGCCGGTGACGACCTCATCATCAAGGGCGTTGACGCCTTTACCGGCGGCGAAGTCGATTCGCACAACGACCACCGCATCGCCATGATGGCCGCTATCGCCGCGAGCCGTGCTACCGGCGAGGTCGTGATCCACGGTGCCGAGGCCGTCAACAAGTCCTATCCCGATTTCTTTGACCACTACCGCCTACTGGGCGGCAAGGTCACGCTCGAGGAGGAATAGCATGTCCTCGACCTTTGGTAACGTTTTGCATCTAAGCATCTTCGGTCAGTCGCACTCCCCTGCTATCGGCTGCTCGCTCGACGGCATCCCCGCGGGTATCGCCGTTGACCAGAAGCAGCTGCAGGCCTTTTTGGACCGTCGTGCCCCCGGTCGCGACGAGACTGCGACCAAGCGCCGCGAGGCCGACGCCGCGCATATCATTGCCGGTGTGGTCGATGGGCACACCACCGGCGCACCCATCGCAGCAATTATCGAGAACACCAACACGCGCTCCAAGGACTATTCCGAGCTGCGCCGCAAACCACGCCCCGGGCACGCAGACTTTCCGGCGCGCGTGAAGTACCACAACATGCACGACGTCGCCGGCGGCGGGCACTTCTCCGGCCGTCTGACGGCCCCCCTATGCATCGCCGGCGGCATCGCACTGCAGGCGCTCGAGGCCCGTGGCATCAAGGTCATGGCGCACGTCGCGCAGATCGGTGGCATCTCCGACCTGCCCATGGACGACATGGTCTATCGCGAGGCCGATCGCAAGGCGATCCTTACGAACGACCTGCCCTGCATCGACGCAGCCGCTGCCGGTCGCATGCGCGAGGAAATTCTGGCCGCGCGCGACGAACTCGACAGCATCGGCGGCATTGTGGAGTGCGGCATCTACGGGCTTCCCGCGGGCATCGGTGACCCCATGTTCGATGGCATCGAAAACCGCATCGCGCAGATCGCCTTTGGTATTCCCGCCGTAAAGGGCGTGGAGTTTGGCATGGGCTTTGCGGTGGCAGCCATGCGCGGCAGCGAGAACAACGATCCATACCGCGTAGATGCCGAGACCGGCGAGATTGCAGTCGAGTCCAATAACGCCGGCGGCATCCTGGGCGGCATCTCCACCGGCGCACCCGTCATGTGGCGTATGGCCGTGAAGCCGACGCCCTCTATCGGTCGCGAGCAGCAGACCGTGGACATGGACGCCATGGAAAACGCTGAGCTCTCGGTCCACGGCCGTCACGATCCCTGCATCGTCCCGCGCGCCGTCCCCGTAGCCGAGGCAGCCGCCGCTCTCGCGATTTGGGACGCCCTCCTCGAGAACGCAGCCCAGCTCTAAAAATCTCCGGGGGGCCAACTCCGGCCCCCACATCCACCCAGTGATTTTTCTGGGACGGGGATTAAAAAATCATTAGGTACACAATGATTTTTTAATCCCCGTCCCAGAAAAATCACCAACACGTGAAAGGGGTCTCCATGGACCTTGCCGATATTCGCCAGGCCATCGATGGCATCGACACCACACTGCTCGACAACTTTGTCGAGCGCATGGACATTGCCACCGAAGTCGCCAAATCCAAGATCGAGATGGGCAAGGCCGTCTTCGACCCCGCCCGCGAGCGCTCCAAGCTCAACAACCTCGCCAGCCGCGCGCCCGAGCGCTACGAGGCCCAGACCATCACCCTGTTCCGCCTTCTCATGAGCATGAGCAAGGCCGAGCAGCAGCGCTACATCAATGAGCTCAAGGGCACCACGGTGTCGCAAAAAGCCCGCGCCACGGCCGCAGCCTTTGACACACCCTTCCCCCAAACGGCCACCGTCGCCTGCCAGGGCGTTGAGGGCGCCTACAGCCAGATCGCCGCATGCAAGCTCTTCGACGTGCCCGATATTGCCTTCTTTGATACCTTCGAGGGCGTCATGCGCGCCGTGCGCGACGGCTTCTGCGAGTTTGGCGTGTTGCCAATCGAAAACTCCACCGCCGGCTCGGTCAACGCCGTCTACGACCTGCTCGCACAGTTCGACTTCCATATCGTGCGCTCGCTGCGCCTCAAGATCGATCACAACCTGCTCGTCAAACCCGGCACCAAGCTCGCCGACGTGCGCGAGGTCTACAGCCACGGCCAAGCCATTGCCCAGTGCGCCGGCTTTATCGAGGGCCACGGCCTGCATGCCACCAAGTACCCCAACACCGCCATGTCGGCCGAGATGGTCGCCAACTCCGAGCGCACCGACGTCGCCGCCATCGCCTCGCGCAGCTGTGCGGCGCTCTACGGCTTGGAGGTGCTGAAGCCCAACATCCAGGACTCGGACAACAACTACACGCGCTTTGTCGTCATCAGCCGCGAGCCGCGCGTCTACCCCGGTGCCAACCGCACCTCGCTCATGATCACCACGGCCAATGAGCCGGGCGCCCTCTACCGCGTGCTCGAGCGATTCTACGCGCTCAACATCAACCTCATCAAACTCGAGAGCCGCCCCATCCCCGGGCACGACTTTGAGTTTATGTTCTACTTTGACCTGGACTGCCCCTTTGGCAGCAAGGCCCTCGACGACTTGCTCGACTCAATCGACGACGTGTGCGAGAGCTTCACCTACTTTGGCAGCTATACGGAGGTGCTCTAGATGACCGATACCGCCGCAACCCGCCCCTACGGCGTGCTGGGCCGCGTGCTGGGCCACAGCTACACCCCGACCATCTACAAGGAGCTCGCAGGCCTGGAGTACGTGCGATTTGAGCGCGAGCCCGAGGACCTCGAGACCTTTATGACGGGTGACGAATGGGAGGGCACCAACGTGACCATCCCCTACAAGCGCGCCGTCATGGAATACCTGGACGAGCTGAGCCCGCTGGCCGAGCGCATGGGCAACGTCAACACCATCACGCGCCTGCCCGACGGCCGCCTGCGCGGCGACAACACCGACTACTTTGGTTTTCAGTGTCTGGTCGAGGAGTTGGGCGTAGAGGTTGCCGGTAAGAAGGTCCTCGTGCTCGGCGCCACCGGCGGCGCAGGCACCACGGCCAGCATGGTGCTCGGCGACCTTGATGCCATCGTCGTACCCGTGGGTCGCACGAGCGAGGTCAATTACGACAACATCGCGCAGCAATCCGATGCCGCGCTGCTCGTAAACTGCACGCCCGCCGGTATGTTCCCCCACTGCCCCGATGCCCCCTGCACGCTCGAAGGGCTCGATGCGCTCGAGGGCGTCATCGACATTGTCTACAACCCCGCCCGTACGGGTCTGATGCTCGAGGCCGAGCGCCGCGGCATCCCCTGCATCGGCGGCCTGCTCATGCTTGTTGCCCAGGCGGCACAAGCTGTCGAGCGCTACACCGGCCAAGCCACCCCGCGCGAGCGCATCCTGGATGTGACGGAGCGGCTGTCCCACCGCGAGCAGAATATCGCGCTGATCGGAATGCCGGGTTCGGGCAAGACCCGTGTGGGCGAGCAGATCGCCCAGCTCACGGATCGCGAGCACATCGACTTGGACGCCGCGCTTGAGGAGCGCCTGGGGATGCCCTGCGCCGACTATATCGTCGAGCGCGGCGAGGCAGCCTTCCGCGAGCAGGAGACGGCGGAGCTGGCCGACATCTCCAAGCGCAGCGGCCTGGTGCTTTCCACGGGCGGCGGCGTGGTCACACGCGACGAGAACTACCCGCTGCTGCACCAGAACAGCCAGATCGTGATGCTCAACCGCAAGCTCGACGAACTCGCCCATAAAGGACGCCCCATCACCGCCCGCGATGGCATCGACAAGCTCGCCGAGCAGCGCATGCCGCGCTACCGCGCCTGGGCCGACTACATCATCGACTCACGCGACTGCGCCGCCAACACCGCCCGCGCCGTCCTCGACACCCTCCCACCCGCTCTCTAACAAAAACCACCACAAAGGGGACAGGCACCTTTGTGGTGGTTTTTCATTCCGCCTCGCCAAATCGACCAACTGCAAAGGAAACAACCATGAAAGCACTCGTCATCAACGGTCCCAACCTCAACATGCTCGGCATTCGCGAGCCGGGCATCTACGGCAGCGACAACTACGACCACCTGGTCCAGATCTGCCAGGAGGCAGGTGCCTCACAGGGTTTTGACGAGGTCGAGGTCTTCCAGTCCAACCACGAGGGCAGCATCGTCGACAAGATCCAGGAGGCCTACGGCAAGGTCGACGGCATCGTCATCAACCCGGCGGCCTACACGCACACCAGCGTAGCCATCCTGGACGCGCTCAAAGCCGTCGCCATCCCCGCCGTTGAGGTCCACATCAGCGCCGTCGAGACGCGCGAAGACTTCCGCCAGGTGAGCTATGCGCGCCTAGCGTGCTTTGCCACCATCACCGGCGAGGGCCTGCAGGGCTATGCGCATGCGCTGGAGCTGCTGAGGGAACGACTCGAAAAGTAAGACCGCAACACTACTGAATAAATAACAGTGGGGAGGACCAAGTTGGTCCTCCCCACTGTCGTTACGCCTTCTTAATCACGTACGCCAATCCAATATCGCAGGCACAGCGCACAATCGATGCGAAGAGCCACGATGCCGGCAGTGTCATAAGCAGAGGCATGGTCTGCCAAATAATAAACCAATCGACCGCATGGATCGCAAAGATCGCCAGACTGGCTCAGCAGCTCACGCCACGGCTTTGGCCTGAACGTATACCCGGCAAGAATAACAAACACCGGCATATGAAAAAAGCCCAGACCACCAAGGGGTCCGGGCTTAATAAACGATGGTGCTCCATGGCGGATTCGAACCGTCGACCTTGGGATTAGAAGTCCCCTGCTCTATCCAACTGAGCTAATGGAGCAAATAACCGCACGCCCAAGCAAGCGCAAGCCTGTCAGGCGCAAGTAATTATAACCTAGTTGAACTGCTCGCGGTACGCCTTGCAGACCTCATCAACCGGACCGTCCATGCGAAGGTCACCCTTCTCAATCCAAACGGCACGCTGACAAATACGCTCAACCTGCTCCATGGAGTGCGAAACGAACAGAACCGTCACGTCGCCGCTCTGGATAAAGTGCTGAATACGGTCCTCACACTTCTGCTGGAAGAACACGTCACCGACGGACAGCGTCTCGTCAACGATCAGAATATCGGGCTCGGTAATCGTCGCGATTGCAAAGGCGATACGTGCCACCATGCCCGAGGAGAAGTTCTTAAGCGGCATATCGACAAAGTTCTGCAGCTCGGCAAACTCAATAATGCCGTCAAAGTTGGCGTCGATGAACTCCTTGGTATAGCCGAGCAGGGCGCCGTTCAGATAGATGTTCTCGCGGGCGGTCAGCTCGGGGTCAAAGCCGGCACCAAGCTCAATCAGCGGCGCGATGTTACCGTGCACCTTAACGCTGCCCTCGCTAGGCTCAAGCACGCCAGCGATAATCTTGAGCATCGTAGACTTACCGGAACCATTGGTGCCGACCAGACCCACGACCTCGCCGCGATGAATCTCGAACGAGATGTGCTTAAGCGCCCTAAACTCCTCAAAGAACAACTCGTGCTTGGCGAGCTTGATGAAGTACTCCTTGAGATTGGTCAGCGACTCGGACGCCATATTAAAAATCATGGTGACGTCGTCGACCTCGACAGCCAGAGGCTGCTCGCTGTAATCAACAACAGATTCAGTCATCACAGCACTCCTTAGATGTAGAGGATAAATTTGCGCTCGGACTTATGGAACACGGTATAGCCAATAATAAGCGCAAGAACCGCCCAGGCAACGCACATACCAAACGTCATGAGCGAGGGCGTAGTCTGGAACAGAAAGATATCGCGCATAAACTGCAGGTAGTTGAACATGGGGTTCGCATACATCAAGATACGCACGAGATGCGGCATTTGCGCAATATAGTCAGTCGTCCAGAAGATGGGCGTAATGTAAGTCCACGCCGTAATGACGACGCTCCATAGATGCATAACGTCGCGGAAAAAGACCGTAAGAGCAGAGAGCATCATGCCCAGGCCCATGCAGAAGCACATAAGCAGCAGCAGGCAAACCGGCAGCAGAATGAGGTGCCAAGAAGGCATAACGCGGAACCACAGCATGACAATGGCGACGGCGACCAGCGAGAAGGCAAAGTTGACCAGCGAGAAGAGCACCTTCTGCACCGGGAAGACCCAGCGGTGCACCTTAACCTTCTTGAGCAGCGGGGCAGCGCCCACGATAGACGTCAGGGCCTGGTTCGTAGACTCGGACATGACGGCAAAGGTAATGTTACCCACGATCAAGTACAGCGGGTACATCTCGGGCGTCATTGAGCCATTGCGGCCCTGGCCAAAAATCGTCGAGAACACGATGGCCATGACGATCATCATCAGCAACGGGTTGAGCACCGACCATGCGACACCCAGAACGCTACGGCGATACTTGATCTTAAAATCCTTGGTAACCAGCTGACGAAGGATAAACGCATCCTTCTCAAATTCGTTCTTAGCAAACGTCGCAGGCAGACTGCGAGTTTCTTGTTGCTTTGTCTGATCCGACACGGATGCAACTCCTTTACTCGTAATCGTTGACAAACGAACAGTATAGACCCGACGGCCATGCAAACGATACGCGCAACAAAACTGGAGAACTAACCCACATCTTAGGATGCCAAGCCCAAACGGCTATACTTTCAAGGATTGAATATATAAGGAGCATTGAGTGAATTCTGAATCCATCGCCGTCATCATCCCTTGCTACAACGAAGCGCTCACGATTGGTAAGGTCATCGACGACTTTCACCGCGAGCTTCCGCAAGCGACGGTCTATGTCTATGACAACAACTCATCGGACGATACCTCACGCATCGCTACCGAGCACGGCGCCACGGTCCGCTTTGAGCCCCGCCAGGGAAAGGGCAACGTGTGCCGCCAGATGTTTCGCGATATCGACGCCGATTGCTACCTGATGGTAGACGGAGACGACACCTACCCCGCCGAGGCGGCCAAAGCCCTCTGCGAGCCCATCCTTAACGGCACGGCCGACATGACCGTAGGCGACCGCCTTTCCAACGGCACCTACTCCGAGGAGAACAAGCGCGCCTTCCATGGCTTTGGCAACAATCTGGTCCGCGCCATGATCAAGTGGATCTATGGCTACAGCTTCGATGACGTCATGACCGGCTACCGCGCCATGAGCCGCCCGTTTGTTAAAACCTTCCCTGTGCTTTCCGAGGGCTTCCAGATCGAAACCGAGCTCTCGATTCACGCCGTCGACCACCGCTGGCGCATCAAAGATGTGCCCATCGAGTACCGCGACCGTCCGGAAGGCTCCGAGTCCAAGCTCAATACCGTGAGCGACGGCATTAAAGTCGTTGCGATGATCGGCACGCTGTTCAAGGACTACCGCCCGCTGAAGTTCTTCAGCCTCGTCGCGCTTCTGTTTGCGGTGATCGGCCTCGCCCTGGGCATGCCCATAGTTGTCGAGTATTTCCATACCGGCCTCGTTCCGCGCTTCCTCACCGCCATACTCGCCGCGTCGTTTATGTTCCTGTGCAGCCTGAGCCTTGCAACCGGATTCATCCTGGATTCTGTAGCAAAGGTCGAAAAAAAGCAGTGGGAGGTCAACGTGTACAGCAAATACGCCTACGACGACCAGCCCGGCCACCCTACTTCCAATCCAAGCGAGAGGTAAACCACCATGCCACTCATTTCCATTGTCGTGCCGTGCTACAACGAGCAGGAATCGCTTCCGATCTTTCTTAAAGAACTCGATGGCGTCGTTCGCATCATGACCCAGCAAGACCCCTGCATCTCCTTTGAAGCCGTCCTCATCGACGATGGCTCGGCAGACAAAACGCTTTCCGTCATGAAAGCAGAAGCCGCGGCGGCACATCCATATGCCATCCGATGGCACTCTTTCTCGCGCAACTTTGGAAAAGAGGCAGCACTGTTTGCCGGACTCCAACATGCAAAGGGTGACTATGTCGCCACCATGGACGCCGACATGCAGGACCCGCCCTCGCTGCTGCCGCAGATGTACGAAATCTTGCAAACCGAAGACTACGACAACGTCGCTACGCGCAGGACCACCCGCAAAGGCGAGCCTCCAATCAGGTCGTTCTTCGCCCGCATGTTCTACAAGATCATCAACCGCATTTCCAATGCGGACATCGTCGACGGCGCACGCGACTTTAGGCTCATGAAGCGCCCCATGGTTAACGCCATCGTCTCCATGGGCGAATATAACCGATTCTCCAAGGGCATTTACGGCTGGGTCGGCTTCAAGACTAAATGGCTCCCCTACGTAAACGTCAACCGCGTGGCCGGCGAGACCAAGTGGAGCTTTTGGTCGCTGCTCATCTACTCCATCGACGGCATCGTCGCGTTTTCCACGGCGCCGCTCTCCCTCGCCGCTCTCACGGGTATCGTTTTCTGCCTCATCGCCATTCTGGGATTCGTCGTCATCCTGGTCAAAACACTCGTTTGGGGTGACCCCGTCGGCGGATGGCCGTCGCTCGCCTGCCTCATAACGCTGTTTGGCGGCATGCAGCTTCTGTGCTTAGGAATCATCGGTGAATACTTGGCAAAAACCTACTTGGAAACCAAACGACGTCCCATCTATATCATTCGAGAATCCAACGAGGAATCTGATGACACGGTCCAATAAATGCACGTTCAAGAATGTAGCATTCTATGCTGCCTGCTTTGCGTTTACCGTCGCGCTCTTTGTCGCACTTGCAGCGGCGGGGCACGTCTACCCCTTTGGCGACAACTCGTTTCTCGCTAGCGACCTCAAGTACCAGTACATCGACTTCTTTGCTTGGTTCCGGCGCGTCCTTTTGGGCGAGGAGAATCTTCGCTACTCCTTTTCTCAGGGACTGGGCATGAACACGTGGGGGCTCTATAGCTACTATCTCGCCAGCCCCTTTAACCTGCTCTGCGTACTGTTTCCTCAAGACAAGCTGACGCTCTTTGTGTTTGTTATCACCGCGCTCAAGCTCGGCTGTATCTACATCAGCAGCGCCTGGTATGTACAAAAGCGCTTCGGACTATCCAAGCCCGCAGCATTCCTGCTTTCCCTCTCGTTCACATTTTGCAGCTGGACCATCAGCAACCTGCGCAACCCGCTCTGGATCGATTGCCTCATCCTGCTGCCCATCTGCGCCTATGGATGCTACGAGCTCATCCGCAAGCAGCGCATGATCCGCCTCGTCATCGCAACGGCGCTCAATGTCATGTTCTGCTGGTATACGGCCTACATCAGCATCCTGTTCCTCTGCATCTTCGTATTGGTCGAATTTGTCGATTATGTTACAGAAGAAGGATTTAGCTGGAAGCTCATGTTCGATCGGGCTCTGCGATTCGCCGGGGGTATCGCGCTTGGACTGCTCCTGTCCGCATGGACCTTTTTGCCGACCATTCTCTCCATGTCCAAGGGCGGTCCCGTTCTGGCACTCGGCCCCCTACTAAAACTGTCTCTTATACACATCTGACGCTGCCGACGAACTCTAGGGTGTAGAT
>UROO01000063.1 GCA_900549555.1 uncultured Collinsella sp. | reverse complement strand
GGAGGCCACTTAATGTGGCCTCCGTCTTGCGCAGGACTGCCCGAGCAGGCGATGTTGCCCTATACGCCCGCCCAGGTCCGCCAGGATCACGACAGCTTGACGATCGGCGCGAAGCCCTTCATTAGCTTTTTGGTCTGGCCGGTCTTTTCGAACTGGACCTCGATCATGTCTCCGGCGACCGAGATCACGGTACCCGTGCCAAAGGTCTTGTGGCTCACGGTATCGCCCGCGGCAAAGTCTTGCGATGCGCTGGCACGATCGACCTTGCGCTCCACCGTCGGGGACACCTTGGACGACGGCTTTTTGGCTCGCGGCGCGCCCGAGCCAAAGGTCGAGGCAACACGGCCGGCGTCGGGCGAGACCCCACGATGGCGCTCGGTCCCGTAGCTGCTGCCGCCAAAGAAATCGTCAAAGCTCGATCCACCGCGCGAACCGGAACCGCCGGTCGAGCGCGTATGCGAGCCAAACACCTTGCCGCCATACATATCCGAACCCATGCCCGAGCCAAAGGTGCCGTGACGGTCGCCGCGCTTCTCCCAGCCCGTGCCTTCAAAACCGGCAGAACCGATACCGCTAAACTCGATATCCTCAAACGGAATCTCATTGAGAAAGCGCGAGCGTGGGTTGGCAGAGGTCGAGCCGTAGGTGCGACGCGTGGCCGCATAGGTCAGGAACAGGCGCTTGCGGGCGCGCGTGATGGCAACGTAGGCCAGGCGACGCTCCTCCTCGAGCTTGCCCGGGTCATCGCTGCCGCCAAAGTCGTGCACGTGCGGGAAGATGCCCTCCTCCATGCCGGCTACGAACACCGCCGGGAACTCCAGGCCCTTGGCGGAGTGGATGGTCATCATGGTGATGGCATGCGTCTCGCCGGCCAGAGAATCCAAGTCGGAGCGCAGGGCCAGCCACTCCATGAGTGCCGGCAGCGCCTTACAGGTGAGCGGACCGTAGGTGCGCTCGATCTCGTCGGCATGCACGGCACCCGCCGGCATCTCCGTCGGCGCGGCATACGCGTTGCCCGCGATGGCAGCGGCCAGGGCATCCTGCGGAGACAGCGCCGGAGAGGCCAAGCTATCAAGCGGATTAGAGCCCGCGGCGTCACGGGCGCCGACGAGCGCCTCAAAC
This sequence comes from uncultured Collinsella sp., assembly GCA_900549555.1. Classification (GTDB taxonomy): domain Bacteria; phylum Actinomycetota; class Coriobacteriia; order Coriobacteriales; family Coriobacteriaceae; genus Collinsella. Next base: position 9,627 of record UROO01000063.1, on the reverse strand, counting down.
GAGGATGCCGGGGCGGACGGCCCCGGTTCGGGCGCGGGCGCGCTCACCACGACGGGCTCGGGCTCGGCGCCGGCAGGCACGTCGGCAACACCGGCTGCGCGCAGCTCTTCCAAACTCTCGAGCGTACCCTCGATATCCTCGTGCGTCTCTTCAAATTCGGCGGCGACGCCCAGGAATTCCTGGATGTTCTCGGCACGGCTCTCGGATTCCATGGTGCCCTCGGCACGAAACGCCTGCAGCAGACCCGTCTTATCGACGATCATCTCGACGACGTCCTTGAGCTCGCCGTCCATGCGGCGGCCCTCGCGCACCAGCGACACAAAGCTTGACAGGCCATTGCGGACCTTGGCGCTAAACATGCCGGTTTCGGCGCACGCGATCTCGCAAGCCTGGAAGAACGAGCAACGGTTGTCGCGCGCCAGCTGCTCGATTTTTTGGATCGAGGTGGAGCCGATGCCACGGCGCGGTGTGTTGATGACGCGCTTGACGCTCATCTCGTCGGCCGGGTTCACGATCATCTTGAGGTAGGCCATGACATCACGGATCTCGGCACGGTCGAAGAATCGCGTGCCGCCCACGATCTTGTAGGGCACGCCCGCGCGCAGGAACATATCTTCGAGGATACGCGACTGGGCGTTGGTGCGATAGAACACGGCAATGTCGTCGTAGCTCGTGCCTTTGGCATGCAGCTTCTCGATCTCGCCGGCAATCCAGCGGCCCTCGTCGCGCTCGTCGCTCGCCTGGAAGGCCTGGATCTTCTCGCCATCGCCCTCGGCCGTAAACAGGCGCTTGTCCTTGCGCTGCGAGTTGTGGCGTACCACGGCGTTGGCGGCGTTCAGGATATGACCCGTGGAACGATAGTTCTGCTCCAGCTTGACGGTCTTGCAGTTTTTAAAATCCTTCTCAAAGTCCAGGATATTGGTGATGTCGGCGCCACGCCAGCTGTAAATGGACTGGTCGTCGTCGCCCACGACCATGAGGTTTTGGTACTTGGCGGCCAGCAGGTTGGCGATCTCGTACTGGACGTGGTTGGTGTCCTGATACTCGTCGACGCTAATGTAGCGGAAGCGCTCTTGGTACTTATCGAGCACCTCGGGACGGGTGCGCAGCAGCTCGAGCGCGCGCACGAGCAGGTCGTCAAAGTCCATCGCATTGGCGGCGCGCAGGCGGCGCTCCAGCTCTAGGTAGACCTGCGCGGCCTTTTTGTCGTTGGGGCTATCGGCACTCTTGAGCATGTCCTCGGGGCCGATCATGGCGTTTTTGGCCGAGCTAATCTTGCTGCGGATCATGTTGATGGGGAACTGCTTTTGCTCGATGCCGAGCGCCTGCATAATGTCGCGCACCATGCGCTTTGAGTCATCGTCATCGTAGATGGTGAACTGGCCGGTGTAGCCCAACAGGTCGGCGTCCTCGCGCAGCATGCGCACGCACATAGCATGGAAGGTACACACCCACATGCCACGGGTGCCGCTGGGAATGAGTGCCGCCAGACGCTCGCGCATCTCTGCCGCGGCCTTGTTGGTAAACGTAATGGCAAGAACCTGCCAAGGCTTAACACCCAGGTCGCCGAGCATATGTGCGATGCGGAAGGTCAAGACGCGGGTCTTGCCCGAGCCGGCGCCGGCGAGCACCAGCAACGGGCCCTCGGTGGACAGGACCGCCTCGCGCTGGGCGGGATTAAGGCTGTCGATGTCGACGAGCGGTTTGGCGGGCTTGGGCGCCGGCGCGGGAGCGTCGTAGATGTCGAGCGGAACGAGCTCGGGCTCCGGCGCAGCGGGGGCGGTGTATGCATCGAGCGGCACGGGTTCCGGCGCGGGCGGTACGGGTACCGCGGCGTTCTTTTCCCAGGGCAGGGGCTGGGTCATGGGCGACTCCTCATCTGACGGACGGCGCGCCTGCGGGCGGCGCCATAGTTTGAGCCGTACCAGTATACCGAGCCGCGCGGACACCGACGCAAATCACACCACGACTCCGTGCGCCACCGTCAGGCCCGCCCCAGCGAATTTGGTGCATTGGGGTCAGGTTGCTTTGCACCAATCTATTGACAATCACGAAACCGCCGATGTCATGGCAGCAGCAGCGAGCGGCGGCCAGGGCGAACAAATTGGCATGAAAAGAGGGCGGCATAGACCTTTTGGTCATGCCACCCTCTTTGAATAACAAGTTGTCGCCCTGGCCGCCGCGCAGCGTCAACCAAGTTACAGGCCGAGCATAGGCTCCAGGACAAAGAAGTACGCGAGCACCACGATGCCCAGGATGATGCGGTAGACGCCGAAGCACTTAAAGTCGTGACGGCGCACGAAGCCCATAAGCCACTTGATGGCAATGAGCGACACCACAAAGGCGACGACGCAGCCCACGCCCAGGATGGCGATTTCGTTGGTGCCGAACGTGCCGCCCTTAATAAAGTACTTGACCAGCTTGAGCGCACTCGCACCAAACATGACGGGAATGGCTAGGAAGAACGTGAACTTAGACGCCACCGAGCGCGTGCAGCCCAGTAGCAGGCCGCCGATGATGGTGGAGCCGGAGCGCGATGTGCCCGGAATCAGCGAAAGCACCTGGAAGCAACCGATACCCAGCGCGGTCTTCCAGCTCAGATCCTCGAGCGTAGTGATGGAGCCAAAGTCAAGGTTATCGTCATCGTCTGAAGCGGCAGCCGCAGCGGGCGCGGCAAAATGCGCACCGGCGGGGCGTCCGCCCACCACCACGGCACGCGAACCAAACGAACCGGCAAGAGCAGCCTGGTCGCGCTTGTTCGCGCGCCAGTTCTCGATCACGATAAACAGCACGCCGTACACAATGAGCGCCAGCGCCACGACGGGAGCATTGTAGAAATGCTCCTCCATCCAGTCGTTGAGCGGCAGACCGATCGCCGCGGCGGGAATGCAGCCGAGCACAATCTTGCCCCATAGCACCCAGGTGTCGCGACGGCCCTCCTTGCCCTTGCTGGGAGAAAACGGGTTGAGGTCGTAGAAGAACAAAACGCAGACGGCCAAAATGGCGCCAAGCTGAATCACGACCAGAAACATATTCCAGAACGTCTCGCTCACGTTCATCTTGACGAACTCGTCCACCAAGATCATGTGACCGGTCGACGAAACAGGCAGCCATTCGGTGATGCCCTCGACCAGGCCCATGAAGGCAGATTTTAGAAGCTCAATGATATCCAAAGGGACCCCCTCGTTAGACACCCGCCGATATTGTTCTGCGGACGGTGCGGGCGATGTCCCATTATCAACCGTTGGCGGCGCGCCTGCGCCTACCCTTACCAAAAAACTCGCCCGTTCACAGAATTGCGAGCGGTCAAACCCAAATCCTTGGGTATAACTGCAACAAGATAAAGTGTCCGGCGGCCACGCATCCGCGCCCGCCCGATGCACGAGCCCCACGCCCGTGCGATAGACCAAGGAGGAAACCATGAACGAGGGCTACACCAAGGTATTTGTTTCACTCGACGGTACTGAGCAGCAGGATTTTGTGCTCGCACGCGCCATCAAGGTCGCCGCGAACAACGGCGCCAAGCTGATTATCGGCCACGTTATCGATTCCACGGCACTCGAGAGCGCTGGTTCCTATCCGGTCGATCTGGTCAACGGACTGGAGGAGGCATTTAAGAACTCCATCGCCAAGCAGCTCGAAGAGGCCAAGGCCAATCCCGACATTCCCGAGGTCGAGGTCATGATTCGCGCCGGCCGTATTCGCGAGACGCTCAAAGACGAGATGCTCGACGTGGTCAAGCCCGACCTGGTGCTCTGCGGCGCACGCGGCCTGTCCTCGATCAAGTACGCGCTCCTGGGTTCGATTTCGACGTTCCTGCTACGCAACACCGACTGCGACATCTTGGTCGTAAAGTAGCGTTGCTCCCACCGGCCGCGGGGCCTGCGGGGTTTCCACGGGCACGTCCTCGCCGCTTCGCGGCTGCGGGATGTGCCCTTAGGAAACCCCTCCCGGCCTCGCGGCCTTCGCAGCCTTACTTCAACGAATTGGCTGATGGAAAAATAGCGTGCCGCCCTGGTTGGGGCGGCACGTTTTTTATGGCACGTTTTCGTTATGGGGGATTCATTTGAGTCCCATAGCTGTGTTCACGTTCGGGAACATAGCCGTCCGCACCGCAAGACGGCCCGACTACTCAAAGTATTGGAACTTGTTGGTTGAGAAGGCAAACGTGACGACAAATCCTTCGCCGGAGTCGGATGCTGCGGTGACGTCGATGCCCATCTTGGAGCACAGGCGCGCCACCAGGTAGAGGCCGATGCCCGTTGCGCGCTTGGTGGTTCGTCCGTTATCGCCGGTAAAACCCTTCTCGAACACGCGCGGCAGGTCGGCCGCGCTCACGCCGCAACCGTTGTCCGCGACGGTGAGCTCGATGCGTTCGCTCGCCAGGCCCTCGTCCAGCAACGCTCCCGAAAACACGATCTTCGCGCCGTCCTCGCGCGCATATTTAATGCTGTTCTGAATGAGCTGGCCCAGAATGAACTCAAGCCACTTCTCGTCGGTAAAGACCTCGAAGTCGAGGTTCTCGCACACCGGGGCCACGTGCGCCGCAATGAGCTCGCGCGCGTTGGCTTTAATCGCACCCGTCACCAGGGCCTTGAGATCCCAGCGGCGAATCAGGTAATCGCGCTCCACAACCTCCGAGCGCGCATAGTAGAGCGCCTGGTCGATATAGCGCTCCACGCGGGCAAGCTCGCGACCCAGGTCATCCACACGCGACAGGTCGTCTTCGCTGCCATCCAGGTTTTCCAAAATCAGGTGAGCCGCCGCCAGGGGCAGCTTGGCCTCGTGAACCCAGCTCTCGATATAGTCGCGATAGTCATCGGTCTGACGCCGGCCTTCGGCAACCTCGTCGCAGGCAGCTTTGCCCACCCGGCGCAAGACCTCGTATTCGAGCTCGCCTTCGGCATAGGTCGGGCATTGCACCATCTCCTGCACCCATGCGGGACTCTCGAGCTCCTCTGCCGCACGCTCCAGCTGGCGCAGAAAACGACGGCGACGCGCATACTCGATCACGATGCCGAGCATGCCGAAGATAAAGGACACGCCGACCGCCACGACCACGATAGAGACGGGTGCACCGGCGACCGTCAGCACAAAGCAGCTCAGCAGCACGCCGCACGTCCACACGACGACGGGAAGCAGCGCATCTTTAAAGAACTTGCCAAACGACATAGCCGGCCCCTAGACCGAATAGCCCTGGCCGCGGTGCGTTGTCAAATACCCCTTGATGCCGATTTTTTCGAGCGTGGTGCGCAGGCGGTTGATGTTGACGGTAAGCGTATTGTCGTCCACGAAGGCGTCGGAGTCCCACAGGTCCTGCATGATGGCCGAGCGCGAAACGATCTTGCCCGCGCGACTCAGAAGCAGCGAGAGGATACGCAGCTCGTTTTTGGTGAGCTCGGTGCTAGCGCCGGTTTGCGTGTTGGTGACCATTGATCGTGCGAGGTCGAGCTCCAGCCCCTTGTGGACAAGTGTGCTGCGCTCGCCTGCCGCCGCGGTGCGACGCAGCAGTGCGTTGATGCGCGCCACGAGCACGCGCGCGCTGTAGGGCTTGGGAACAAAGTCGTCCGCGCCGAGTGTCATGGCCATGACCTCGTCGATCTCGGTCGTGCGCGACGTGAGAACGATGATGGGAACCTCGGATTCGCGACGGACCTCATGGCAGATGTGCTGGCCGTCTTTGACAGGGAGCGTGAGGTCGAGCAGCACCAGGTCGGGCGCGGCGGCGAGAATATCGTGCGAGACATGCTCAAACGATTCGCAGGCCTCGATTTCAAACCCAGCTCGGGCAAGGATGTCGACAAGCTCACGACGAATGGGCTCGTCGTCCTCAACGACATAAATCAGCGCCATGTGTCCTCCCATTTCGCGTAACTTGCACCTTCCACACCATTATGCCCACGGCGTCGCAGCGATACGACCCCGTGGGCACCTAATATGACAAAAGTGTTCGGTAGCCTTGAGAGAAAATAGGGGTCGACCGGTCCTAAACCGATCGACCCCATCACTTCGACCTCGAGCCTCTACTCGAGCGTACGCATGTACGCGGAGATGGCATCCAGGCCCTTCTGCAGGTCGTCGGTGTTATCGGAGTATGCATAGCCGATGCGCATGCTCTTGGGCTCCTCGAAGCAATCGCCCGGGGTGACGAGCGCGCCGGACTTCTTAATCATGTCGATGCAGAACGTCCTGGAGTCGATGTCGTAGTCGTAATACACGAGCGCGGTGGTACCCGCCTCGGGCTTGACGAACGACAGGTGCGGCTCGCTCTCGACCCACTTCTCCAGAACAGCAAGGTTCTGACGGACGATGCGACGGCTGCGCTCAAGGATCACGGAAGCGTTGCCCAGAATCAGCTCCGCCACCGTCTCGCTGAATATGCCGGCGGAAATCAGGTTGTAGTCGCGATGCGAGAGCAGCGCGCGACGAAGTTCCGGGCTCTTGGTGACCGCCCAGCCCAGACGCAGGCCGGCAAACGACCAGACCTTGGACATGGATGCGGTGACGACGGCCTTGTCGTACAGGTCGATCACGGACTCGCAGTATTCATCCGTCTGAGTAAGCAGACGATAGACCTCGTCGCAGAGCAGCCACGCGTCGTGTTTGCGCGCAACCTCGACAATCGCCTTGAGGGTATCGGTGTCGAGCAGGGCGCCCGTGGGGTTGTCCGGGTTATTGATGCAGATGAGCTTGGTATCGTCGGTCACCAGGGCATCGAGCGCGTCGACGTCGACGTGGTAGCCGTTCTTGCGATCGAGCTGAAGGATATCGACCTTCGCACCGCACATCTCGGGAATCGAGTAAAGCTGCTGGTAGGTGGGCTTGACGGAGACTACATGATCACCCGGTTCGACAAGCGTGGAAATAACCAGGGAGTTGGCACCGGTCGCGCCGTGCGTGGGCACGATATGCCCGGGCTCGACCGTCTTATAGAGACGCGCGACCCCCTCGAGGAAGCCGGGCTGCCCCTCGATGTCTCCGTAGGTGAATCGGCGCGAGCACAGGCTGTCGAGCCACGCCTTCTTGTCGGTGTTCGTAAGCTCGAACAGCTGGTCGAGCGTGAGGGAGTAGACGCACGTCTCCGCAACGTTGTAGGTGCACTTGGTCTCCCACTCGTTCATCCACTGCTCGACGGCAAAATCCTTGATCTGCATTGTCGTTTCCTTTCCTTGACTTTCTTACAGCTCCACCACGGTGCCCAGCCCCGCCTCGACGGCGCGGTCGTAGGCGATTTTCGATGCCGAAAGGTCCTGAACGGCGATGCCCGACGTATCGAACACCGTCACCTGCTCGTCATCCGAACGCCCCGTAGCCGTGCCGGCGATGACTTCGCCGAGCTCCGCTTTGATGTCCTCGGGCGTGATGGCACCCTCGGCAACCGGAATCTCCAGCTCACCGGACGCGACCGATTGCTCGCGGTCGTCGACGTAAACAGCGGCACGGGCGACAAGCGCCGAGGCGAGCTCCTGCTTGCCGGGCATGTCGGCACCGACGCAGGAGATATGCGTACCGGGGCGCACCCATGCATCGGGGATGATGGGCTTGGTCGCCGGCGTGATCGTCACGATGATGTCGGCCTCTGCCGCGGCACCTTGGCCGTTGGCCGTCGCCTCGATGGAATAAGTGGATGCCTCGCGAGCATGCTCGCAGGCGCCCAAGATATGGGCGACCTCGTCTCGCATGCGCTCGACGCGAGCCTCGGGCGCGGCATCGGAAACCGGCTCCCATACCTTGACCTCGCCCACCTTGGGACAGGCGGCGAGCACGCCCGCCACCATGTAGGTGCTCATATGGCCGGCACCCACAACAAGCAGTTTGGACGCATCCGCCCGAGCCAGCCATTTGGCACCGAGCGCAGCGGCGGCACCGGTGCGAAGTCCCGTGACGGCGGAGGCATTGAGCAGCGCCAACGGCTCACCCGTCGCGTTGTCGCACAGCAGCGTGGTGCCAAAGATCTCGGGCAGCCCCTTTTTAGGATTCTGAGAGAACCAAGCCGTGAGCTTGAGACCGAAGAGGCCGCTTCCCGCCAACTCGCCCGAGCGGATATCCATATCGGCCACGCCGGGTTCGAACTGCTCATATACCATCGGCCACGCAACACCCTTGCCCGTTGCCTTCTGGCGATATGCCTCCTCCACAGCAGCGATTGCATCCTCGATTGTCAGCACCTTGGAAACTTCCTCGGCCGAAAGCACCACCATCTGCCCCATCATCACTCCTCTCAGCGAAAGCTTTACGTTGCTTCACTGTACGGTTTAGTAACGATGCCGCCAAGGATCATTTCTTATTGAAATCTACAACGATTCTCGGTCTGATTTTTCGTTCTATCAGCAGGTATTTGAACTATTTCTCGCATGAAAGGCATACGGATGTGCGATTATCCTATTTATACCTGTACTTATTGTAGTGATTTACAAGGTGATGTTGATGCTATACACCATCTCGGACTTCTCACGGGAATATGAGGGGTCGGTCCGTCTAATCGCCGGCAGCGATGGCGTCTCGCGCGCCGTCTCTGGCGTCGGGATTCTCGATTATGAACTCATGCCCGGCCTCAAGAACAAGTACCAGCGCGTCAACTTCAGCCCAGACGAGATCGTCCTCAGCACCTTCCTCTATGCGAAGGACGACCCATACCTCATCACTGAAGCCGTGAAATACCTCGTCGCCAAGGGAACGAGCGGTCTTATCATCAAAAATGTCCTGCACATTCCGATTCCCGACCAAGCCATCCGCTACGCCAACGCGCGGCACTACCCGGTCTTTCTCACGACCGACGACTCACTGTTCTTTGACAGCGTCATCTATGAGGTCAAACGGCATATCGAGCAACTCGCGTCCATCGACTTCGCGCAGCGCGAGATCGATGCCCTGAGGACAGACGTATCGCCCGAGTCCATCTGCCGACGCATCCGAAGCCTCAACCCGTCATTTCTGGACGAAGCGGTCGCCCTGTTCGCATCGTTTGCAGAGCCCCTCGACCCGCGTACGTTTTTGCAAATCGAACGTCTCTGTGCAAAATCGACCCTCGCCGGATGCCAGAACATGCTGGCGCCCTATGACGGAGGTCTGCTATTCGTAGCGACAAGCGACTCGGAGCAGACGCTCGATGTGGAGCGAATCGTGCAGGCGCTCACGGAGCTCATCGAGGCTAGCGGTATCGATGGCGGAGCGGAAGGGCTCGGCATCAGCGATATTCTGTTTGGAGACGAGGCGGTGGCGCAGGCGATCTCGCAGGCGATTTACGCACAGCGCCTATCTAGTCAACGAGCCGAGGGTCCCGTCCGCTATACGCAGCTCGGCATCCTGAGAACCGTGATGCCTTTTGCGGAAACCCCGGAGATGCGATCGTTCTCGGAGGCGATCCTCTCGCCGATACGCGAGCACGACAGCGAGCATGGCAGTGAGCTGGAATCCACGCTCGCCGCATTCATCGAGAACGACCGACGTATCGAGCAAACCGCCAAGCAGACTGGCCAGCACCCGAACACGATTCGATATCGCCTCGATAAGGTGACGGCTCTCACCGGACTGAGCTACAAATGCGCCCCGGAGATGGAGCAGCTGTCGCTCGCCTACGCCTGTCTCTTATACACATCTGACGCTGCCGACGAACTCTAGGGTGTA
>UROO01000062.1 GCA_900549555.1 uncultured Collinsella sp. | reverse complement strand
TCTACACCCTAGAGTTCGTCGGCAGCGTCAGATGTGTATAAGAGACAGCTGCAACGGCGTGCCGACAATTCGCTTTGTAGAAGCCGAGGCGCCCTCGGTTACAACCGATCGCCTGATTGCCGGCGGCACCGTCACCACGCTGCACTACGACGCTCAAAACAAATGCGTATCGTCCAAGGCCGACAACGCGCTAATTACCGATGACGCTCGTCTTTACGCTTTTGTGACCATGGGAGATTGTGGACAAAACCTCTCCTATTCGCTCATGCTCCAACGTCAGATCTTCAATCGCTTTATCGACCAGGGCTCACCGGACTACACCAAACAGCAACCCGTAATCTGCCCCCATATCGAGAGCGAAGAAATCCTAGGCGCCCTTAAAAGCCTCGATAAGACTCAGACGACTGGCAAAGACGCCGCCAAAATCATGCATCCGTTTGGCGCCCGCAAGGCGTTCTACACCTACAGTAACATCATCAATGACGAGCGCGAGCACCTGGCCATGCAGCTCAATGCAGTATACGAGCTTTGCTCCAATGGCTCTATTAAGAATGATTTTGACGCAACACTCGCCGTTGAGGAGGCAGTCAAAAGTTACAACGGCAAGGAATCCAACAAGAGCAGCAGCCGAGCTTCGGCAGCACATATCCCCTACCGCTTCTGGGCGCTTGGCTTTAGCGACGCCGACGTGGAGCAGGGATCCTTCGAGCATGCCTGGAAGGAGAAGCTGCAGGGCAAGGTCAAGCTGGCTTCGAATAACGACAACATTGTCAATGCGATATTAAGCTCCGTCGTTCCCGACGCGGCCACCAAAACCGAGTTCGATGCCAACGAGCAGAAGAACCGCGAGGAATTCAACCTTGCTTGCCGTCTGGGCGACATGGAGCACGATCGCTGGCTCGCTTACTGCCGGGCAACGGGTATGACCGAGCTGGGACACGGCACCGTCGAACAGGAACGCGAGCAGCGTATGCGTGCAGCAGCCGTCGATGCGTTCCTGGGCAAGCCCAACAAGGGTGGGGCCGAAGGCGTTCGCAAGTCCGATATCCTCATGCGTCACGCCTACATGACACCTGACAACGACGTACTTGGTGCACGCGGGTTCCTGCTAGGAAAAGACGTCTACGCCTACGACCGAATCATCGTCGCCCTCTCGGCCCGCATCGCCAAGGGAAATGTTGTCAAGCCCAAGAAGGACATGGATAAATAACGATTTCAATCGAGAGGATTGCAATATGGGAAAGCCATCCACCGCAAATATAAAGCAAGATAGCGAGGGCCACACCCTTCTACAGATATTCGTAAGCTACCGACGTGCGGACAACATATTCAACCACATGCTCGATATCGTTGACAGAACCCTAGATATGCTCAACACAAGCAAAGATATGCTTGCTTTGACCGACTATCGAATTGACAAGTTCACCGATATCGTCTCCATCGATTACGGGCAGCGCTGGGAACAGAAGATGAATGAAGCTCTCGAAGACTCGGACATCCTGCTTGCTTTCATAACGCCTGGCTATATCGAAAGCAAGAACTGCTGTCACGAATACAATCATTTCCTTGAAAACGCTGAAGGAGAAAATGAGGAAAAAACTGACAAGGATGATAGGCCTCGCCGCTGCATTCCCGTTTTTTGGACAAGCCAAGATAAAATTGAAGCGAATATAAAAAAGAAATATGGCGAAAGCCCCGACGGAGAACCCGCTGCAAAAGAAAAATCCAGTCAAACTAGCTCGGACAGCCATGACGACAAAAACGATCATGACGAGTCACTCGCTAAAGAACAGACCCGCGAAATCCGCGATAAGGAAAGCGGCGACAAAAGCGTCTCCGACAATCCCTCAAAAGATAAGAACTCAGCAAATAACGCCCGTAGCACTTGGGATTCAATCAAAGAGTTCAATGGCCTAGAGGCGGTCCTCCCTAAGTTCATTGAGCTTCTTAAGGACGATGCGCAGGGGTCTGATTACGATTTCGTGAAAGACTGTATCGTTCGCTGGCTTGCTAACAAGATTTTCATCGTTGCAGATTCAATCATTAAGAGCAAACAAATGGTTGAGGAAGAGGATTCTACGATTGCGGAAGCGAAGACGGTCAAGCCATTAGACGACGAGCTTGCCGCCGCACTTTCCGACCATGTGTTTCATCTCTCGACAAAGAGCTCCGAAGGGACCGCTCATGTGTCCGATGACGTTTTTATCGTCGAAAAAGGCACAAAAATTGCCAGGGATCTTACGGCAAGCTGCCCGGTCTCCGTCATCAAGCAACGCAGCATGCATGCAGACCTCATAGAAGATTGCGTGCTCACCGGTGACATTGCGTTTTCGAGCCCCTCGGCGGCAGCAGGATTCGTAGCAGGCCGAAGCTCCAACGGTAAAACTATGTGGACGACCGATGAAAACAAGACCATCAACGATCTTGAGGAGGAATACAGGATGGGAAAACAGTCGTAAGAGGAAAATGGACTGGAAAGAAAAACCATCCAGTAATAATAATGAACGAAAAGAAGCGGGGCTCGTAAATGGCCGAGCCCCGCTTCTTTTTGTTCGTTTATGGCCTTGCAGCAAAAGATGCTCTGCCGCTTCAAGGGACCCTACCGCTCCTCCAGCGTCCAGCCCTTCTGGGCGCAAAGGTCGCGCAGGGTAGCCACCAGGTCGGCATTAGTGTTGCTGTCGACCACGATCTTGTCGATGTGATCAGCGGCAATGTTGAGCTTGGGGAACGAGTGGCTGCAACCCGACAGGTTGAGCTCACCGACGTTGCAGGTAATCTCGAGTGCGCCAAGAATGTCATCGTTCGAAAGATCAATCTTCTCGACGTCGCCCTGAAGGCCTTGGTCAACGGTAAAGAACATCAGGTTCTTAAGACCCGAGGCGTTGATGGAACTGACAGCACCCTTAAGGCCCTCGATCTTAAAGGAATTAAGCTTGGGACAGACGCTCAGGTCGAGGTCCTGGGTCGTCATGTCGCTAAACTTGAGCACCTCGAGTGCCTCGAGCTCGCTAAAGTCTGCACTCTTGGCGCTCAGGGTATTGATGCCGAGCGTGTCGAGCTTGTCCAGCTTGCTAATGGGCGTGAAGTCCGTCACCTCGTCACTCACGACCAGCTCTGTGATGCGCTGGGTCTCCTTGGCGGTCAGCTGGCCATCGTCATCGTTATCGTAGTCGGCAAGCAGCCCGTGCAGGGTATCATCCGTGATCGCATCAACATCGACGAGACCTTTTTCTTTCTTGGTCTCGGAGCCAGAGGCGTCAGTTGAGCTCGACTCTTTAGAGGCGCTCGACGAGGCTCCCCCGCCGCCCTGCACATCACCGACGCCGCCAATCACGGCAAAGGCAGCAACCGCGCCTATGACCACAACCGCCGCAAGCACTACCAGGGCGCGAACGCCGCCCAAACGAGAGACGGCTTCATTTGCACGTTCAGCCGCCTGTCCATTCGGCTGGCTGGCAGGGCGAGGGATCCGACTTGTCGAACGCCCCGGCGTCTGCTGCGCCTGCCCAGCAGACTTTTCGGTTGCCTGCCCGTTCGGACGCATATTCACCCGCACATCCGGCGTCTCGGCAGCCTGCTCATGAGCCCCGCCCGAAGGCTGCTCGGTCACACGCTGAACCCGTTCGTCATCCCGCCAAGACATGTCGGGCTTAAAATTCGCCATATCGCTTCTCCTCACTTGAGCGCATCGCTACTGCTGCTCCATGGTGTAGCCGTAGTCACTGCTCATTTTTTGCAAATACTCGACCAGGCTGCTGCTCGTGTCGCTGTCGTACAAGATCTTGCCAACACAATTGGGTGTAAAAGTGAAATGGAAGGCATCTTCCCTGCCTGCCCCGCACAAATTGAGCGTTTCGACTCTGCAACCGATCTTCAGAACCTCGAGGTTCACATCACTCGACAGGTCAAGTGTCCCAATGCTGCCATCAAGGCCTTCGATCTGGACGTTCGTCAACGAGGACATGTTTTTGACATTCAAGGTATCGACGGGGCTCTCGAGCCTATTTATGGTAACGCGCTGTAGCTGAGGAAAACGTGTGAGATCAACCTGAGGCACCGAGCAGTCGCCAATGGACAGATGAGTGATATTGCTAATGGAGCTTATGTCGTAGCTTTCGCTGTCGTAGTCGCCGATGCCAAACGTCGTGATGTTATGAAAGTTGGCCAGCAGCGGAAGCGAATCAAATGACTCGACGTCGATTGATCTAGCTTCATCCGCAGTCTCTTGCGAAATATTGCCGTCCTCATCTGCATCGAGCGCTAAGTCCGAGCGCAGCGCCTCGTCCGTAATTTCATCGAGCGTGAGCACTGTGGCCTTTTTCGCTTCTTCCTGGTGTCGCTCCTCTTTTTCTTTTTTACGCTGAGCGCGCGCCGCCTCGTCTTCTTGCTGCTGTTTGGCCTCGGCACGCTGCTCGGTCTGCCGATTTGTGTCGGAAATGCCGCTTGTGATGGACGTGACCGCCACAATGGCAATGATTACCACCACGGCAAGAACGATCACCACGCGCGGACCGCCCAAGCGGTTCACGATATCGTTAATATCCGATCCGTTGGACCCGGCGCCCCCGCGGCCAGACCCGTTCTGATTAATTGCCATCTGTGTTTCCCCTTCCGGCGCCTACAGGCGGTCCTTGTCGAAGTAATCCGCGTCGCGCCAGTCGCCGCGCCAGCGGTAGGCGTGGGCGTTCTCGCGCGACCAGTCGCTCAGGTGGCGCAGGATGAAGCGGCTCATGTCGTCCGCGAGCGGCTCGATCGGCCCCACGCGCCGCGCCTCGGCCGCCTGCTCCCAGAACGAGTACGCCATGAGGTAGAACGTGCCGGCATCGACGTAGTCGCCCGGGTAGGCGGGGTCGTCGAACCAGCCGTGCGTGTCGGGCGTGCCGTTTTGCTCGCACCACTCCGCCACGTTGAGGGCGAGGCTCATCAGGGTCGTGTAGTCCTGCGGGTCGCCCGAGGCGAGCGCCTCGTGCAGGTTGGACATGGGGCCCTCGGCGCCGTAGGCCGGGTAGTACAGGTCCCAGATCCTCGACGCCGCGTCGTCGGTGAGCTCCATCTGCGAGGGGCGGTCGCCCAGGCCGTCATCGTAGACGGGCGCGTTGGGATCCTCCCCCGTGAAGGCCCCGACGCCGTAATCGAGCGTGGAGGCGCTGTTGCGGGCGCCACGGGTCGCACGGGCCATGGAGCCGAAGACGGAGTAGCCGCTGTGGTAGCCGCGGACCGTCTCGGTGACGAGCCGGCGCAGGCTGAAGTTCGCGTGCGCACGGTCGCGGGCCTCGCGGGTGGCGGCGGAACCGCGGAAGAAATACGTGGCGCCGATGATTAGCTGCTTAATGATCAGGCTCAACGGGCCGGCAATGATTTCCGTCAAAACTACGAGAAGACCAATGAATACAACAGCGCCCAGAGCGAATGGATTGAATGCGCTATACCCCGGCGCCGGAAGCCCCGTATGCAACACATCGTCTCCGCCAACGTTCAAGTACATGCGGTACCAGACCGAGCAGAGCCCCCAAACCGTAAAAATACGCAGTGGGAAAAAACGAACAATAGTGGGAATCGCGTCCACGATGCGCGAAAGATTGATGTTAAAGCGAGGGCGATTCGCACCCTCGTTGTTTACCGGAGTTGCTGCCTCCGGATCGCCCGGAAGAGGCACGCCGGCGCGTCGCGCACGCAGGCGGTCGAGACGCTCCTGAGTAGAAACCGTTTGAGCCTGCGGTACATCTGACGAAATGGACGCCCCCGCAGTCTCACCCGCGAACGATGTCGCTTCCTCCTGCTGCCCCTCAGCACGAGCACTATAAAGACGGGCGAGACGCTCTTGCGCCGACAGGCCCTCTTGCTGGTTGTCGTTTGCCATATGTTTTGCCTTTACCTATTAGTAATGGAAGTGCGTCTGGGCATAGCGGTTAAGCGCATACCCAAACTCCCTAGTCACTGTCTTGATAGTGTGCGTTTCCATCTTTCTGGTCTGAGGATTACGCCGGTTAAAGACGAACGTGGGCATAAAGCCGCTTACTTCCTGAAACCCGCTCAGCGAATTAAAGGGGATGATAATCGGCGGATTGGAATTGCCCGGAGCGAATAGCCTGCCCGCCACTGCCTTGCTATGACCCAGGCCTGGAACGAGCGACTTGACCACAGAATGGTTATCAAGCGTCGACCCCTCACGCTTGGCGATAATCTCAAGGTGGTTCTCGTAAATCCTAATAGAGCACGGACGCCCATCATACGAGCCCAAGCCCTCATTGATCACCACGTCGTTTCGAATCTCACGTTGAGCCATGTTCGAACGCGAGTGCGTATTTGTTTGAGAGCCGCGTTGAGACGCCACGTTCTCAATACCCAACATGTCATCAAAGGCAGCCATGGCGCGTCGCTCGGTGCCATGGAGACCGTCATTGCGTTGCGGTGTATTGGGAACCTGCGGTCGAGGCACCATCGGTCGCTGTTGGCGGCCATTATTGGAATCCGAGAAAAGATTCCCCAGTCGTAGCGTGGGCATACCATGCTCCTATCGTTTATCAAAATTAACAGGTCACCAAGGAGTCAGAAACCCTCCTTGGCGACCCAAAACAGTTCATGAAAAGAGCGACCCGCCCTATTAGGCGGTAAGGAAAAGGTAGAAGAAGAATGCGCAGATACCGAAGCCAATCAGCATCACAATAAACCCGAAGATACTAAGCAGCTGTGCAATGGTCACGATACCCCAGAGGAAAAACTCGATGACGATCGGCAGAATCCAAGAGAAAAGCCAGGTGCGAATCGACTTCGCACTACCGGGGTGAGCGTCGTCTCCAAAGAGAAGCATGACCGTCATACCACCGATAAGAATCGCCATTATTACGTCGAGCTTGGTAAACGTGTCGCCATCAACAAACATCGTTCCCATAAACCCAAAAGCGCTGGTGACAAGCGGAACAAAAACAACCAAACGACCGGCGTAACGCCCCAGTCTATCCATCAGCTGAGGATCCATGTAAAACGCTGCCGGCGCACGCCCGCTAGAAAAAGCAAGCGAACCGACTTGAGCAAGGGGCTTGTCGTCTGCCGACATCGCAAGCTCCTCAAAAACCTGCCCCTTACGATCGGCAAACTCAACGAGCTGGAGCAAATATCGTTCAAGCGCATCCGAATTGGCATCGATATCGTTCCTAAGAGCGCTAACACGATCGGAGGCAGAATAAGAGCGCAGAAGATTGAGGGCGAGAAAACCAAAGCAGCCAATAAATGCAACAGCCAGGAAAATGCCCGCAAGCGGACCAAACGAGCCCCAAGAAACAATCAGCTGGCCAAAGGCACCACGGGAGCACATGATAACGATGCAGTAAAGAAGCGCCACAAGAACGGTATACATCAAAACACCCCGCTGCTCCTTCTTTATGGCAGCAGCGCGAGCATCGCTATCGGCAATGCCCTCAACGACACCGTAATCGCGTGTATCCTGCTCGATAGCGGCCTTTAAGGAGCCGTCTGCAACACCGCGACTATCCTCGAGAAACTCAGCATATTCGGCAGAGGAGATCAAACTTTCCTCTGCAAGAAGCCTTACGCCGCGAGCCGCGAGCATCCGCTCGTCAACACCCTGAGATATAAGCTCGGCAACATAGCCGCGTGGAACGGCATCGTCGCCGACCTGGGCGCAAAACAGCGCATTGCGCGTGCAGGGGCGCGTTCCGTGCTTTCCGTCGACTTCCCAGCCGTTCACATACGGAACAGGCGTGAGCTCCATATCTTCCCGAAGCTTGATTCCCTCAAGACGCGCGTTGGAACCAGCCTGGATGAGCATGGAAACGGCAGTGTTTGCCGGCGGATTCAGTCCGAGCAGGGCAATTTTAACTGCCTCGCCCACAGAGCCTTGGACCGAGTCGTAGAGGTCGGTGTGGGCGGCAAGCCACAGCCAGGCAGCATAGCTACCGAACTTGCGATAAAACGCGCGCACCGCTTTCTTATTGACCGCGACCTTATCCATATAATCGATCACGACATCTATATCGATGGCTCCGTGCGAAGTTGCCGCATCTCGAGCCGAGATAATTGCCGCCATCTCGGAAACGCCCGCAAAATTGAGCAGGAATTCATCCAGCTTGTGAGCCGACGAGCAAACGCCAAAAAACGCCGCCGGATGATTAACAACCGACATGAGCGCCGTCTGAGCTGCAGAGCTTTTCTCCTCGTTGCGCGTCAGCAACCCCTTGAATAGGCAAGCAGCGAAATGAGGGTCACTCGAGTGAAGCGCCAACTTTTCGAGTTCATGGATATCGGCCGCAAGCTTTGCGCGCTCATCGTTGAGATCGTTGTCTCGAGAAAGAATGCGGGATAAAAATCCCGAAGGCAGCACGCCTGACGATTTTGACCCGTCGAGACCGGACAGGACGGCATAGCGATCAATTTCGGCGACATCCATCTTGGCGATGCGTGCCGGGAGGGCATCGCTCGCATCGGTGAGCGAGACATCCTCGCCGCGCCACGACACAATCTTGCCGTTAGACATCTCATAGATGACACAAGCAAGGGCCAAGTCGGGATTGGACGCCGTCTGGATATCCTCTTCGACCAACTGGTGAATCCTTGTCTGCAGGTCATTTTCACCCCAGTCGCCCATCAGGTTTTCGAGCTGTTGCTGGCTCATGCGAAGCTTGGCCTCGTCCCAATTGGAGGACAACGCGCGAGCGAGCAACACCGGATCGCTATACAGCTTGCCGGCAAACTCGTAAGGCTTGCGAGCACTGCCGGCATCCATGGTGGGAAGCTTACGATAGAAGTGATCGGGATCGGCCATCCAATCTTTGACTTCTTCGTAGCCAAAACGCTCGCCCGATAGCTCAAACGTCAAACCCTTGAGCAGGTTCCCCAAGGTCGCATCTTCCGGATGGTTGAAGTCTGCAGGCTCGCCCGTCTCTTGGCGATCGGAAAGCGTATTGTCGTTTATGAACTCCTGCAGCGGATGGACATTGTTTTCGTAGAGCGTCCAGATCGTGTAGCCAAACGAATACCAGTCGTTTCGAGGGTCGACCATGCCACCACGACCGGGCGTGTAGCCGTCGGAGCGCGTCATGGTGTTTGTCAGGCGGCTGTCAAATCCGGCAAGCGAGCGGGCGGAGCCATAATCTCCAAGCACGATCTGCTTGTCGTACAGGTAGACGTTCTGCGGCTTAATGTCACGATGAACAATGCCGAGCTCGGTATGGAGCAACTCGATTGCCTGGCTGAGCTCGGGAATCACACGGCTCTTAACCATATTCTTGCTACGGGGACGATCAAAAAGGCATGTGGCCAGCGGCGTAATGGAAACATCCCACAGCTGAGGAGCCGCAGCCCCCACTTCGGTCGCGCTCAGGCCCTGGTGCAGATAGGCAAAGATAGGCAGCAAATGCGTTTGAGACACGGGGCGGCCATTAAGCCCCATCACGGCGCTTACCACCTTTTGATAGGCGGCGCGCTCGGCGCCCACAAGAGGCTTAAAGACCTTGGCAACGCATGCCAAACCATCGCTCACCCGCTCGGCGGCAACAATGCTAGATTGACCGCCATGGCCAATGACCTGTCCCAAATGAATAATAAACTGCTGCCCGTCATTCGAGACAACCGTCGCGTCCTCTGCAACAAAAGGCGAGGCAGATGCAGCGGCACCATGTACGCCCCCACGAGAAACGGTCACCGTTTCACCGTTGGGACTGGCCGTGGCGCCGCGCGAGACGGTCACAGTCTGACCGTCGGGGCTCGCAGTACGCGGCACCGTGACAGTTTCGCCTGTCGCAGAAGTACTAGGGCGTGAAACAGTAACGGTCTTGCCGTCGGCGGACGCACCAACAGACGGCCTCGCAACCGTTACCGTTTCACCATTCGATTCGGTCATCGGGCGATGCACCGTTACGGTTTCGTTTGTCGATGGCGTACCGTCGCGGCGGGCGGTGACCGTTTCACCAGATGCCGGAGCGTCGGCTCGACGCACCGTCGCGGTCTCTCCAGGTGCAGAAGTCTGGCCACCACGGTTCACGGTAACCGTCTCTCCCCCTACGGGCGCATTCCCGCGGCGCACCGTTACGGTCTCATCATTGTCATTGCCGCCATCTCGGCGTACCGTAATCGTCTCATCAGACATGACTACTCCCCTACCTCAATTACAATCAGCGTCGCATCGTCCGTCGAGCCGTTCACCCGAGCCTCGGCATATAGCTCTTCGCACAGCTGCGCACATGTCGAATCGCTCGCAAGCATCTGCTGCAAACGCTCCTGCGCAATCTGCCCATCGATACCATCGGAACAGATCAGATAGCGATCGCCCGGAAGCATCACGGTCGTCTTGACCTCAAGATTGCGACCGCCCTGATTGAGTCCAATCGCGAGCTCAATACAATGCGAAACAGCATCATCCCTGTATTCAGCGCCAACGCCGCCCACGCGCCGCTCGGGCGTATGGTCACAGCTAAGCACGGCAAGCACACCGCCACGCAGTCGGTACACGCGAGAATCGCCGGCATTAAAAACAGCACCGTGCCCGTCAGGAGCAACCACGAGGCCAGCAACCGTGGATGCAGCAACAGACAGTCCATAGCGAGCCGCATACGTCTCAACATCGTTCTCGGCTCGCTCGCCCGCCATGCGTAGGCGCTCCTGTAACGCGTTGACGGCATCGGCATCAAAGACGCGCACGGCCTGTGCAAACGCCTGAGCAGCGAGCGTCGAGGCGGCCGCTCCGTGCCCGCCTTCGCTCACGCCGTCAAAGACTGCCATGCAGCCCATCTCGCGCTCGCAATCGCCCACCAGACCATAGCAAAGGACGTTACCGTCAAGAAGCAAACGGTCCTCGTTGACGGGGTGATTGGTTCCCGCTTGAGTTTTTGCTGCAGCTGTCTCTTATACACATCTCCGAGCCCACGAGACGGACTCCTA
>UROO01000061.1 GCA_900549555.1 uncultured Collinsella sp. | reverse complement strand
GAGATAGGAGTCCGTCTCGTGGGCTCGGAGATGTGTATAAGAGACAGATATAGTCGATGATGTCGCGGAAGATGCGGTGCTCAACGGTGCCGCCGTGCTCCAGCGGCGTTCCCGCCTGGGAGCCCTTGCGATCCACCACCAGCAGGCGGCAGGAGTCGCGCGGCTCGGCAGGAGCCTGGGCAATCAGTTCCTCAGGAAGGTTATAGTCAAAATCATCGGTACGCATAGACACGTCGGATACTCCTTATATAGTTAAAGTCCGCTCTACATCCTAGCAGGCTGCCAACCCAAAAGAACTACTTTTTGGACGCTTTGCGCTCGTCGCGGATGCGGGCGCGGTCCATGGCCGCCTCGACGGCCGAGAAACGGCAGCCGCAGTAGTTCTGCCGATACATGCCCAGCTCGCGCGAACGGCGCGTCGCCTCGGGGTAATACGGACGAAAATCGCGGATCACTGGGGTGAGCCCACGTGCCGCCGCCAGGCGCTCGAGCACGTCATTGCAGGTGTCGAACAGCTGATACGGCGAGACGGCGAGCGTCGTGCCCACAAACTCAAACCCGCGCTCCTGGGCCACACGGCACGCCTCGGCCAGACGCAGGGCATAGCACGCGCGACAGCGACGGGGTCGATCGGCGCCCAGCGGTGCCACGCCGGTCTCCCAGCGATCGCGGTCCTCCCCTGCCTCGATGAGCTCGATGTCGCCATCGGCACACCACCGGCGCAGTTCGTCCAAGCGGCGCTGCCATTCATCGCGAGGTTGAATATTGGGGTTTGTCCAGCAGATCGTGGGCTCAAACCCTTCCTCGCGCAGCAGGCGAACCGGCTCCAGCGAGCACGGCGCGCAGCACGCATGCAGCAGCAACGGCTTCATGGACATCTCCTCTCCCACAATGATTTTTTAATCCCCGTCCCAGAAAAATCATCCCAAAAGACTACCTTGCGAAAAAGCGGACGCCAAAGGACGTGTCCTCGCAGGCGACAATGCGGCGGTCGCGCAGGATGGTCCGCACGTAATACCAGTCGCCCACACAGCCCGACAAATGCAAGCCGGCCGCCAGGTAGCACATCAGCGGATAGCCCGAAAACGCAAACCCCAGGGCAAACGCCGCCGTCACAACAACCGTCGGCGCCAGGCAAACTGCCACGTACCGCCGGCGCGAATAGACCACGCCCTCGGCGCAGGCATAGATCATCGCCGTCTCGCGATTCGCCCCAAAGGTCACCTTCGCGCCCGCAGGCGCCAGAAGCTTAAATAACACACCGTGCACCAGCTCGTGCACGGCGAACGACGCCATTGAGATCGCAGCCAAGCCGACTATCCAGCCCAAAACCGCCGTCCAGCCGCCCGCGTCCGCCACATCCAAGTCTGCGGGCCCGCCCAGCAGCATAAACACCGGCACCAGGCACACGGCAAACACCACAAGCACGGCCATCCCCCACACAAAGCAGGCGTGCAGAAATTCCTCGTCCTCAAACGCATGTATGTTGGAAATCTCATTCATAGCATCTTAGGATAGCGCCCCTGCCACGTACCCGTCCGCATGTGCGATAATGTCGAACGATATGCACGAATTGACCACCGCGTCGTCAGGCCTTGCGCCCGGCCGCGCCCTCACCATATGCGAAGGAGTCCCATGGCATCCAAATACTCCATGAACGACCGTCCCAGCTGGCCTCGCCGCGCCATCGTTACCGCCGGCGAGCCCTACGGCAACAAGGGCCTTCACTTTGGCCACGTTGGTGGCGTCTTTGTCCCGGCCGACTTCTTCGCCCGCTTCCTGCGCGACCGTCTGGGCCGCGAGAACGTCATCTTCACCTCGGGCACCGACTGCTATGGCTCGCCCATCATGGAGAGCTACCGCAAGCTCAAGGAGAACGAAGGCTACGACAAGTCCATCGGCGAGTACGTCGAGTCCAATCACTCCCGCCAGGCCGCGACCCTCAACAACTACAACATCAGCTGCGATATCTACGGCGGCTCGGGCCTTGAGCCGGCTGCGCAGATTCACAACGAGGTTACCGCCGAGATTATCGAGCGCCTGCACGAGCAGGGCACCATCTCCAAGCGCTCCACGCTGCAGTTCTACGACGCCAAGGCCGGCACGTTCCTCAACGGCCGTCAGGTGATCGGCCGCTGCCCCATTCAGGGCTGCAAGTCCGAGAAAGCCTACGCTGACGAGTGCGACCTGGGTCACCAGTTTGAGCCCGAGGAGCTCATCGCGCCCAAGAGCCAGCTCACCGGCGAGGTGCCCGAGCTGCGCCCGGTCGACAACCTCTACTTCGACCTGCCGGCCTACCTCGACTTTATGAAGACCTACACCGCCAAGCTCGCCCAGAACCCGCAGGTTCGCTCCGTGGTCTCCAAGACCATGGAGGAGTGGCTGCTGCCGGCACAGCTCTATATTCAGAACAAGTTCCGCGAGGCCTTCGACGCCGTCGAGGACCAGCTGCCCGAGCACACCGTGCTGGAACCCGAGGGCAACAAGAGCAGCTTTACCGTCACCTTCCCCAGCTGGAAGGAGCGCGACGACGCCCACGCGGTGCTCGCCAACGGCGGCGTGCGCTTCCGCAGCGGCAAGGCGCTCGTGCCCTTCCGCATCACCGGCAACATCGACTGGGGCGTTCCGGTGCCCGAGGTCGACGGCGTTTCCGACGTCACCTGCTGGTGCTGGCCCGAGAGCCTGTGGGCGCCCATCAGCTATACGCGCACCGTGCTCGCACGCGATGCCAAGGCCGCCGGTGTAACCGAGGGTGTCGCCGCCCAGGACGCCGCCCTCATGGGCGAGCCCGCCGCCGATTCCACGCAGGTCCCCGCGCCCACCTATCAGCACAGCTCACTCGACTGGCGCGACTGGTGGTGCTCTGACGACGCACAGATCTACCAGTTCATCGGCCAGGACAACATCTACTTCTACTGCATCGCGCAGACCGCCATGTGGGAGGCCCTGGGCTGGAACCTCACGCAGAGCACCGTCAGCGCCTGCTACCACCTGCTCTACATGGGCAAAAAGGCCAGCTCGTCCTCGCAGACGCCTCCCCCGCCGGCAGACGACCTGCTCAACCACTACACCTGCGAGCAGATGCGCGCGCATTGGCTGTCGCTCGGCCTGTCCGAAAAGCCGGTGAGCTTTAGCCCCAAGGCATATGACACGCGCGTGACCGGCAAGGACAAGGACGGCAACGAGGTGCGCGCCTGCGACGACAAGCGCGTCATCGATCCGGCCCTTAAGGAGAGCGCTCTTTTGACCGGCGTGTTCAACCGCCTGGCCCGCAGCTGCTTCTACGGCGTCGCCGTCAAGGAGGGCGACGAGAGCCCCTATCGCAACGGTTGCATTCCGGCCGGCGCCGCCTCTGCTGCCGTGGTCGAGGCTGCCGAGCAGGCCGCCCTTGCCTTTGAGCAGGCCATGTACAAGTTCGAGACGCACCGCGCGCTCGCCGTGTGCGACGACTACCTGCGCGCCGCCAACAAGCGCTGGAGCGACGCCTCCAAGGCCGCCAACAAGCTCGAGGGTGAGCCGGCCAACGCCGCCATGAAACAGGCCCTCGTCGACGCCTTCACCGAGCTGCGCGTGGCGACCGTGCTCATGCACGGCATCGTCCCGGCCGGCTGCGAGCTCATCTGCGAGTACTTCGATGTCGACCCGGTCGCCTTCTTTAGCTGGGACAACATCTTCGCCTCCACGGACGAGTTTGTTGAGAGCCTGGGCGAGAAGCCCGGCAAGCACCGCGTAAAGCCACTGCCCCCGCGCTTCGACTTCTTTAGCAAGCACGAGAGCCAGTACTAAAGCACGCCAGTAGCGGCGTGCCCGGAAAGTAGTCAATTTGGGACGGGAAGGAAAGACGGATGTCCAAGCCGCGTCGTCGTAAGCAGAAAAAGCAGGTTAAGCCCGAGCTCAAGCTTAGGCAGTTTGCCGCCACCGAGCTTTCCGACCAGCTTGCCGCCCAACACTCCGCCGCCGACCTGCCGCGCTTTATGGTCGACACGGTCGCCGGCGCCTATACGCCTGCCGATGCCGAGCTCGTGATCGAAGGCTTTGGCGCCGCAGCCACACGCCCGGTCACGCTGCGTGCCAACACGCTCAAGGCGACCGCCGAGGACATCGCCGCCGTGCTCGACGCAGCCGGAATCGCACACCGCTCCGTCGCATGGTACCCGGATGCCTTCATCCTTCCCGAAGCCCAGGTTTCCGACCTGTGGGATCTCGACATCTACCGTGACGGCAAGATCTACCTGCAAAGCTTATCGTCGATGATGCCGCCTTTGGTGCTGGGTGCTCAGGCCGGCGAGGATATCCTGGACATGTGCGCGGCCCCCGGCGGCAAGACGACGCAGATTGCCGCCCTCACCCAGGGACAGGCACACCTCACCGCCTGCGAGATGAGCATTCCCCGTGCCGAAAAGCTCGAAGCCAACTTGGGCCGCCAGGGCGCCAAAAACGTGCCCGTCATGCGTATTGACGCACGCGAGCTTGACGAGTTCTTCCGCTTTGACCGTATTCTGCTCGACGCCCCCTGCACCGGTACGGGCACCGTCATCAGCGGCAACGAGAAAAGTCTGCGCGGCCTCACCGAGCAGCTGCTCGTCAAGTGCGCCCGCTCGCAGCGCACGCTTCTGGACCGCGCCATGGGAGCCCTCAAACCGGGCGGCACGCTCGTCTATTCGACATGTTCGATCTTGCCGCAGGAAAACGAGGATGCCCTGCAGGAGGCCCTCGACAAGCACATGGACTGCGAGCTCATCCCCCTCGACGGTACACCGAGCGAAAGCGAAGCGCGTCGCGCCCAGGATGCCGGCGACAAGCCGCGTATCGAATGCAACGCCCTTACCGAAGCCATTGCCGCCGGCCACGTCTCGGCCATTGCCAACGGAATGCCCGGCACGCTGACCATTCCGCCCAGCCGCGACTTTGAGGGCTTCTACATCGCCCTGGTCCGAAAACGCAGCTAGCGCACGGATTCAAAACTCAACAAGCTATCGCCGTGCGCGCCTGTCCTGCTGGTCACGGCACTGCTTAAGTGCCTCGCGTTCCTTGCGCTCGACCTTTTTGCCCTTAATGGCCGTGACCACAAAGTAGATGACCGCGGCGGCAACGATTGCGCCCACGCATAGGCCAATCGAGCCCAACATTGCCGAGAATTCCATACCGCGTCACCTCTCTTTTGTATACGGGACATTCAAGATAGCACCTCGATTCCCGCCACCACAGCTCCTTCACGTTCGCCGGCCTTCAGTCTAACGGATGGAGTGGCGGGGAAAAATCAACTCGTCAAACGATTTAGCACTCGCAGCGCCGGTCATACACTGCCGACCGCACAACATAGAAACGGACCGCTATGGATTCTCTCAACGACCTAAACGAGCGCGTCGACGCCTTTGTCGCCACCAGCTCCTTCGATACGCCTGCCGCGACGAACGACCAAGCCCCCATCGATGTTCCCGCCGAGGTTCACGAGGACATCGTCGCCTCGGTCGACTTCTCCGAGGTAGAGCTTGCAGACGAATTTACCGAGCCCCAGGTGGCCGTAACTCCCAACGGCCTCTTGCCCATGGAGCCGCTGCCCATCGACGGGCGCCTGCGCAAGGCGGCCCTCCGTATGCCCGATGAGATCGAGGAGGCCAGCGGTTTTACGCTCTTTGGTCGCCGCATCAAATCGCTCATCTACACCACCGACGTGGCGGTCATCCGCAATTCCAATGCCGACGCCGTGTTTGCCGTCTACCCCTTCACGCCGCAGCCCGCCATTACGCAGGCGCTGCTGACCGTTGCCGAGTGCCCGGTCTTTGTGGGCGTTGGCGGCGGCACCACCACCGGTAAGCGTTCCGTGCAGATGGCGGCCGTCTCCGAGATGCAGGGTGCGGCGGGCTGCGTGGTCAACTCCCCCGCCACCGCCGAGATGGTCGAGCACATCACCAACATCGCCGACATCCCCGTAATCGCCACGGTCGTTCGCTGCGACGACGATGCTCATGCCAAGGTGCGCGCCGGAGCCAAGATCCTCAACATCGCGGCCGGCAAGAACACGCCCCAGGTCCTGCGCGAGCTGCGCGAGCACTATCCCAACTTGCCGCTCATCGCTCCGGGCGGCAAGACGCCCGAGAGCATCCGTGAAACCATCGCCGCCGGCGCCAACGCCATCATCTGGACGCCGCCTTCGGCACAGCAGCTGCAGACCGATATGATGCAGCGCTATCGCAAGATGAAGGAAGACGCCACGCCCGTCATCTCGCGCGACGATGTGCCCATTATCGACCAGGTCGCCGCCGCCGAGGTCAGCCAGGTCGAGAACATGAATCCCGATGTGCCAATCCCCGACGAAGTCATCGAACGCGTCGCTTCGATCCACGATCATATCGAGGAGCGTCGCGCCAACCGCGGACTCAAGCCCTCGCTGCACGGTTTCTTCTTCCGCGGAAAGAAACGCTAGCCGCAACAGCAAGGCCCGTCCCGCAAACAACGGGACGGGCCTTTTTCTGTTATCGAATGTCAGGAGGGACAGGCGCAGCCGTTAAAACCGTCAGCCAGCCCACGAACGTTAGTCCACGCGCTTGTCGCCCATAAAGAAGACGGCCACCGTGCCAGGACCGGTATGCGAGCCAATCAGAGCACCGATGCTATTGATCTCAATCTTGCCTTTGAGCTGCGGAACCTGTTCCTCTATCAGCGCCACAACAGCCTCGGCGTCCTCGCGGCACGCCGAGTGCGACATGATGCACTTGCCCGAATAGTTCGCGCCGTCCTGTACATGCGCCATCACGGTCTTGGCCATCTCGGAGATCGCGCGCTTCTTGGTGCGAATCTTCTCACGCGGCGCCAGCTCACCTTCGCAATCGACCGTCATGAGCGGGCAAATCTTGAGCGCCGTGCCGATGATTGCACTCGCGGCCGAAATGCGACCACCGCGCAGGTAGCTCGACAGATCGGTCGAGAAAAACCAGTGGTGAAGGTTGAGTTTATGCTCCTCAATCCAAGCTGCCGTCTCGTCGAGTGAAGCGCCGCTATCGCGAACGTCGGCGGCACATTCCGCCAGCAGGCCAAAGCCCGAAGACGCCGCCAGCGAATCGATGACGCGCACCTTGCCGCCCTGGGGATAGCGATCCGCGAGCATCTGCGCCGCAACGCAGGCCGATCCATACGTGCCCGAAATACCTGATGACAACGTCAAGTGCAGCACGTCTTTACCCTCGGCAACGAACGGCTCCCAAAACTCCTCGTACTCACCCACGCTCACCTGAGACGTCTTGGGCATAGCGCCCGCGGCAATCTGGGCAAAAAACTCGTCCGGCGTAATCGACTGATACAGATCGTCCGTATAGACAACATCGTCGATCTCGTAATGAAAGCACACGACAGAAATATTGCGCGACGCAAAGAACTCACGGGTTCGATCGGCGGCGGATTCACAGGTCAGGACAAAATCACTCATATGAGGCTCCTTACTCATTGCTGCGTAAATTATTGCACAGCAAGCGTGAATACGGTACAAATGTCCACTATTTACCAAATTGAACCAAAGATAGTGAACATCTTTACCGCCATCATCTCTATCGATCCCGGAGGCATGCGTCTGCAAAAACGACCCTGCGTCTCCACTCAACCGCCATATCCACCTCAACTAAATCGATTTACCAAACCGTTCGGCCAACAATTCGATCTCCCATCCCCAATCGAAACAAAAGCGGCGCATACTGATAAACGTTTGACGCTGTTTATCAGTTTTACCAACCACATCGGAAGGTGCTTCATGGTCGCATTCGATCGCAATCCGCAAGACTTCAAGTATCTGCGCCTGCTGTCGAGACAGTTCCCCACCGAGCAATCCGCATTTACCGAAATCATCAACCTCTCGGCCATCCTCAACCTACCCAAGGGCACCGAGCATTTTATGAGCGATGTGCATGGCGAGTACGAAGCCTTTATGCACATCCTCAACAACTGCTCGGGCGTCGTACGCGAGCATGTCGACGAGATCTTTGGCGACACGCTCTCCTTTGACGAAAAGGGCGAGCTGTGCACGCTCATCTACTATCCGCGCGAGAAGATCGATCTTGTCCGCAGCCGGCGCGAGGACTCGCCCACCTGGTACAAGACCATGCTCGACCAGCTCATTGTGGTTGCCCGCTCGCTTTCGAGTCGCTACACCCGCTCCAAGGTGCGTAAGGCCATCCCGCGTGATTACGCCTACATCATCGACGAGTTGCTGCACACACATCCAGACGAGAACAACTACCGCGTGCGTTATCACGAGCGCATTATCGAATCCATCTTGGAGACCGCCAGCGCCGACGACTTTATCGAGTCGCTTGCCTCGCTCATCAAGCGCCTCGCCGTCGACCACCTGCACTTGGTGGGCGACATCTTCGACCGTGGCGGCGGTGCGGCCAAGATTATGGACCGCCTGCTCACCTATCATTCGCTCGATATTCAGTGGGGTAACCACGATCTGCTGTGGATGGGCGCTGCGGCCGGTGAGCCCGCCTGCATCGCCACGGTGCTGCGCAACAACCTTCGCTATGACAACTACGAGATTCTCGAGAACGACTATGGCATCTCGCTGCGCGAGCTTGTCGCCTTCGCCGACGCCACCTATACCGCCGGCGAGTCCGTCAGCCCGCTGATCAAAGCCATTAATGTCCTGCTCTTTAAGCTCGAGGGCCAGATTATCCAGCGCCACCCCGAGTTCGACATGGCCGACCGCCTGCTGCTCGACAAGATCGATCACGACGCCGGCACAGTCACGCTTGCCGACGGCAGCGTGTGGCCGCTCACGACCAACGACTTCCCCACCGTCGATCCGGCGGACCCCTACACGCTCACGCCCGAGGAGCAGCACATCATCGACAAACTCGTGTCCGAGTTTGTCACCGCCGATCACCTGCATCGCCACATCGATTTCCTCTATACCCACGGCTCCATGTATAAGGTCGCCAACGGCAACCTGCTGTTCCACGGCTGCGTGCCGCTCAACGAAGACGGCACCTTTAGCAGCATGAATTGCCTGGGCACCTGGCACGCCGGGCGCGATTATTTTGATTTTTGCGACTATATCGCCCGCCGCGCCTGGCGCGTCGGCGACCGCGATGCCCTCGACTGGATGTGGTACCTGTGGATCGGCTTTAACTCACCCGCCAGCGGACGCGTGGTGCGCACGTTCGAGCGCGCCTACATCGCCGACAAGAGCACGTGGGTCGAGCCGATGGACCCGTACTATACGCTCACCACGTCCTCGTCCGTTTGCGACGATATCATGCGCGAGTTTGGCGTCGCACCCATGGCCTGCTCGCCGACGGGCCACATCATCAACGGCCACACCCCGGTCAAGACCACCAAGGGCGAGCAGCCCATCCGCGCCAACGGTAAGTTGCTGGTCATCGATGGCGGTTTCTGTCGCGCCTACCATCCCAAAACAGGCATCGCCGGCTACACGCTCATCTCGAGCTCGCGCGGATGCCGCCTCAAGTCGCACCAGGCCTTTACAACGGTTGCCGAAGCGCTCACCCGCAACATCGACATCGAAAGCGAGACCAACCGCTTTGACGAGGCCGACCGGCGCCGCATGGTGAGCGACACCGATACCGGCGTCAAGATTCGCAGCCAGATCCAGGACCTGCGCCAACTGCTCGATGCATATAGAAACGGTGCTATCGAGGAGCGCGCCTAGCCCCGCCTGCGGGGATTGGCTAAACTTGCTGAGTTTGTCATCCCCGCGGCGCTCCGGCGCCACCCTAAGGCAGGTACCATGCAAAAGCTCCTTGCGCAGATCATGAAGTTTGGCGTCGTCGGCGTCGTCGCCACGGTCATCGACTTTGGCATCATGAATCTGCTCCACTACGGCCTGGGCCTTAATATCCTGATCGCCAATACCAGCGGCTTTATCGTCTCGCTCATCTTTAACTACGTCGCGAGCATGAAGTACGTGTTTGCGCACAAGGAGGGCATGAGCCGCCGCCGCGAGTTCATTATCTTTGTCGTGCTGTCCGTGATCGGCTTGGCTCTCAACGACGGCATCGTGCTGGCCCTCAACGCCGGCCTGGGGCTCGAGGCCAATATCGCCAAGATTTGCGCCACCGCGCTGGTTATGGTCTACAACTTTGTGACCCGAAAGATCTTCCTGGAGGGCGACGAGACCAAGTAGCTCGACTTTCCCGCACAGCTACGGGGACCTGCGGATGACGCAGGTCGAGCACTGCGTTGTTCGTGGGCCCTGCTCGTTTGCGGGAAGATTTGCAACGTTTGCGGATTACCTCTTGAATATTTGGCGAGTTCGTATAGTTCTTGCCAAAGACCTTACGTTTCCCATGCAAAAGCTCTAAAGTATCTCGTTGCTCGATTCATCAACGCATTGGATGTGATTACGTGCGCAAGGCACTGGCACAACCTCATACCAAGCAGTTCCTCAAGTTCGCTGTCGTGGGTCTTATCTCCTTTGGCATCGACTGGGGCATGCTCATTGCGCTCGTCGAGCTGTTCCACCTCGACTTTTTGATGAGCACCACGATCTCGTTTACCACGTCTGTCGTGGTCAACTACTGGCTCAGCATGAAGTACGTGTTCGACCATCGCGAGGGCATGAGCCGCAAGCGCGAGTTCACGATCTTCACCATCCTGTCGGTGATCGGTTTGGGCCTCAACGACCTGTACATGTTTGTGGGCGTCACGTTTTTGAGCATCGGCTACCAGGCCATGAAGGCCATCGCCACGTTCTTGGTCACCTGGTACAACTACTTTAGCCGCCGCTTTTTCCTCGAGGGCGCGCAGTCGTAGTTTGTTCGGCATTTGCTTGAAGGTATAACCGGTTGGAATTCTCGTTCCAGCCGGTTTTTTGTTTGCAGAGCCTGCCGAGGAAGGCGCACAAGGCGAGAAACTGCGTCCCGTTCGCATAAAGACGGGCGGCTCGGATGTTTGTCCGAACCGCCCGTTTGACGTGTTATGTCGAGGCATTTAGCCCGTTACGTAATACCAGACGACCTGTCTCTTATACACATCTCCGAGCCCACGAGACGGACTCCTATCTCGT
>UROO01000060.1 GCA_900549555.1 uncultured Collinsella sp. | reverse complement strand
AGCGGTCGGCGGGGCCATTGTGGCTCTTGACAGCGGATTGGGTCATATGAGCGAGCGGGTCGCATTTGAGGCAAGGCGACGTGAAGCGATAGGGCGCTGACCTTTTGGTCGCGCCCTTGAAGTCGAACGTCAGATTGTCCTAATGCGGCCCGCGCAGCGTCGGCCGGTTACGGCGTTTGGTAAAACCGCGTAACTAAATCCGTTCCGCGATCTCGTGGATGAGGTAGTCGGTCTTTTCCCAGCCCAGGCACGGGTCGGTGATCGACTTGCCAAAGACGCCGCCGTCGACCGGCTGGTTGCCGTCCTCCAGGTAGGACTCGATCATAAAGCCCTTGACCAGCTTGGAGATGGACTCGTTGCGGCGGCAGCTGTCGAGCACCTCCTTGCAAATGCGATACTGCTCCAGCGGACGCTTGCCCGAGTTGTCGTGGTTGCAGTCGATGACCGCCGCCGGGTTGGCGTAACCGGCATGCTCGGTATAACGCTCGGCCAGGCGCTCCAGGTGCTCGTAGTGGTAATTGGGGTAGGTGCGACCGTCGAGACCAATGTAGCCGCGCATGACGGCGTGTGCGAGCGGGTTTCCGTCGCACTCAACCTCCCAGTTACGGAAGATGAAGCTCTGATGTGCCTGGGCGGCGTAGATGGAGTTGAGCATGACGGTGGTGGAACCGGCGGTGGGGTTCTTCATGCCGACGGGCACCGAAATGCCGCTCGACACCAAGCGATGCTCCTGGTTTTCGACCGAGCGCGCGCCGACGGCAACGTAGCTCAGCAGGTCGACGAGGTACTGGTAATTAGAGGGGTAGAGCATCTCGTCGGCGGTAAAGAAGCCAGTCTCCTCGATGACGCGCAGGTGCATGTGGCGGATGGCCTTAACGCCTTCGAGCAGGTCATCGGGCGCCTCGGGGTCGGGGTTGTGCAGCAGACCCTTGTAGCCGGTGCCCTTGGTGCGCGGCTTGTTGGTGTAGACGCGCGGAATGATGATGAGCTTGTCCTTGACCTCCTCGGCGACCTTGGCCAGTCGGTTCATGTACTCAAGCACCGAGTCCTCGCGGTCGGCAGAGCACGGGCCGATGATGAGCACCTTGCGCGCGTCCTCGCCGGTAAAGACCTTGGCGACCTCGGCGTCGAATGCCTGCTTTTTGGCGGTAAGCTCGGCGGAAAGCGGCATTTCCTCGCGGATCTCCATGGGAATCGGCAGCCTGCGTTTGAAATCCATGGCCATGCGGGGCCTCCTCAATCAAATAAGTCAAAGTGTGAATTGTCGAATGCTCGGCATTATCCGCTGTCGCACGCTAAAGTGCAAGCACGACCAACCAAAAAGGGAACGGATGACACGAGGACTTGCTTACCACGAGAGTGGATAATCTCCCGTTTTCGGCCTATGTCCGCGCCAAAAGCGGGAGATTATCCACTCTCGTCGAGCAAGCGTCCGAAAATCCTCGCTCGTGACCTACCAAAAAGGGACAGGTTTATTCTGGCAGGTTTTATCTGGGCAAACGCCAAAACCACCACAAAGGGGACAGGCACCTTTGTGGTGGTTTGCTCATGGCGGTCTTCTAGCGAAACTAAGTGAGTAGACTTTTTTGCGAAAGGCCAAGCACGCCCCAAAACGCCACAGCTCTGACCTGCGGTTTTATTGAGCATGTACCGCGATGTGCTCGGCAGGTTCCAAAAAGCCTACTCACTTGCATTTGGGGCGCGCCGGATAGGTGAAAATACCACCGCAGAAGAGGTACTTCTTTCGCGGTCTTTCGCGGCATCCTTTGCTACCACGGTTTCAATCGTCTCAATCTGTAACATGTAGAGGTAAAATCGCCGTTTTGCTGTTACAGATCAAGACGATCAACATAGTGCGAGTTGAATAGTCTCAATCTGAAACAGATGGAAACGTTATTACCAGCCAAGTGTTACAGATTGAGATAAACGCAGGAGCGGCAGCGTTAGATCAATCCTCCGCAAAGTAATTCGGAGAGAATCTGGTCCTAGGGTTATCTACCAGGTACGATATGTGCACTTATATTTCGTCTCAAACCCAGGCATTCCGTTCCCGCGTGGGCTTAACGCTGCACCTGTATAGAGGATCGTTTGCCCCGTACGAGAATAAGAGGTTTTGAAAGACAACCTCTTGTATGTCTGGTCGAAGCAATCAACATTCTCGCTCGGGTAGCTCGCGGTGGAGAACGATTTGTAGGTGTCCAAGACATCCGCCGTCACAAGACGACAAGGTGCAACAGAACCCGTATCTGGCTGCGCCGTCGCATAATTGGGAATTGCGCCCATCGACAGTGCAAGCATAAAACATGCGGCCAATGCCTTCACCAAGTTCTTCGATATATGTCGTTTCATGGTTATCTTCCTCTCCTAGTTTTTGTTGTCGTTCGTCTTGAATAGCTGCGCGTACACATTACCGATCCATTTCGAATCACCTCCCATTTCTCGAGTAACGAAGTGCGAATCATCTCGTGTGAGCAAGACGGAGCCATCGCAGAGCGATTCGAGATTCCCGATAAGATGGGAAGAGATAATGACATGCGCTCCCCTACCTGCTTCATCTCTAAGAGCATTCGAAACGATTGCGACATGTCCCACATCAAGCGCATTCATGGGCTCATCCAAAAGGACGACTTCGCAATAAGACATATAGGCCATCGCAACATTAAGCAATTGTCTATTTCCGTCAGACAACCTAGATACGGGCATATTCTTCAACTCAGTCAAGTCAAAGAGATTAAGCACTTGATCCAAGGTACGAGGCGAATGCCAAATTTTCCTGCATCGATCGAGATGGAAAGCAACGGTCATGTGCCGAATCAATAGAGACGGCCCGTTCGGAACTAAAAAGAAAACCTTTCTCATTTGCTCACAGTCAACGCACGCTTTCGCATGAAAACAGAGAGAACCCAACACGCGGACTGATTGCCCAGCGTCTCCCCAAAGAGTATTGAGTAACGTTGTCTTTCCATATCCATTTGGAGCGACAAGACCCCATATCTCGCCAGCGGGCATATCAAACTGCAATCCCTTTACGAGCTGATTATTTCCAACCGTCAACGTATCCAGCGACAGGGATAGCACGCTTTTCTCACCCAAACTGCCCGGGCGAATTTGGTTCCAGGCCCAGCGATTCCTACTTTTAAGAAGCGAAAACGAGATGATTCCCAACGCACAAATAACAAATGTGCTCACCACGGCAAAGGCGCAGTGCAATGCATTGGCTTCAGGAACAAGAGACACCTCCGCCCCATTGGCGTAAGAGGCGCCGCCAAGCGCAAGCGAAGAAACGGAATAGCTCGACACCATATACGGCAACAACGCATGCCATGGAGCATCTTTGCTCGCATAAAACGGAAGCTGGCTTATGCCCCCCACAAGAGCGATCACCATGGACGAAATGGCCCTGTTTCTGCTTCCGGCGTACACGCACACGCCCAAGCAAGCAAACATCATCGACAGCACAGCTTCAAAGACGGCAAATAGCCCTAGCTGAACTAACACAGTTCTTTCGACTACGTCACCATACTGAATGAATACGACCGGGTACTCTGTCTGACCTACACCGTTAAACACCGTTGCCAATACAAAACAGGGAGCCAACGCCAGCACCAAAACCAGCATCGATGCAATACCAGAGACGAGAACGCGGCATGCATTCATCTCTAACTTTGACAACAACGCTCGATCGTAGAACCGCTTTCCATCCCCCTCAAGCGACATATAGAGGACGAGAACCGGAACCAAAAGCCACGCTATTGCAGGAACAGCGCCGCAATAATATGCGAGGAGAATCATCCCAGGCATTTTTGTCGTTGAGTCGTACGATTCCGGATAGGTCAGCACTGATATGGCTCTGGGAAGACGCTCTTGGGCTTCAAGCGATAACTCCGAATCAACACCATTCAAATAACCGAGTCGGTATTCCTTGAGCAATAGATTGTCGTAATCGGCAATCGCATCGTAATACCCTCTGGAGTCTGCCTTGCTTTCAAGCGCTCGATCAAGACATGCCCTTTCGTCGGCAATGATGCTGTTGAGCTCCTGTGGGGCAGTGTCATAAACGCCGTCAGAGACTTGAGAGACCAAAAGGGCTCTCTGGTCTTCGATGGAAACTCTACCATATAGATAATCTGCTCCCGTTGGAACGGATAGAAATACCGGGATGCAGAATACGAGCGCGAGCAGCGCCGTCAGCAACATAATTCCCCGGTTGCGCGCAAGAACTTCTAAATTAAGCCGTACATATGTGAGGCAATCACAGGTCTTCACAGCAAGCACCTCCGGTTCGCAACACACGAGTCGTCGGACCCGTTGTCCGGAAGTATCGCCTGCACCGTCAGAACTGTCTGTAGACATGTAGGATGGATTTACAATCTTTTTTGTCTACAGGCTTCTACCTGCTATTTTCTATAACATCTGCCATAAGACTAAAACCCTATCTCTAAGTTCACGCTCCGAGTGAACTCCAAGCAAGGCATAGCTCTTGCTCTTGGCCTCTTTGACGGTTCCCCGAGCAACGTTAAGATGCGCGCAAATCTCGGTGGTTCCCATGCCATCAAAAACGCATGCCATGATGTCGGCATATAGTGGCGTGAAGCCAAGCCTCAAGAAAACCTCGCGCACGGCATCGCATCGACCACCGACTTGAACCGCATCTTGCGCGCGCAAGAATAGCGCCGAATACATCATAAGTATAAGTACGACAAGGAACGCAACCACACGCAAGGCAAGCAAAAGGCCACCGGCTTTTTCATTACTCCCAACGGACTCGAGAAAAATGCACAGTCGACTCACCGCATCGTGAGCCCAGAACAATACTCCGGCGCCCACGGATACCGAAGAAACCGTAAGTTCAGGTGGAGGACATAGGTGCATTTTGGTCATCCGTTGTATAACCACATGACAACAAAGGGCCAAAAGCACTATAGCTATCGATACGATTACCGAATTGCGCTCAAAGCCGAAGCATACGAGGATTTCCCCGATACCCATTCCAGACGCATACATAAACAGGAAGCAGACGAACACTATCCTATAGCTCCAATTGAGTGATGAGGATTTCAGTGCTTCCGGACAGTGTTCCTGACCTTTTGTTACGTCAGAATGCCACGCATTCTTTGGAGATAAAAGTCCGGCGGTCGCCTCTGGAATGCTTTTATATCCGGTTTTGGCCAAGGCGCGCGATAAATAGGTACGGGCAGTAGACGGGGAGATGTCCAAGGCAGAAGCAATCTCCTCATACGATTTTCCCTCTATCCTCATAGAGAAAACCGCGGACTCTCTTTGAGAAAAACCCGAAGCCTCCAGGATATCGACAAGTGCAGGGTGTTTTTCACCTTTTTTGGCCGCCGCAGAAGAAACGCTCGTCAAATCGGGCAGAAATCGAGTTACCGCCCTGGCAAGGATACTGCCCAAAACGGTCACCAGAAGCAAAACGATCTCTTGATGCCCGCCAAAGCTCAGGAGCACCGTTCCGATGTTTATGTTGCGTGAAAGCAAGCATCCCGCATCAAAAATGACGGCAGTATTACCAAACGCAAGAGGTTCGACGAGCGAGGCGGCAACCCCCATCTCGGCGTTAACAGAAAAGAAAGAATCGATGGATTCCATCAACGGGACGAGAAGAAACTGAAGACCAATAAGCAAAACATTCAAGAATACGATGGGCCCGTAAAGGGCGAGTCCAGGAAACCAGCGGAGAACAAACCCATCGACTACATGATTCCCCTTTGATCCCACACGCATGCTTGCGAATTCACTGCCAAGCGTCCAAGAACAGCAAGAAACAAGCAAGGGGGCCGGCAACAACAATATGAACGCGAGTGCCGAAGCCACGGCATGAAATTGGTAGAGCATATTAAGAGATAACGTGTACATCACGAGAAGCGCAATATCTACGAGCGTAAGGCTAAAAAGCCGTTTAGAAATACGCGGTCTCACAGGACGAGATGTGACTCCTACACAGAAGCCAGAAAACAGATGCAAACAGATAAGAATAGTGCCAGAAAGGCCTGCATAAATACTTGGCGCCACAACATACAGGCAAGCCGCCTCTATTAACAACATAATAGAATGCCCGAGAAGCAAGCGCACCACGCTCTGTAAAGTAGACGCCTCGGTTGCCATAAAATCAAAGCTCCTAGATAGCATTTAGGGTATTTTAACATCGTCCCCCAACGTTAAATGGCCTGTTACTCGAATTAATCGATATGCCCCTTCGTCGCTTTCGTCCTTTCGCCGAAAGCGACCAAACGTTCGCAAGATAATCGA
This sequence comes from uncultured Collinsella sp., assembly GCA_900549555.1. GTDB lineage: Bacteria > Actinomycetota > Coriobacteriia > Coriobacteriales > Coriobacteriaceae > Collinsella. The sequence continues at coordinate 4,822 of UROO01000060.1, read as the reverse complement.
CAGACTGATAATCGGTTCATTGACGTAAAAGCCGCGCGGTCTCGGGAACCGCGCGGCAAGTCCGCCCGCTTGTTACTCGCTGTAGCGGGTGGCTATGGCAGCCCGCACCATGCCGGTGCTCATGAGGTAGGTCACCAGAAAGTAGCCGCCGTAGGCTGCTAGGAAGATTGCACAGGTGAGCCCCACGGTGCCGCCGATGCTCATATTTCCGAAAATGCTCACCAGTTCGATGATCACCTTAAGTGCCACAAAGGAGTGCGCCAGGCCCACTGCCAGCGGGAACAGGAAGAATACCGCTTGCTGCGCCATCACCGAATGGCGAATCTGGCGGTCGTCGCAGCCGATCTGTGCCAGCACACGATAGCTGCGGCTGCCGTCGGCCACGTTGGAGAGTTGCTGAATCGACAGAATCGCCGCGCATGCAACGACCAATACAAAGCCGATGTAGATGGCTAGGTAGCTAATAAGACCGTTCATTTGCGCTGCTTGCGTGTACATCTCGGAGCGTGTGATGAAGATTCCCCACGACCCCGGCTCCTTGCCGTCAACGAGCAGATTGTCGAGCACAGTGTATTTAATGCTCTCGTCTGCCTCGGTCGTATCCATCCCCTGTTTGTAGTTAACGAGCAGGCTACTGGAATACGGCTGCAGATTAAGCTGGGACAACAGCTCATCGGCAACGACGACGGTACCCGGATTACTGCCCATCGCCGAGTTGGCGATGGCCGCCGTATCTTCGTCCGACTTATCGGTTGCGGGCTTGAGCGTATGCCCGCCCAAGGTAAGGGCATGGCCGCCAGCCATATACTTGGTGTACAGGTCGACCAGCTCGCCACCCATATCACATGTGAGCAGATACTGGTCGTGACCGATGTGCACCGGCTCCTCGCCCATCATCTGACGCAGTTTGTTGTACTGGCTCGCCGGCGTCACAAACAGACCCATCGTATCGGCATTGCTACCCCCGAACGCCTTGGGAAGCTTTTCGCCCATGATCTTGCACATCTCACTTGGGGTCACCGAAGGATCCGAACCGCCAAACGGGTAACTCAGATACGAATCGATCTGCACATGCTCACCGGCAACATCGGCGATATTGACCTTCTTGCCGGTCTCGTCGTTGTTGTCCGCCGACTTGCCCTTAATACCGTCTGCAACGTTATCGTGATCGATACGATCGCCGTGCCATGCGGAGTACAAATCGACCGTACTATCGGCCAGCACCATTCGATCGGCCTCAGACGGATTGGCATACCCTTTGTACTCTTTGTAGTAGTCAAGCGTATCGGGCGTGTAATAGACATACGTCTGTGACACGTCAACAGGGTTATAGCGCTCCAGGTTTTCGTTCATCACATTGGCAATCGACATACCGCACGTCACCGAGGTGATGGCCAAAAACAGGAGCATCGCGATGACGCCCATCGAAAAGCACACCGTGTTGACCTTGGCCGCAAGCTGGCGCACGGTAAACATGTTGAGGCCGCGCCAATACACGCCGCGCAGGCTCTGCAGCAGCTTGATGAGCATGCCCGAGAGTCCCCAGAACAGGGCAAAGGTGCCCACGGTAACCATAGCGGTCGTAATGCCAAACTGGTTCATGGCCTCTTGCAGCTTGCTGTCCGTCGCGGTTAGCGGGAACCCATCACGTAGCAGACGGTAATAGGCCACGCCCACAAGCACCACGCCCACGGCAAAGATGGCAATCGCGATCCAGGGGTTGCGTGTCTTGATGCTCTCGTTGCGACGCTCGGCACCCATAAGCTCGATGAGTTTGGTACGACGCACGGCGCGAAGGTTCAGCAGTAGCGTGAGCACAAACATTACGAGCATGCAGGCAAGGGTCAGATTGAACGCATGTACCGAGAAAAAGAAGTGGAAATTGGCGATCTGTGTCTTAAAAAGCGAGGCCGTAAAGAACGTCATGAGCTGGGAGAGTCCCACGCCCAGCACAATGCCGGCGACAAAGGCCACGACCGAAACGATCACCGTCTCGAGCGCCATGATCGTGGCGACGCGCCCGCGCCCCATGCCGAGCACCTGGTACAGGCCAAACTCCTTCTTGCGGCGTTTCATGATGAAGTTATTGGCGTACACCATCAAAAAGGCCATGACACCGGCCAAAAAGTACGTCAGGTCGCCGAGTATGCTGCCCATGAGCTCGGACAGTCCCTGCTCCTTGATGCCGGCAATGTCGACCTGCATCGAGACGGTATTGAAGGCATAGAAGACCGTGACACCCAGGGTGAGCGTCAAAAGGTAGACGAGGTAGTCGCGGCCGGCGCGGCGGACGTTGCCCCAAGCGAGTTTACAGAGCATCGGAGCCCTCACCGCCCATCATGGCAACGACCTCCATAATGCGGTCGAAGAACTCTCGGCGGCCGGTGTCGCCGCGGCGCAGCTCGGTGAAGATCTTGCCGTCGCGAATAAACAGCACACGGCTCGTGTAGCTGGCGGCAAAGCTGTCGTGCGTGACCATGAGCACGGTGGCGCGTAGACGGCGGTTAAGAGCCTCCAGGCTCTCGAGCAGCAAACGGGCGCTCTTGGAATCGAGGGCGCCGGTGGGCTCGTCGGCCATGATCATGGTGGGGTCGGTGACGAGCGCGCGAGCCGCGGCAACGCGCTGCTGCTGGCCGCCGGACATCTGGTAGGGATACTTGTCGAGCACCTGGCTGATGGACAGGCGCGCTGCCACATCCTGCACGCGGGTCGAGATCTCTGCCGAGTTTGTGCGGGCGATGGTGAGCGGCAGGGCGATGTTCTCGCGTGCCGTGAGTGTATCGAGCAGGTTGGAATCCTGGAAGATAAAGCCGAGCTCCTCGCGGCGGAACTGCGAAAGCTTAGCCTGCTTCATGCGTGTTACGTCCTGGCCGTTGATGCGGATGGTGCCGCTCGTGGCGCTATCGATGGTCGACACGCAGTTGAGCAACGTCGACTTGCCCGAGCCCGAAGCGCCCATGATGCCAACGAATTCACCGCGGTTGACGGTAAAGCTGACGTCGTTGAGCGCACGGGTCACGTTGCCCAGCGCTCCATATACCTTTTCGAGTTGCGCGACCTCCAATACCGGGGTCGCCATGTGCGTGGTTTGCATACCGAGTCCTTTCTTGCGATTAGTCTACGGCATCTATAGTCGCAAGAAGCCGAGTCGGCTACCATCGATATGGCTTACGCTTGCCTTACCGTTGTGTAAGGTGCGGGTAGTTAGCCTGTCACGTGTTGATGTTGAGAGAGGACTCCTGTTGAAGACTGTTCATGTTGCCGCTGGGATCATTCGCAAGGAAGGATCCAACGAGCTACTGGCCGTACAGCGCGGCTATGGCGACATGCAGGGACTTTGGGAGTTCCCCGGTGGCAAGCTCATGCGCGGCGAGACGCCCGAGGACGCCGTACGCCGCGAGCTCATGGAAGAGCTGCGGGTCAAAGTCACCAACCTGCGCGATTTCTATACCGTTGAGTATGACTACCCCGATTTTCATCTCTCCATGGAATGCTACTACTGCTCGCTCGCCGATGAATCCGATGAACCCCAGAAGCACGACCGTCAGCTCGATATCCGTTGGATTCCGCGCACCTCGCTTGCCACCGTTGAGTGGATGCCCGCCGACAAGGGGCTCATTGATGCCCTGATTGAGTTGAAGGAAGACCGGCTCGAGGCCAACGGCGCCGCCGATGACGCCGCGCCCAACACAGCCGACAAGCCCGCCACCAAGCCCAAGCGCGCACCTAGGCGCCGCAGCAAGAAGCGCCCCAAGCCTGGCCTGCTGGACGGCATCGACACCTCGGACCTTTCCGCCGACGAGCGTGAGCTCGTGCGCCGTCGCGCCGCTATAAAAAAGTCCATGAAGGGCAACAAACGCGCCAACACCAAGCCCGAGCTGCTCGTACGACAGCGCCTGCGGGCAGCGGGCCTTACGGGTTATCGCTTGGAATGGAAGGTTCCCGGCAAACCCGACATCGCCTTCCCCGGCCGCAAGATCGCCATCTTCGTCAACGGCTGCTTTTGGCATCGCTGCCCTAAGTGCAATCCGAGCCAGCCCAAGCGCAATGTTGAATTTTGGAAGGCAAAGTTTCGCCGCAACGTCGAGCGCGACCGCGCTGCCGTGGCAGCACTCACCCAAATGGGCTGGACACCCATAACCATCTGGGAATGCGAACTCAAAAAGGACCGCATCGACGCCACCATGGAAAAGGTCATCGAGCGGGTGCGCGCCGCAGAACCGCAGCGCTAGGAACGAGCCGTCCACACGCCCCACACAAGCGAGCCACATCCGCGCCACAAACCTTAGAAAGCCCTTAAGCTCAAAATCTTTCAAGAATGTTACTCGATACCTCCGACCTGCAGTTTCATCGTAACACCAAACCAGGTTAAGCCTTTCTTTAGCGCTTCTTTGCAGCGGCCGCGGCATAATACTGCCAGCGCACGGGACCTAGCAGCACGCCCCGTGCGCAACCTTTTGGTGGACATCGAGGAGGCCGCATAAGCATGCATTCTTCCAATGACGCAACACAGCAGCCATCCCTAAAACATGCAAACCTTTTCTCCTTCCCCCCGACACAGAGAAACGGTCTCCTCGACTCCCCCACCACAAAAACCAAACGCTCAACCAACCAGAGCCACAACTTGCGAGCATCGTTCGAAAAGCTCCAAGCATCCCTAAACAAATCATTCCCCAACCAAGCCCGGGCATACTAACTCCTCATCAACAAAGCGCCCCTCGCGCACCACAATTCCGCCCCAACGCCACAAGGGCGATTGAGCAGGACGGTTTGGGCGCTGTCTCTTATACACATCTGACGCTGCCGACGAACTCTAGGGTGT
>UROO01000059.1 GCA_900549555.1 uncultured Collinsella sp. | reverse complement strand
CGAGATAGGAGTCCGTCTCGTGGGCTCGGAGATGTGTATAAGAGACAGTGTTTAACGTTATCGCGGCGCTCGTGTTTCCGACGCTCGGCGGCATGCTCGGGCTGACCAACGAGGGCTTTGGCCTGTTTGCCGGCACCGCCATCAACGACACCTCGTCGGTAACGGCTGCGGCGAGCGCCTGGGATAGCATGCATCCCGGCGCCAATGTGCTCGAAAGCGCCACAGTGGTTAAGCTCACCAGGACGCTGGCCATTATTCCCATTACATTGGCTCTCGCATGCTGGCAGATGCATCTGGCGCGCAAGGCCGGCGGCGACGCCAAAAGCACGTTCTCGCTTAAACGTGCGTTTCCCATGTTTGTGTTGTTCTTTGTGCTGGCGAGCGTGATCACCACGGTGCTTCAGCTTCCTGCGTCCATTACGGCGCCCATCAAGGAGCTGTCGAAGTTCTTTATTGTGATGGCCATGGCGGCTATTGGCTTCAATACCGATATCGTCGAGCTGGTCAAAAAGGGCGGCAAGCCCATCGCATTGGGCTTTTGCTGCTGGATTGGCATTGCGTGCATGAGTTTAGGAATGCAGCACGTGCTGGGAATCTGGTAGAGAAGTAGCTTATTTGCGTACTGGTTGCTGGTGAGCGCATGCCTGCGGTGGAGCGATAGGAGCTCTTGCGGGTATGGCTTGTCCGCAGGTTGATAGGTCCCGAAGAGCTCTTATCGCCCCGCCAGGATGGCGATGCGGGGCAATTCATATATTCGCAAGAAGGCGCCGCAGGCCCTATAGTGTTTGGTGAACATTATCGTTCAATTTTGAAACACTTGAGATGCCAAGCCACAGATAAGGGCCGTGGCTGGAGACGGGGCGAACCATGGACAGCGATGCCAAGCTGCAGATTCTGATTGAGGCATTGTCCGCAGCCGGAGCATCGGCGCTGGCAATCGACGGGCGCGGTGGCGTTGTAATCTCGACTATGAGTGACGCGGCGCTCGAGCAGGATATCGCTGCTTTTGTTTCCGAGCGTCTCGCTCGCGTGGGCGATGGGGCGCGCCTGGTGATGGGCCACGAGGGCGTGCGGTTGAGCTTGACGGTGCGCCCGACGGCCAAGGAGCGCGGAGCGCTTTGGGTGGTCGTGGCGCATGAGGTGCGCGCCGCTGCGACGCATGCGGGCATCGAGTGGCTCAATGCCGACGAAGTCGAGGCTCGCTACGCGTCGAGCACGTACGGCATCGTCGAAGACGCGGCGGCGGTCGCTGCCCCCGTACGGGAGAGCTATGCGCGTGGGGTGCCCCTTATGCTCGAGGGCGAGCTGGGCGCGGGGCAGGATCAGATTGCAAGGCGCCTGTACCTGGATGGACCCTATGCCGATCAGCCCTTTGTGTCCGTTGCGCTCGATGAGCTTACGGATCGCGGCTGGCGCCATCTGCTCAAAAGTTCCGAATCGCCGCTATTCCAAACGGGGCTGACACTTTGCATGGGCGGCTGGCATGCTGTTGGCCCCCAACGTCTGCGCGAGCTCGTGTCCGTAATGATCGACACGGCGCTCGCAACTCGTTGCCATGTGGTGTTGACGGCAAACGATATGCCGGGCGGCGGCGAAAGCGATCAGGCTGCTTTTGTAACCGAGCGTCTGGCCTGTGCAGTGAGTGTGGCGCCGGCGATTGCCGAGCAGGGCGGCGCGTCGGAAAAGGTTGCGCGCTATCTGGGGTATCTGGCAGATATGTTTAAGACGGGTGCCCCCATGTTGTCCGCCGCCGCGGCAGAGACGCTCGATGCGTACCGTTGGCCCCGCAATTACCTGCAGCTGCGTGAAGTCTCTGAACGACTCTATATATTAGTGGGGGCTGGAACGGTGGAGCGTGCCGTGGCGAAAGAGGTGCTTGCCCAGGAGGACGTTATCAAGACCGCGACCTTTGGCGCCCCGGCGCTCGAAAGCGATTTGTACATCTTGCGTTCCCTGGCCGATACCGAGCGCGATGTCGCACGGTTGGTCCTGCAGCACCTTCACGGCAACAGGACACGTGCGGCAGAGGTGCTCGGTATAAGCCGCACGACTTTATGGCGCCTGCTGAAGGACAACGACCGCTGAGCGAGGCGCCGTGACCGCGTGCGGCGCGTGTGATACAGTCCAAAGAAGCATTGTTTCGATTGTGTTACGGCGTGCGGGGGAGTATGGCGGAGACTTCAAAAACGAACCGAACAAAGCGAAGTGCGGCGCCGGTCGGCCGGCGTACGACTTCGCGGACGTGGGGCAAAAGCGCCTCGGGGTTCGACGGCTCGTTCAAGCGCACAAAATATGGCTATCCTTCGGCAAGCGCTCGCTTGGCCATGCAGGCCGAGTCCTCGTTGTGGGGACGAAGGCGCGTGGTGGGCTCAAAGCTCAAGCACGATGGAACGCTTGGCTACATTAGCCGCGGTGCTGCCCGCCGTAGTGGACTCAATCCTGCTGGCTGGCACCGTTATGTGCCGATTGCAGTTGTTGTTGCGGTGATTGTCATCGCGCTCGCGGCGCTTGGTTATGCCGGCGGTGGCGCCAACTTGGACGCAATGTTTAAGTCGGCCGAGCTCGCGCATGCAGGCACAGAAGTTGTCGAGGGCGCTCAGACCCAGACGGGCGTGGCGCCTCAGCGCGGTGTGGTCGCAGCTGCTGCCACCATTGCCGATGCGCAAAAGGGCGAAGGCGAGCAAAGCGACGACGCCGATGCGAGTCAGACGAGCGAAACGGCAACAACTCCATCGGCAAGATTAGTTGCGAGTGGGGCAGCAAATATGGGACGGGGCCTTTCAGCGGGTCCGCCGTTCGGTAGAACGGCGGAACTGTCTACCTGACGTACACCACGTTGTCGCGGCGAGGCTTGGCCTTGGGGAGTGCGTCCTCGGCGTAGCCCAGAATGCAGTTGCCCACACCGCGCAGGCTTCCGTCGGCGGGCAGACCCCAGCTGGCCAGCAGTTCGAGACCCTCGGGCGAATCGAAAACCTCGTGGGCGCGATGAATCCAGCACGAATCGATGCCCAGCGCATGGGCTGCGTTAAGCAGGTTGCCCATGGCGAGCGAGCCGTCTTCCAGGTGCGTGGGCACGCTGCGGTCGACGAGCACTACCACAACAGTCTTGGCCCCGTAGAAGGGATCGCCATCGCTGCCCATAACTTGGGCGTTGAGCTGCGAGAGACGCTCGACGGTCGCGGGATCGGTAACGGCGACGAACGTGACCGGCTGACGTCCCATGCCGCTCGGCGCGTACTGGCCTGCCTCGATAATGCGTGCGAGCTTTTCTGCCTCGACGGGGCGATCGCTGTAGTTGCGGCAGCTACGGCGATGGATGAGCGCTTCGATGGTCTCCATGGGTTCTCCTAGCGATGACGTTGCAGATGCTCCGTTCTTACCCGTCGTGCCGTAGCCGTAATCGTGCAGAGGGCCCCAAACAGCAATAGCCACCAATCGGAAAAGTCGGCTTGCATAAAACTGCGGCAAGAATGTGAGAAGCTAATGAGATGGTTAAACGTTTTATCCCGTCTACCCTGCGGTTTTTTACCACTTGCCTAAAACATGGGCGCATATCCATTGATAAAGGTTTTACTAAAGGGGTACCAACGTTTATCAATGCGCTGTGGTGGCGCTGGGCCAGGAGGTAACTATCATGTTCCAGGCTGGAGATGTCGTCGAGACTGACTTCGAAGGATTTCTGAAGCTGCTGCGTTCCAAGACGCGCGCTTTCGTGTCGATCAACGATCACGAGTACTACATCACGCACACCGATGGCTATTGGCGTGTTCAGGATTGCGAGACCCTCAACGATAAGGGCCACTTTACCGACTGCTCCGAGCTGGTCAACACGGTCTGCGAGGTCGTCGAGCTGCCTTGGATCTGCGGCAAGAGCCTGCACGACAGCTTTGCGGGCGCAACGGTCTACGAGGCCGTCGCTGCCTAACGGGCAAATACATCGCTATTCTCGCGTGACCGCCGGCGCCGCCCCCGCGCCGGCGGTCTTTTTTTGTCGATATGCTTATGTTGAGCTGACCATATATAACGAGCTTATTGACGATAGTCAAAACTCGGACTAATCTAGAAATGCAAATTGGTCAAAACTCGGACAATCGAATGGTGGGATAGATGAATAGCGCGGTTACGCTGGTCGATTTCGACCGGATGCTCAATGGACTCGACCATATCTATTCGGAGTTCTCGCGCACCTGCGGTCTTTCGGACTGCGCCTATTGGATGCTCGTCGACACCAGCACGGCGGGCGGTAGCATCGCCGTGAGTCGTCTGACAAGCGAATGGTTCTATAGCAAGCAGACCATTAACTCGGCAATTAAAACTCTGACGGCGCGAGGGCTTGCAACGCTGGAATTTGCCGAAGGCAGTCGTAAGAATAAGGTCGTTTGTTTGACCGATGAGGGCCGGCGGTTCGCCGAGCACTATGCGTTGCCGGCGGTTAAAGCCGAGCAGCGTGCCTTTGGCGCGCTCGAGCCGTGGGAGCAGCGCGAGATTATGCGCTTGGTCGGTAAGTTCTCCCATGTTCTTAACGAAGAGTGCGAGGCGTTTAAACAGCAGATGGCCGCGGAGAACGATGCGAACGATAAGATCGAGGGGGAGACATGCGACTCTTAATGAGGTTTATGAGGCCGTATCGTGGGCTGATTGCGGTGACGCTGTTTGCGGTGCTGATAGATAACGTCGGTACGCTGTTGGTTCCCACGATGCTGGCGAACATGGTCAACACCGGTATTACCACGGGCGATGTCGACTATATTTTACGCAACGGTCTGTACATGCTTATCGCGACCGGCATGGCCAGCGGCGGCACGGTGCTGGGCTGCTATCTTTCGGCGCGCCTGGCCGCCAACGTGGCCTGCGATATCCGCAATGCCGTGTACGACAAGTCGCTCGAACTCGCGGCCAGCGACTTTGAGCGCTTTGGCACGGGGTCGATGATCACGCGCTCGCTCAACGACATCAACGTGATTCAGCAGGCTATCCTTCAGACGATTCAGTTGGTGCTGCCGGTGCCGTTCTTGGCCGTGGCAGGCATCATTTTTGCTTGGTTCATCGATCCCGCCATGGGCACGCTGCTGGGCGTGGTGGTTGCGATCGTGCTGGTGGCGGCGGTCTTTACGGTGGCTAACGCCGCGCCGATCTTTATGCGCCTGCAGAGCTTTATCGACCGCATGAACGTGGTGCTGCGCGAGAACATCGTGGGCGTGCGCGTCATCCGCGCATTTAACAAGGAGCGCCACGAGGAGCAGCGCCTGGACGAGGTGTTTAGCGATTACGCGGCCAACGCCATCAAGGTCAACCACCTGTTTGTGGGTCTCGACAGTTCCAGCTTCTTTTTGATGAACATCGCCGAGGTGGCGGTGCTGTGGGTGGGCGGCAACCGCGTGGGCGTCAATGCCATGCAAATCGGCAGCATCTCGGCCGTGCTGGAGTATGCGATCCTGATCCTGTTCTTTGTGATGATGGCGCAGATGGTGATTCTGACGCTTCCGCGCGCTGCGGCGTGCCTCAACCGTGCGCAGCAGGTGCTCGAAATCGAGCCGAGCATTGTGGACGGCAAGTGCACGCTGGACACGTGCGCGGCGGAGCCTGTTGATGGTGCCGACGCGGTGGCCGTGTTCGACCATATGTCGTTCCGTTTTGACGATGCCGACGAGGACACCCTGTGCGACCTGAGCTTTGCCTGTCGCCGTGGCCAGACCACGGCGATTGTAGGCTCGACGGGTTCGGGCAAGTCGACGGTGGCCAAGCTCTTGCTTCGCTTCCACGATGCCACGAAGGGCACCATTCGACTGAACGGCGTTGACCTGCGCGACCTTTCGCAAGGTGAGATTCGCGGGCATATCGCTTACGTGCCGCAGAAGGCGTGGCTGTTCTCGGGTACGGTGGCGAGCAACCTGCGCTTTGGCAACGAGGGTGCGACTGAGGCTGACATGCTCCATGCGCTGGAGGTTGCCCAGAGCACCTTTGTGCTCGATCAGCCGCAGGGGCTCGATACCCCGGTGGCGCAGGGTGGCACGAACTTTTCGGGCGGCCAGCGCCAGCGTCTGGCCATCGCCCGTGCGCTCATGAAGCATGCCGATCTATATATCTTCGATGACAGTTTTTCGGCCCTGGACTTTAAGACCGACGCCGCCTTGCGCCATGCGTTGCAAGACGAGACGCGTGACGCTGCTGTGCTCATCATCGCGCAGCGCATCTCCACGATTTTGCACGCCGACCAGATCGTGGTGCTCAAGGATGGCGAGATCGTGGGCCTAGGCACGCACGACGAGCTTATGGAAACCTGCGAGGTGTACCGCGCTATCGCGGAATCGCAGATGAAGGGAGGTGAGTAGCATGACCGAGCAGCTCAAGAAGCAGGGCGGCCTTGTCGATGCCGCCGCTGCGGACGCTGCCGACAAAACGGTCGACCAGGCTGCCGTAGCACCCGAGCTGGATGAGGCCGCCAAGGCTGCAGCCGCGCGCGAGGCGCGCCGCCAGGCGCTCTATGAAGAAAATGAGCGCGCGGAGGATGAGCGCGCCCGAGCCGAGGCGGAACGCATGCGCGATGTGGACGATGAAGACGAGGACGAGACGCCTCGGGATACCTGGGCGACGGTGCGCCGCCTGTGGAGCGAGGCTGCCGGCGACCATTGGCGCTTCTATATCGTGTTTGCGAGTATTGTGTTCTATGCCATCTTTAACACCGCTGCGCCGGCATATAGCGCTCGCGTGATCGATGAGCTGTGGGGCCACATTCAGGTGGCGTTTGCCAACGACACCACCTTCAACATCACCTGGGAGAACTGCGGCAGGACCATCTTCATCTACTTTATGATCTGGACGGCCGCTGCCTCGTTCTACGCACTCCAGAGCTTTTTGATGTCGAGCGTGGCCGAACGCCTCAACCTGCGCCTACGCAACCGCATCGCACAAAAGCTCAACCGTCTGCCGCTTGCCTTCTTTGACGCGCATCGTCCCGGTGAGGTCGTCAGCCGTGCGACCAACGACTTGGACAAGATGTCCGAGAGCATGCAGCGCGGCTTGCTGCAGCTTTTGGTGTCGATCGGTACCGTGGTGGGCGCCGTGAGCGTGATGTTCGTGTTTAGCGTGCCGCTCACGCTCGTCTTTTTGTTCTTTACGGCGGTATCGCTGCTGGTGACCAAGGTGGTCTCGCGCCGCACGCATGACGTAACCGGTGAGCGCCAGGAGTGGGTGTCCAAGATTACGAGTGCGGTCGAGGAGGGCTACTCGGGCCGTCTGGTGATTCGCGCGTTTAACCGCGAGCGTCAGAGTTCTGCCGAGGTGCACCAGGCCTCGGGCGAGCTGGCACGCGTGAGTGGCAAGGCCGACTTTATGATTAACGCCGTCGGCCCCGCGGTGCGCTTTATCGGCCGCCTGGCACAGATCGTGATTGCGATTGTGGGCTGCAACATGCTGGTTGCCGGCCACATGACCGTCGGTGTGTTCCAGGCGTTCTTCCAGTTTATCTACGAGGCATCCGAGCCCATGACGCAGATGTCGTTTACCTTCAACTCGCTGCAGAGCGCGCTGGCGAGCGCGGAGCGCGTGTTCGACCTGCTCGATGAACCCGAGATGGAGGCGGATCCGCAGCCGGGCGAGGCCGCCAAGCTGCCGGGTCGCGTGGAGGGCCGCGTCGCCTTTGAGCATGTGCGCTTTGGTTATGCGCCCGACAAGCCGCTCATGCGCGATGTGTCGTTTACCGCCGAGCCGGGCCAAAAGATCGCCGTGGTGGGAACCACGGGCGCGGGCAAGACCACGCTCATCAACCTGCTCATGCGCTTCTACGAGATTGACGGCGGGCGTATTACGCTCGACGGCGTGGATACGAGTCGTATGGATCGCGGCGAGCTGCGGCAGCAGTTTGGCATGGTGCTGCAGGACGCCTGGCTGTTCGATGGCACGATTGCCGAAAACATCGCCTACGGCTGCCCCGAGGCAACGCGCGAGGAGGTCGTGGCCGCCGCCCGTGCCGCGCAGGTCGATTTCTTTGTGCGTACCATGCCGCAGGGCTACGACACGCATGTGGCCAACGATGCCGAAAGCATCAGCCAGGGTCAGCGCCAGTTGCTGACCATTGCGCGCGTGTTGCTCAACAACCCGGCGATTCTCATCCTGGACGAGGCGACGTCGAGCGTGGACACGCGCACCGAGCTTGCCATCGGCCGTGCCATGGACGCTCTCATGCATGGGCGCACGAGCTTTGTGATCGCGCATCGCCTGTCGACGATCGTGGATGCAGACCTGATTCTGGTCATGGATCACGGCAACATTATCGAGCAGGGCACGCATAAGGAGCTGCTCGCAGCCGAGGGCGCTTACGCCGACCTCTATCTGAGCCAGTTCGCATAATGTGACAAAGGGACAGTTCCTTCGCCACATCACAAATAAGGCGCGCCGGGGGCGAATCCTCTGGCGCGCCTTTGCGTTGGCGTCAATGTTGTCGGTGGTCGTTCGCCTCTAGCGTTCGTCCACGAGTTTGGCGACGAGGGCTTTGAGCTCGGCCACCTCTCGCTCGAGTTCCTTGACGCGGCGGGCGTTTTCGGTGATGCCCTGGCGGTTGAGGGCGCTCTGCTCGGCGGCGTCGTCGGGCATGTACTCGCGGTGCTGCTTGGCGTCGAAGCTCTCCTCGAACACGCGGCAGCCGTTGCGCTTGATGATGCGTCCCGGCACGCCCACGACGGTACAGTTGTCGGGCACGTCCTTGACGACAACCGAGTTGCCGCCGATCTTGACGTTGTTGCCGATGCGAATGTTGCCGAGCACCTTGGCGCCCGTGCCCACGGTGACGTTGTTGCCCAGGGTGGGGTGGCGCTTGCCGGTCTCGTTACCGGTGCCGCCGAGCGTGACGCCCTGGTAGAGCACGCAGTTGTCGCCCACGACGGTGGTTTCGCCGATGACGACGCCCATGGCGTGGTCGATAAAGAAGTGCTTGCCGATCTGTGCAGCGGGATGAATCTCGACACCGGTGATGTGGCGGGTGATTTGCGAGAGCACACGGGCGAGCGAGCGATGACCGTGCTCCCAGAGCCAGTGCTCGGGCACGTGGTTCCACTTGGCGTGCAGGCCAGGATAGGAAAGGAAGATGACCAGACCGCTTTGCGCGGCGGGGTCCTGCGCCTGGACGGTCTTGATGTCCTCGCGAATGGTATTGATAAAACTCACCGGCCGCCCTCCCTTAGCGCCATGGCAATGCGATTCAATAAAGTATAGCGATTCGCTAGGGATTAGGAAGAACAATCTTGGCGGCTTTGCGCGACAGGTGTCAGTTATGCAAACTTGCTGGTAATGGAGTCATGCTTTTGTGGGGTTGCGCACGAGGGGGCGCCGCAACCGTATACTGGTCAACTTGGACGTATCCGCGCCCACAACTGAGAGGTTTTACTTCATGGGTTTCATCAATTTTATCGCCGAGCTGCTTAAGGATCCGCGCACCGCGATCGCCAGCTGGATCGCCGCCGGCCCGCTTATGGCCTACGGCTGCGTTTTCCTGATCATCTTTATCGAGACGGGTGTGGTGTTCTTCCCGTTCCTTCCCGGTGATTCGCTGCTGTTTGCCTCGGGCTTCTTTGCCCACAACGGCGGCTTTAACATCGTGGCGCTTCTGGCCACCGCATGGGCCGCAGCCATCCTGGGCGATCAGTGCAACTTTATGATCGGCCACTTCTTTGGCCGCAAGATCATCGCCTCGGGCAAGGTAAAGGCCATGACGCCCGAGCGCATCAAAAAGTCCGAGGACTTCTTGGATAAGTGGGGCCACCTGGCCATCTTCCTGGGCCGCTTCTTTCCGTTTATCCGCACCTTTGTGCCCTTTATCGCCGGCATGGGCGGCATGCACTGGCGCAACTTTGTCATCTTTAACGTGCTGGGCGGCATTACCTGGTCGACGGTCTTTACGCTGCTGGGCTACTTCTTTGGCGGCATTCCCTTTGTACAGGAGCACTTTGAGCTGCTGATTATCGGCATTGTCGCCGTGTCGATCATCCCGACCGTGGTCGGCTTGGTTAAGGCTAAGCTGGGCAAATAGAACGAATAGCTCGAGGCAGCGCACAAACTGTGTCGTTGGGGCCCGCCACTGCTTACGGTGGCGGGCCTCTTTAGCTTCGGTTGAATGAAAATACTTTACTTAGTTAAAGAAAAGCGTTTTATCAGACGCGTGCGGGGAGTACAATCTCGTGCATGCGAATCGACGTGCCATGGGCTTTGGTGTTGCCCGCGTGTCCTGTCCGGCTCTACGCTCCGGGCGTGCGACGTTGCGACGCGGTCGGCCTCGGTCCTTGCGTGCGGGTTCGCGAGTATGCAACTGTGTATGTAAGGAGCGACATATGACTGTCGAGAAGAAGGATATCGATTGGGGTAGCCTTGGCTTTGGCTACATGAAGACCGATTACAGCTACGAGGCCCATTGGAAGGACGGCGAGTGGGACGAGGGCGGTCTGACCACCGATCACACCTTGCATGTCTCCGAGTGCGGCGGCATCTTCCATTACTGCCAGGAGGTCTTTGAGGGCCTGAAGGCCTACACCGCCGAGGACGGCAGCATCGTCTGCTTCCGTCCCGATATGAACGCCGAGCGTATGTACAACTCTGCCCAGCGCCTCGAGATGCCCCCGTTCCCCAAGGACAAGTTCGTCGAGGCCGTTAAGCAGGTCGTTTCTGCCAACGCCGCCTGGGTTCCGCCCTTAGGCTCCGGCGCGACTCTGTATGTCCGTCCGTTTATGATCGGCTCCGGTGACGTGATCGGCGTGGCTCCCGCTCCTGAGTACACGTTCCGCATTCTCGTGACCCCGGTCGGTCCGTACTTTAAGGGCGGCCTTAAGCCCGTCAAGCTGCGCGTCTCCGAGTATGACCGTGCCGCACCGCACGGCACCGGCAATATCAAGGCCGGCCTGAACTACGCCATGTCCCTCAAGCCCACGATGGAGGCTCACCGCGAGGGCTATGCCGAGAACCTGTATCTCGACTCCGAGTCCCGCACCTATGTCGAGGAGACCGGCGGCGCGAACGTCCTGTTCGTGAAGGAGGACGGCACCCTCGTCGTTCCTCAGTCGCACACCGACTCCATCCTGCCCTCCATCACCCGTCGCTCGCTCGTTCAGGTTGCCGAGGATTTGGGTATGACCGTCGATCAGCGTCCCGTCGAGTGGGCCGAGGTCAAGGCCGGCACCTGTCTCTTATACACATCTGACGCTGCCGACGAACTCTAGGGTGTAG
>UROO01000058.1 GCA_900549555.1 uncultured Collinsella sp. | reverse complement strand
GGGCGGGGCGTGCATTTTTGGGAGTTTTCAGCAGCCGAGGGTGCCTGCATACTGGTTTTTTGGACGAAAGTCAGGCGCCATGAACCGCATCCTGTAAAAAATGAGCGATCCCTGAGGCGCTGAGGGCTCAGAATCAGGGTTTTCAACGCGGTTCTGTGGACCCGTTCCTGCCCTGTGGGCTCCGAGATGCTGAAAACTCCAAAATTTGCACGATGCCCTCTGGGGTACCTTCGGGCAAAAAGCAACCGCCCCGTCGAAGTATGCATTCGACGGGGCGGTTTATGCAAAAACGGTTGTGGATGCGTCAACGGCTCGCTAGAACTTGACGGTCGGTGCCTGGCGGGCGGCCTCGGCGGCCTCGAAGCCCTGGCGCTCCTTAAACTGGAAGATGCCGGCAAAGATAACAGCCGGGAACGTCTGGATGGCGTTGTTGTAGCTGAGCACGCAATCGTTGTAGCTCTGGCGCGCGTAGCTCACCTTGTTCTCGGTGTCCTCGAGCGTGGACTGGAGCTGCGTAAAGTTGGTGTTTGCCTTAAGGTCGGGGTAGGCCTCGGCGACGGCAAAGAGCTGGCGCAGCGCACCGGTCAGCACGTTGTCCGCTTCCATCTTGGCCTCGGGGGTTGTGGCGCTCACGGCGGCGTTACGCGCGTTGACTACGGCGGCGAGCGTGTCCTGCTCGTGCTTGGCGTAGCCCTTGACGGTCTCGACCAGGTTAGGGATCAGGTCGTTGCGGCGCTGCAGCTGCGTGTCGATGTTCTGCCAGGCGTTATCGATGCGATTGCGCTTGGTGACCATGTTGTTGTAGATGCCGGCGATGGCACAGGCAATCACAACGAGAACAACGATACCGATGATGACGGGAAGCATGATGTCTCCGTTTCGAATGGCAGCGGCGTCTTGCGCCGGCCGTTGTTGGTATAACACATCTAGTATACCCGCAACCTTTGGCGGTGCCGAACTTTCCGGTAAGCGTTGTGTTTCAACCAGGGAGGGGGCGCCAATAACGAACGGGTGGTACAGGTGTAAGATATGCGACAAATTAAGGAATGCTGTCTACACCTTGAGGATGGCGATATGGATGGACCTTCGCATCAAGAAAACCTATCGTGCCCTGTTCGATGCCTTTACCGAGCTCTTGGAAGAGCATCGGTTTGAGGATTTGACGGTTGCCATGCTTTGCGACCGGGCCCTGATTCGCCGCACGACGTTCTATAAGCATTTTCGTGATAAAAACGATTACTTTGCCTTCTATATCGATGAGCTTATGACGGGCTTGTCGCAAAACCGGACCGATGCAGCGGACGCGGAGCCGCTTGATGACGTACAGGCGCTTCGCCATGAGGTCTTTGACGATGCCATGAATATGATTCTGGCGCATGAGCAGCTCATGGATAACCTTTTGGCGAGCAGCATGTCGGGCATGCTGACCGGCATGATTTGCGACCGCATTGCGCGTTCCATCCGCGAGCGTGTGATGAGCTCGCTTGCCGAAGATGCCCTGGCGCCCGTTTCGCTCGAGACGACATCGGAGTTTATCGCCGGTGGCATTATCCGACTGTTCACAAATTGGTGGGAGTCGGGTCACGATCTTGAGCGTCGACCCGAGATAGCCGACGTGGTCGATGCGCTGTTTGAGCGCACCATGACGCCGGTGAATCACTAAGGTGGCGGAGAGAGGGGGATTCGAACCCCCGGAACGCTCTCGCGCTCAACGGTTTTCAAGACCGCCGCATTCAACCGCTCTGCCATCTCTCCGTGAGTCGTAATGATAGCATCGTTTTGAATTTGCAACAGGGAAGGCGAACGATGACGATCACCGAAATCGACGAGAAGTTCATGCGTGAGGCGCTGGCGGAGGCACGCGCCGCCGCGGCGGTGGGCGAGGTGCCAATCGGTGCCGTGGTGGTACGCGCGGGCGAGATTGTCGCGAGGGCGCATAATCGCCGCGAACTCGACCAGGATCCTTCGGCTCATGCCGAGTTTGCGGCCGTGTGCGCTGCTGCCCAGACGCTTGGACGCTGGCGCCTTTCCGATTGCACGGTCTACGTGACGCTCGAGCCCTGCTGCATGTGTGCGGGGCTTATGGTTAACGCGCGCGTGGGACGTTGCGTGTATGGCGCGGACGATGCCAAGGCGGGCGCGCTGGGCTCGCTATACGACCTCAATGCCGATTCGCGCCTGAATCATCGGTTTAATGTAACCGCCGGCGTGTTGGCAGACGAGTGCCGCGCGGTGCTAAGCAGCTATTTTAGTGGGCTGCGTGGCACCGATAGTGCCGGCTGTGGTTGCGGGGCCGATCTTGAGGCGCATGCCGCTCATGCCGAGGCGCTCGCGTGTGCCGAAGATATTGCCGTTGAGGCGGTCGATTTTGGTGCCGCGTGTCGCCGGCCCCGCCGTGTGCTGCTGGCGATCGACTCCTTTAAGGGCAGCGTTTCGAGTGCACAGGCGGAGGCGGCGGTTGCCGAAGGCGTGCGCTGTGTGTGGCCCGATGCCGAGGTACGCGCATTGCCGCTGGCAGACGGTGGCGAGGGAACGCTCGACGCCATTGCCGCGCGCGGTGGCGAGCTCTCAACCTGCGAGGTGGCAGGTCCCCTGGGCAAGCGCGCGTCTGCCCGGATGCTGGTCGATGTCGAGCGCGAGTCCGCGGTCATCGAGATGGCCGAGGCGGCCGGCATTGGGTATTCACCCTGCACGGAGTCGGCGGCGTTGGCGGCCACAACCTATGGCGTGGGTGAGCTGATGCTCCGTGCGGTCCGTGCCGGGGCAAAGACTATCTATATTGGTTTGGGCGGCAGCGCCACCAACGACGGTGGCGCCGGCATGCTGCAGGCGCTGGGCGCGCGTGTGGTCGATGATCAGGGCTGCAATATCGCCCCCGGTCTCGCAGGCCTTGAACACGTGGCGAGTATCGATTTGGCACCGGCGCTTCGGGCATTGAGCGGCGCGTACGTTGTCGTGCTTTCCGATGTCGAGAATCCGCTCGTGGGGCATCGAGGCGCACTGGCGGTGTTTGGCGGACAGAAGGGTCTGCCGGCGGGGGATGCCGAGGCGCTGAGCAGGTACGATGGCTGGATGGTCGGCTATGGTCGCCTGCTCGATGCGGCGATTGCCGGGGTGCGAGCTCAGAGGTTGTTGCGTGCGCCCGAGGGCGCACGGACATTTGGCTCGGTGCTCGGTGTGCCTGGTGCCGGTGCCGCGGGCGGTCTGGGTGCCGCGCTACTGGCGCTCGGGGCTGAGCTGCGTTCGGGCGTAGAGACGGTGCTCGATCTGATTGGGTTTGACGAGCGCGTGTGCAATGTCGACCTGGTCATAACGGGCGAGGGCAATATGGACGAGCAGTCCGCCGCCGGTAAGGCACCGGTGGGCGTGGCCCGTCGCGCGAAGCGATATGGCAAGCCGGTGGTCGCCGTCGTGGGCGGTCGTGCCGACAACCTGGATGCGGCGTATGAGCGGGGTATTGACTTGGTTTTGCCGGTTTGTCGCAGACCCATGCCCCTTGACCAAGCGCTCGACCCCCAGGAAGCCATAACCAACCTCATCTGCGCCGGTGAATCCGCCGCCCAAGCCTTCGACCTTGGCCGCATCTAAAACTCATCCCTTCGATAAGTTGCGGTGAAATACGGAGTGTTTTTGCCTTTAAGGTGCCAATTCAGTCCGTATTCCACCGCAACATCGAGAATGGCCAACCGAGGCTGGTCGACATGGGTCTCGAGTCGGACCGTTTGCCACGAAATGCGGCCATCTACTACGTTTAACCGAGCTACCTCGACCATTCCGGTTTTTATGAAATTAAAACTGCAGGTAGACGGCTTGCCGATTTTCGAAAAGGCCGGCTATGGTCGACCTCTGTGACCAAAACGTAGTAGATAGGCCCTTTTCGTGGCGCAGCACCAGATCAGTCTATTTGGGACAGGGCTTTCTTGACTACTTGTCGATCTGATTGCCCGAGTAGTCAAAAAAGGCCCGTCCCAAATTAGCTACCTTGCCGTGGCGGGCGGGAGCGGGTAAGATATACCGAGCGCCTAGCGCGTTCGATGGGTTCGGATGACGACATGTTCCGAATCTGGTCAGGTCCGGAAGGAAGCAGCCATAAGGAGCCTCTGTCGGGCATCCGAATCCATCGAGCGCACGGGCTTTCTTTTTGCGCGGTTTTACCAAACCGCGCAATGCTCGACGCTGCGCGCCACCCAGAGCGAACAAGTTGTCATTCAAAAGGCAAGGCATGACCAGAAGGTCTATGCCTTGCCTTTTTCATGCCAACTTGTTCGCTCTGGGTGGCGCTCGCTGACTGCGCCAAAACATCGACGTACCATTCTCCGGACGTGGTGGGAGGTGTCTCGCTAGTCCTCGGCTTCGCCTGCGGGATCGCTCGACTACCAAGCGCCCTGCCGGCACTCGCGGGTGGCCGACCAAAACCGCCTGAAGGGTCGCATTTATCTGAAAATTGAATCCCTGGCGTTATGTCGCTCGCTGACTGCGCCAAAACAGTGACGGTTTTTACCACCGCTCAAGACTCTTCTGTAACGAGTTGCTTACGCATCTCCAGTGCTCGCCGTACTATCATGAATCAGATTGAAGAGAGATGATGATAGGGAGCGCCTATACATGATTGAGCTGCTCAGGCGTTTTGGTGGTAAGTTTCGCCGCTATATGGTGATTGGTCCTGCGTGCAAGCTGATCGAAGTGATCTTTGACCTGCTTACGCCGCTGGTGATTGCCCAGATGATCGATAAGGGCATCGGTGCGCACGATGTGAACGCCGTTGTCCGCTACGGTATGGTGCTTGGCGCCATGGCCGTGATCGGCATCTCGTTTACGCTTGTTTGCCAAAAGATGGCGGCGCTCACCTCGCAGGGCATGGGCACCGACATTCGCGGTGCGCTCTACCAGCACATCAACAAGCTGAGCTATGCTGAGCTCGATCGCTTTGGCACGCCGTCGCTCATCACGCGCATTACCAACGATGTCAACCAGGTGCAGCTTGCCGTGGCGCTGGGCGTGCGCATGCTCATCCGCTGGCCCTTCCTGGCGGTGGGCTCCATGTGCGCGGCCCTTGCCATCGACCTTAAGCTCGGCATCATCTTCTTGATCTGCACGCCCGCCATTGGCCTGGTGTTCTGGTTTGTCATGGCGCGCTGCATTCCGTACTACAAGCAGCTGCAGGCAAAGCTCGACCGCATCGCGCTTATCTGCCGCGAGGGGCTTTCGGGCGCCCGCGTTGTTCGCGCCTTTGTGCGTGAGGACCACGAGCGCGAGCGTTTTGCCCAAGCCGCCGATGACCAGGCCAATACCGCCATCGCGGTGGGCAAGCTCTCGTCAATCCTTAATCCCGTCACGTTTCTTGTGATGAACCTGGGCGTGTGCGCCATCCTGTGGGTGGGCGGCATCCAGGTCAACGTGGGCGAGCTTACGCAGGGCCAGGTCATGGCGTTTGTGAACTACATGACGCAGACCCTGACCTCCATCGTGTACGTCGCCAACCTGGTCGTGGTCTTTACCAAGGCGAGTGCGAGTGCTTCGCGTATCAACGAGGTGCTCAACTGCGAGCCGAGCATCACCGACGAGGGCAATCAGTCGGTTGCGCTGCCCGAGTCGAGCGCGATGGGCAACGCTGTTCCGGTCCCCGCGCTGAGCCTGAGCCATGCGAGCTTCTCCTTTGGCGTGGGCGCCGCCAACGCCGTCAATGACGTGACCCTGGAGCTGCCGATGGGCAAAACCCTCGGCATTATCGGCGGCACGGGCAGCGGTAAGTCGACGCTCGTCTCGCTCATCCCGCGCCTGTACGACACAGGCGTCGGCAGCGTGAGCGTAATGGGCGCCGACGTGCGCGCCTGGCCGCTCGATCAGCTGCGCCATGTGGTCGCGACCGTACCGCAGCGCGCGTCGCTCGTGAGTGGCACGATCCGCAGCAACCTAACCTGGCGCGACGAGTCGGCAACCGATGAGGAACTGTGGGCGGCGCTCGAAATGGCGCAGGCCAGCGAGTTCGTGCGCAACAAGCCGCAGGGGCTCGACGCCCCGGTCGAGGCGGGCGGTAAGAACTTCAGCGGTGGCCAGCGCCAGCGCCTGACCATTGCACGTGCCCTGGTGGGCTCGCCGCAGATCCTGATTATGGATGATTCCGCCTCGGCGCTCGATTTTAAGACCGACGCGGCGCTTCGCCATGCCATTCGCGAGCGCAGCGTACGCGGTGCCGCCGCGGGCGGGCTGCCGCTCACGACGGTGATCGTGAGCCAGCGCGTCTCGACCGTGCGCGATGCCGACATGATCTGCGTGCTCGACCACGGCTCGGTCGCGGGCCTGGGTACGCACGACGAGCTGTACGCAAGCTGCCAGCTCTACCGCGAGATTTGCCAGTCGCAGCTTCGTCGCGAGGAACTCGAGGGCCAGCAGGGGAGTACGGCGCCCGCGTCCGCCCCAGGCGCCCCGGCTGCCCCGGCATCCGTCTGCGCAAAGGAGGGCTGCTAGATGAATCCGTATACTTCTTCCGGTTCGGTTGCCACGATGACGGCCAACGTGTCCGGCAACGATAACCTCAACGACCTGGGAGACGGCCCGCGTCAGCCCGGCGACCCCGAGCGCTACCCCGTGGGCGCGGTAACTCGCCGCCTGCTGGGCTACGTCCGTCCGCATCGCATTTCGTTTACGGCGTCGTTTGTGAGCGCCGCCATCTCGGTGATCTTGCAACTCTATACGCCCATCCTCATCGGCGAGGGCATCGACCTCATCGTTGCCGCCGGGCAGGTGGACTTTGACGCACTGCTGCCGCTTGTCACCAAGCTCGCGATTGTCGTCGTAGGTGCTGCGGCCTTCCAGTGGCTGCAGGGTTATTGCGTCAACCGCTTGTCCTACGAGACGGTGCGCGACATGCGCGTGGAGGCGAGCGACAAGCTCAGCCGCATGCCGCTCAGCTTTATCGACAGCCATGCCCACGGCGACCTTATGAGCCGTGTGGTCAACGATGTCGACCAGGTGGGCGACGGTCTGCTGCAGGGCTTTACCCAGCTTTTCACCGGCGTTATCACCATTGTTGGCACGCTCGCGTTTATGCTCTCCATTAACCTGACCATGACGCTCGTGGTGGTGCTCGTCACGCCGCTTTCCATTTTTGCAGCCGGTGCTATTGCCAAGCTCTCCAACAAAAGCTTTACGGCACAGCAGCGTATTCAGGGTCAACTGGGCGGCCATATCGAGGAGTATGTGGGTGAGCAAAAGCTTGTCGACGCCTTTGCCTATGGTCCCAACGCCCAGCAGCGCTTCGATGCCCTCAACGCTGAGCTCTACACCGCGGGCGAGCGCGCGCAGTTTATGGGTTCGCTCTCCAACCCCGGCACGCGCTTTATCAATAACATCATCTATGCCGTGGTCGCTGTGATCGGCTGCGTGGGCGTGATCACGGGCGTGCCCGCGGCGCTTACGGTGGGCGGCGTGCAGATCTTCCTGTCCTATGCCAACCAGTACACCAAGCCGTTCAACGAGGTCACCAACGTCATTACGCAGATCCAGACGGCGTATGCCTCGGCGCGCCGCATGTTTGCGCTGCTCGATGCCCGCGAGCAGGAGCCCGATGCGGCGGATGCCGTGGAACTTGCTGCCCCGCAGGGCGAGGTCGCCTTTGAGCATGTGGACTTTAGCTACGTGTCCGACCGCAAGCTGCTGCAGGATATCTGCATCGAGGCCAAGCCCGGCATGCGCTTTGCTCTCGTTGGCCCTACGGGCTGCGGCAAGACAACGCTCATCAACTTGCTGCTGCGCTTTTACGATATCGATGCCGGACGCATCATGGTCGATGGCAGGTCTTCGCGTGACTACACGCGCGCAAGCCTTCGCCGTGCCTTTGGCATGGTGCTGCAGGACACTTGGCTGTTCGAGGGAACGGTGGCGGAAAACATCGCCTACGGCTGTCCCGACGCCACACGCGAGCAGGTTATCGAGGCTGCCAAGCGCGCGCATGCGCACAAGTTTATCGTGCAGCTGCCAGGCGGCTACAATACGGTCATCGGCGAGGACGGCGGCACGTTTAGCCAGGGTCAAAAACAGCTGCTGTGCATCGCGCGCGTCATGCTCACCGACCCGGCGATTTTGCTGCTGGACGAGGCGACCTCGAGCATCGATACCCGCACCGAGCTGCAGGTGCAGGCGGCATTCGACGAGCTCATGGCCGGTCGCACAAGCTTTGTCGTGGCGCACCGCCTGAGCACCATCCGCAACGCCGACTGCATTCTGGTGATGCGCGACGGCCAGATTATCGAGCGCGGCACGCACGACGAGCTGCTAGCGGCAGGCGGCTTCTACGCCGAACTCTACCGCAGCCAATTCGCCCAGTAGGGGTTACCGATTAGCGGCAGATGGTTTACATCTGCGTTGTTAGTACTAAGATATTCATCTAATAAATTGCATTAGTGGCTTTAGTTTTGGGGGAAACGAGGCAACGTGACTATGACGTGCTCTTTGGTGGTTAACAGCAAGAGCGGTAATACCAGGATGGTTTCGGGCGCGATCAAGCGCGCTCTGCAGGCTGCGGGCGTTGAGTTTGTCCATGCCGCGGCGTTGAGCGACGATGCGGATGCAGATCAGGTTGCGCTCGAGGCGCAGGGCGCCTGCGCGGCCGACACGGTGCTCGTCGGTTTTTGGTGCGACAAGGGCGCGTGCACGCCTTCGGTTGCCGCGCTGCTCTCCGCTCTGCACGGCAAGCGCGTTTTCCTCTTTGGTACCTGCGGTTTTGGCGCCGACCAGAGCTATTATCAGCAGATTATCAATCGCGTGACCTCCAATTTGGCCGAGGATGCCGAGCTTGTGGGTTGGGCAATGTGCCAGGGCAAGATGGGTCCCGCGGTCAAGCAGCGCTACGAGGCCATGCTCGAGCAAGATCCCGACAATGTCCGCTTTAAGATGCTGCTCGATAACTGGGTTGCCGCAAAGGATCACCCCACCAAGGAAGATCTGGATAACATGGCTGCAGCCGCCAAAAAGGCCGTGCTGGGGGAGTAGCTCCCATCGCTGACGGCGGTCGGTCCATCTTTCTAAATGAAACGTCCTCCCGGGCGTCGGGGCACGAAGTTCCCTGCTCTACAGTCCTGCGCAAGACGAAGGCCACATTAAGTGGCCTTCTTTGCGTGCGGAACTCGCGATGAACTTCGTGCCCCGCCGTCCGGGAGGACGCCTCTTTATTGATGGGAGGCCTGATAGGTCGATGGTTCCGTGCCCGGATGCGTCCAAAGTGGGACGGGCTTTCCGGATGGGCAGGCTTTCGAAAAATGCGTCCCGGAATTTGCCTTTGGAATGGGATGTAGTTTCCCGTTGAGGTGCTTTGCGGAAAGTGCATCCCACTCTGGGCGGTCGAAGTGGGACACACTTTCCCAAAGGCGCTCCAACGGGAAATTGCGTCCCATTATTCGGTCAAGAAACGGGATGCATTTTCCCAATGAGAGCCAACCGGAAACCACGTCCCAGAATCAGCCCCCAAAGTGGGACGCACTTTCCCAACGAGCCTCAACCGGGATGGCGCGAATTTTTGTGGTGTAAGAGGGAGGGCCGCGTCAGCGCCCCCTGCGCCTAAGGCTATTCCGCCACGGCGTGGCGGTCAAGGACCTCCCTTATGACCTCGTGCGCGGCCAGCCTGACCGCCTCGAGCCTCTCGCCCTCGAGCGGTTCCGGTGCCGGGGCCGGGGCGGACGCCCGGGCGGCCGACTCGGGCGCGGCGACCCGGTGGGCGGCCCACCTGCCCTCCTCTCCGGCGAGCACCGCGCACACGAGCCGCATCATGGACGCCTCGGAGGGGAACGACTGCACCGAGCGGTACCTCCTCTTGATCTCGCGGTTCGCGCGCTCCTGCACGTTGTTCGTCCTGATCTTCTGCCAGTGCTCGCGGGGGAAGGACATGAAGGCGAGCGCGTCCTCCCTCGCGCCCTCGAAGACGTCGCCGGCCGTGCGGGAGAGGGCGCGCACCCTGGGCGCCGCCAGGTCCCACGCCGCGCGGGCGACGTCGGCGTCGGCCTGCCCCGCGCACGCCCGGACGAGGTCGGCGGCGAGCGCCTGGCCGGCGAGGCTGTGGATGTGGCCCCTGATGTCGCGCTGGAGGTGCGTCAGGCACCGCTGCCAGGAGCAGCCCGGCAGGACCCTGGAGACGGCGGCGACGAGCCCGGCGTGGGCGTCGGACACCGCGAGCCTCACGCCGCGCAGGCCCCTGTCCCTGAGGGAGCCGAGGAACTCGGACCAGGCGGCCTCGCTCTCGCTGTCGAAGCAGGCGCAGCCGAGGAACTCCTTGTGCCCGGAGGACGACATGCCGATCGCCGTGACGAGCGCGACGCTCGCGTAGCGCCCGCCGGTCCTGCACTTCATGTAGGTCGCGTCGAGCCACACGTAGGGGTGCTCGCCCTCGATCGGCCGGGTCCTGAACGCCTCGGCCTCCTCGTCCAGCCCGGCGCACAGCGCCGACACCTCGGAGCTGGACAGCGACGAGACGCCGAGCTCCTCGGCGACGAGCCCGACCTTGCGGGTGCTCACGCCCGCGACGTACATCTCGCGCACGAGCGCGACCATGGACGCCTCGACGCGCGTGTAGCGCTCGAGTATGCCCTCGGGGAAGTAGGTCCCCTCGCGCAGCTTGGGGACCCGCAGCTCGAGGTCGCCGAGGGAGGTCGACAGGGACCTCTCGCGGTAGCCGTTCCTGCTGTTGACGCGCTCGGGCGACCTGGAGCCGCGGGGCGCGCCGCAGGCCTCCTGCGCCTGGGAGTCCATCAGGGCGTTGACCACGGACTGGATCACCTCCCTGCCGAACTCCCTCAGGTCGTCGCACCGCGAGAACAGCGCGAGCAGGGCCTCGGTCTGGGGCCGGTCGAGGCCGAGCCCCCGGTCCGGCTGGGATAGAATGTCGCTGTGGGCCATCGTCTTTCCTTTCGTCGAATATCTAGGCACTGACGATTCTAGGCGATGGCCCTCCCTTGCTTCTTACACCACGACTGTGCGCGCTACCTCAACCGGAAAATACATCCCGGAATCCAGCTGAATAGTGGGACACACTTTCCCAATCAGGTCCCAAGCGGAAACTGCATCCCGTTCCGGACGTGAATTCTGGGACACAGTTTCCGGATGCAAAAAAGGCCACATGACGTGGCCTTCAACTTATATATGTTGCGGGTACCCCCATGACAAGCCGTGCTCCAACAACAAGGCGTCTGTCCGGGCGGAGGCATGTAAGGTTCATCGCGAGTTCCGCACGCAAAGGAGGCCACTTAATGTGGCCTCCGTCTTGCGCAG
>UROO01000057.1 GCA_900549555.1 uncultured Collinsella sp. | reverse complement strand
TCTACACCCTAGAGTTCGTCGGCAGCGTCAGATGTGTATAAGAGACAGATACACATCATCGAACGAATCGAGCGGGGACTGGTTTCCGTAGTGATGGTAGTACCACCAGTAGCAGGGGTAATTGTCGTAGAAACCGTCGGCCTCGCGCACCTCGGGAGGAACAGCCTCGGCAAGCTGACGCAGGACTTCCTTCGAAACGCCCAGCGCCGCACCCATCACCAGAAGTTTATTCCACAGGACCAGATCGCCGGGGACGGCTTCCTTTAGACGCGTGAAGTCCTCAAGCCAATGCTTAAGCGCCTTGCAGCGAGCCGCCACCTCGGCACCCTCCGGCGTAAAGCGGCGGAACGTAAGGCCCACGCCAATACCCACCAGTACAATCGGCACCGAGATAACCGCGGCGATAATGTTCGCCTGTGCGCCGTCGGTAAAGAAGATGGATCCCACGGGAACACAGGCGATCAGAATACCGAGAACCAGGCAAAACACCATTGCGACAATGCCGTCCGAGGCAACGTACTCGCTATCGGCCAACTTGCCCTTAACGGTGTTCTGATAGTCCTCGAGCTTGTCGCCCACGGGCGTAGCGTGCTGCTTGACGTAGTGCTGCAGCTCGTCGAACGTGCGCGAACGATCACCGTTCTCGTCGGGCTTAGCACCGGCAAAGAAGACCTTGAGCACCATGCGATCAATGCCCTTGGCCGACTTCCAGCCCGCATCACTCACCGTCACGCGATACGTCTGCTCTTCTTTTTCACGCCCCAACAGACCCTTCTTGGCCTTGGTCACGGTCGCCTGCTCCAGCTTGATCACACGGTCGTCAGTGAGCTTCATGAGCGTGGCGATATATGCCTGATCGGGCACCTCGTTCCAGCTCATGAGGGCCGAAAGCACGGCGGGATGGTCGGCCGAAGGCACATCGCGGAAATACTCGTCCTGGAAAAGCGGCTTGGGCTTGCGGCGGCACAGCTTGAGCACAACGATTGTGCCGGTAAAGGCCACCGCCGCGAAAACACTTAGCACGGCAAGTACATTGGCAATCATGCGAGCGTGAGCGCGGCGAGCGTTAGCTTCGTCGGCCCATGCCTTCTCTTCGCTCAGGATCGTTGACATGCGCTCTTCGCCCGAGGCGGCAAGCTGCGGCACCCAGTCGCTGGGGAAGGCGATGCGCGCCTCGGCAAATTCGCCCTGATGCACGCAGGGAATGGTATAGGTGACCATGGGCTCGTCCTCATCGAGCGACACGTCGCCCGTCAGCGGGCCGTGGCCCCACGCGCGGAAGTTATCGCCCTTGACGGCCGCCGTCCCGGCAGCGGCATTTGCGAAGCGCACTTCCATCTCGACGTCATCGGAATCCGCGGACCAGCCGTCACCCACAAACTTCCAGTAGAGCTCGGCGGTATCGGCCCAGTTCATAACCGCACCGGTCATGGTGTAGCTCACGTAATAGATCGCGCTGTCGCCGCTCTCGTGGGGGCTGAACACCTTGATCTTTACGCCGTCACCAGTCTGCTCGACCGTGTAGACGCCAGAGTCACCCTTGTTCGCGCTATCGACTTTGTTGAACGCGGTGTCGTCTTCCTCGACGCTCAGCACATTGACGCCCGCCGCGCCGCCCTGCTGGTTAGAGCCTGTATTGATCTGCCAAAACACGCCGTTGATGTCGTCATCGAAATCAAACTGGCGTCCCTCGACAACGGTCAGTGAGCCGTCGGCCTCGACCGTGGCGCCGATATAGGTTTGGGTCATGGAGTAGCCGTCGGCGTGCGCGGCGACAGGCAGCAGCAGCAACGCAAGCGCGACGAGCACGCAGACGGAAGCGAATCGCGCAAACGGGCGGCGCTGCCGGCTGACTTTGGCGGCGAGGGTGTTCATAGGCACATCCTTTTTCTGTAAAACCAACAGCGTCATTGTCCCACGTTTGCGGGCACGCATGACGAACATCTAGGCGACCGGAGCGCCAAACGGGATGAAAGTCACGCCCACACCCCGGCACTTGGAAAATGATCTATTGGGGACGGAGGAAAACGGATCATTGGGTTGAACCGACGGACTGCAACAAATTTGTCGTTTGGGACGCTCTTTGACCGAGCCCCGCGCCAGCAATAGATACCACTTCACAGCTCCGTCACAGGTGTAGCGGCTTTGTGTGGGCGCGGCATGCGCTGATTGAGCCACCAGTCGAGGGGCATAAAGCAGTTGAGCGAAAACGGTTTGCCCCTTTGCCGTTCGCTCGAGGATCATGTCCCCCTTTTCCGCGGAAACCCCGGCAGTTGCGAAGAGCTGCCGGGGTTTCTGTCGTGTATAAGGCCGAGTCGATGCGCGACGATCGAGACGTTGAGTCGCAGACCCACCGTGCGCAATGCGCACTGCCGCCAACTTGCGAGCCACGGCAACGCCCCCCATCGCACCCCGCGCTATACTCGTCCGCATGGATATCAAAACACGCAACATAGCAACGCCCGCCGCGGACGCGCCAACGACGCAGCCCGCCTCCGTCCCCGCACCTGTCGTGGGCCGTTTTGCCCCGTCGCCCTCGGGCCGCATGCACCTGGGCAACGTGTTCAGCTGCCTGTGCTCGTGGCTTTCGGCCCGCAGCCAGGGCGGCAACATCGTGCTGCGCATCGAGGACCTGGACGATCGCTGCAAGCGCCCGGAACTTGCCGCTCAGCTGATTGACGACCTGGCTTGGCTGGGCCTTGAGTGGGACGAAGGCCCCTACTACCAGCACGATCGCCTGGATCAGTACGAGAGCGCCCTGCATCAGCTGCAAGACGCCGGCCTCACCTACCCCTGCTTTTGCACGCGCGCCGAGCTCCACACCGCAAGCGCGCCGCACGCCAGCGACGGCACGCCCATCTACCGCGGCGCCTGCCGAGACCTTTCGGCCGAAGAGGTCGCCCGCCGAAGTGCCCTGCGCGCGCCGGCCACGCGCCTGCGCGTGCCCACCGTCGACGACCTCGCAGACGATGTGGTCGAATTCGTGGACCGCACGTACGGGGCCCAATGCGAGGCGCTCGCCACCGAGTGCGGCGACTTTTTGGTGCGCCGCAGCGATGGCGTTTTTGCCTATCAGCTGGCCGTGGTGGTCGATGACGCCGCCATGGGTGTTACCGAGATCGTACGCGGATGCGACCTGCTGGGCTCCACGCCGCGCCAGATCTATCTGCAGCATCTGCTGGGACTTCCCACGCCGCACTACGCGCACATTCCGCTGCTCATGTCGCCGGACGGCCGCCGCCTTTCCAAGCGCGATCGTGATCTGGACCTGGGCGAGCTCCGCGCCCGCTTTGGCACACCAGGGGCACTGCTGGGCTGGCTCGCCGGGCAAACGGGTATCGCGCCGGACACCACGCCGCGTTCTGCCGAGCAACTGGTCGAGCACTTTAGCTGGGACGTCATCCGCGCGCACCGGGAAAACATCACCATAACGGCCGAGTAGCCAAACGCCTTGCCGCTATGCAACATCCCAAGGCTGGAGCTCGTCGCCCAGGCGAACGATGCAGTCGTAGAGCACGGTATGGCGCTCGGCCGGGTTGGCATCCCGATGAAAATGCCCGTAATACCAGCGCTTGTAGTCCAAGCGATCTTCCAGTTCATCGAAAAATGCCGTAAGCCGATCGACGTCGGGGCAATTCCAGCCGGGTGCCGGATAGAGCGTGGGCGAAAGCATGCGCGTAGAGCAGGTGTGGGTGATTACGTAGTCGACCTTCCAGCCCACGCTGTCGAGCTTTGTCCGTGCCTCCTCAAAGTTGCGCTCGTCCGGCAGCTCCTGCGGCCACCAGCTGGAATACGGTATGCGGTATTCCTTATCCACGCTTGTGGCGCCGCCCATGGTAAAAATCGTTGAGCCGTCGAGCTCAAAAACCTCGCCACGCGTCAGGCGCCGTATGGGGGAGGTATCCGACAGACGCTGCGTCAGCCCACCGTGCCACAGCTCCATGGGTCGCTCCGCCCAATGGTCGAAGCGCTCGTGGTTACCGTCGACAAACAGCACGGTATAGGGGCGCGACTCCAGCCAAGCGATGTCGGCGCACTCCTCGGCAGAGAAATCCCACGGAAAGCCAAAGTCGCCCGCGACAATCAGATAGTCGTCGCCCGTCAGACTATCCCCAAGGTCCCAGTCGCGCAGCTTTTGCATGTCGACCCCACCGTGAACATCGCCCGTCACATAGACCGTCATCGGATTACCACTTCCCTGCAAGTCACTAGCCCACATTTTGCACCATCGCTAAGCTAACCGTTCCAGCCCTTCCATCCCTTAGGGCTTACCCCTCGTTCTTCCATCCAAACAGGTCAAGCACCCAAAAAATCAGATCGAGCACGCCGCCGGTTATCATGGCGCCGGCAAGGGCCATGCAAACGTGCAGAGAGCTGACACTTCGGAGCACGTCGAACGGCCCCAGAACAGCCAGCAGCGCGACCGCTGCGCCGGCAAGGCACAACGCGAGGCACGGCCCCGCGTCCTTGACGCATTTCTTTGCGAGATGCTTGGTGTTGTCACTCATCAAAATCGAACTCCTTAGAGGGTCGCTGTTCGGGTACATGCCGCCGCGGCAGAGCAGGGCGACAGGGCAAGTGTCACATGTCGTGCGGACACAGCTGAAAGCCCCCGCGCAAAAAACAGCGCGCCGCAGGATTCGTATCACCTGCGGCGCACCGAAAATGATCCGCTTTCCTCCGTCCCCAACGGATCAGCTGAGTTGGTGCCGCTTGACGGAGAGGAAGGAGCCGGCGGCGTCACGAGCTGTGGCAATGTCGCTAGACATAGGAAACAGACGCGCTCCAAACGCCCTAAGCCCCAAGCCTACCCATTAAGAAATCGACTGCAGAAACG
The DNA here is from genome assembly GCA_900549555.1 of uncultured Collinsella sp. Lineage (GTDB taxonomy): Bacteria > Actinomycetota > Coriobacteriia > Coriobacteriales > Coriobacteriaceae > Collinsella. The sequence goes on along the minus strand of UROO01000057.1, from coordinate 6,541 downwards.
ATTTTGATGCCGTCGATGTCGGTCGGATGGCTCCCCTGACGAACGACGACGATCTTCTCGTAACCGCCGGTAATCTTCTCGAGCGACCTGAGCTCAAATGGACGCAGCTCGCGCCTACGCGTCGCCTCCTCGTCAATCGACTCTGTGACCTGAATAAACTTACGATCCGAGCCGTCGCCTATCGCAACAAAGTCGATTTCGGCATCTCGAAGATGACCCGTGAAGACCTGGTATCCGTCATAGACAAGGCGATTGTAAACGGCATTTTCGAGAACACGCCCGCTGTCGCTGCCGCGATACCCATCCAAGAAGGCTCGAAGTCCCAGATCATCAATGTAAAACTTGCCGCCGGTCTTCAAAATGTCCCGACCCTTAATATCAAATCGGCGCGCATGCGAAAAGATATAGGTCTCCTCAAGGGCGGACACACAAGTGTCCACGACGCCGTGCGAGGATTTCACCCCGTTCTCTGCCAGCGTTCCAACGATCTTATTAATTGATGTCGGGTTTGAAATGTTATCAGCCAAGTAGGAAGTGACGCGGTCGAGCACACTCCTGCTCGTCACCGACCGTCTACCCCGACGCGCCTCGCGAGCCAAAATGTCGCGCCCGACGATTGTTTGGTACGTGCTCCAGATATAGTCCTTCATTTCCCGCTCTGGCAGCTTTGAAGCAGCGAGAAACGGCAGACCTCCAAACGTAAGATAACGGTCGAGAAGATCGTCGAGCGCAACGATGTCCTCCCGACCAAAAACAGCGAGCCTATTCGTGACGTCAGTCGGACCAAGAAAGTCGACATATTCCGAAAAAGTGAGCGGATGCATCCGAATCTCGACATATCTGCCCGAGATTAAGGTCGCAATCTCTGACGAGAGGAGAAAAGCATTCGAACCCGTAACATATATATCGCAGTCCCGGTCGACACGAAGTGCGTTAATCGCCTTCTCCCATCCGGCAACCTCCTGAAGCTCGTCGAAGAAGAGATAGCACCTCTTGCCCGCAGGCATTAGGCCGTCGACGTGGCGGTAAAGCTCTCGCCAATCACGCACGCCCTCCAGCTCAAACGACTCCATCTTAAAGGTCAAAAGACATTCGGATGGAACGCCGTTATCCTCCAGATGTTTGCGCATCATGTCCAGAAGCGTCGATTTGCCACAACGGCGCATACCCGTTACGACCTTGATGACATCCGCATCACGAAAGGCGATCAACTTTTCGAGATATCGATTTCTAGGAACCATCCGTTTATCCATCGCCCGCCCCAATCTGCAAGTTTTTCTCACAGCATGACAAGAACTTGCGAGTTTTGCAAGTTTTTCTCACGTAGCGACAAGAACCTGCATATCCGTCCGTGGCCATTTGCAGTCGGATTCCGGCGAGGCTATGACAAGCAGCTTGCCACATGGCCGACACGGAGCCATGGCATGCGCGGAATCTTGGGGGCAGGACTTCTCCCAGCAGCCTATAAGACGAAAACACATACACATAGATAGAGAGAGGCCCAGCAAGACACGGCACCAAGGCCGCAGCCACAAACTTGAGTAGCCGATAGTCTAAAAATCACATACGCCCAAAACACGAACGATCGATCTGTTATCCTGGCGCCAACATAGTCTTTCGAAAGGTTTGGCCGGGATGACTACGCAGCAGCAGATTGATATTGAATTCGACTCGCTTGCACGCGAGAACGATTCACCCAAGCTCATCGCCAACTCAAAGGCGACAGGCGGAACACTACTATCCGTTATCAAGGAGCAGCTCTCAACCTGCGGCTCTTTTGACTTTTGCGTAGCGTTTGTTGCAGACGGCGGCCTTCAAATCCTGGTCGAGACGTTCCAGGAGCTCAAGCAGCGTGGCATTAAGGGCAGGCTGCTCACGTCCACCTATCTCAACTTCAACTCACCCGATGCCTTTCGCAAGCTCCTGGAATACGACAACATGGAAGTTCGCGTATTCCAGGGTAATCTGCATGCCAAGGGATACATTTTTGATAAGGGCGAAACCAGCACGGTCATCGTCGGCAGCTCGAACATGACGCAGACCGCCCTCACCTGCAATAAAGAATGGAACGTGCTGTACCAGACTGTCGAGAACAGCCGCCTACTCGGCGAACTGAGGGGCGAGTTCAATTCGTTGTGGAACGACACCTCAACCGTTTTGCTTTCCCAAGACTGGATTGAAAACTATGCCGCATATCGATCGGCACATCCGTCAAAGCCCAAATCGAAACCGACGTTCCAGGCAACTGTTAGCCCAACCACGAACGACCTCGAAGTAATCAAGCCCAATAAAATGCAGCAGCGCGCCCTTGAGGCGCTCGGCGTAATCCACCGCAAGGGCGAGACCCGTGCATTGCTGGTCTCGGCAACCGGCACTGGCAAGACCTTCCTTTCGGCGTTCGACGTGCTCGCAACTAAACCCCGGCGCATCCTCTTTCTTGCGCACCGCCGACGCATTATAGACGCCTCCCGTGTAAGCTACGAACGGCTCTTAGGTAGTACCTATACGTTCGACACCTATCAAACTGGCAAGAATATAAGCAATGCCACCTGCGTGTTTGCCATGTGTTCTTCGGTCGCCAAACATCTGAGCGGTTTCCGTCCCGATGAGTTCGACTACATCGTCATCGACGAGGCCCACCGCACGGGATCTCAGAGCTACCAATCCATCATGTCGCACTTTACGCCTCGGTTTTATCTTGGCATGACCGCTACGCCTAATCGCACCGACGGCTACGACGTCTTTGCCCTTTTCAATCACGTCATCGCGTTCCAGATCACGCTGCAGGACGCTTTGGCCGAAGAGATGCTAGCCCCCTTCCATTATTTTGGCATTCACGATCTGGAGATTGACGATGAGACGGTCGAAGATACCGCTCTGTTCGGGCGTTTGACGTCCGATGAACGCGTGCGTCACATCACCGAGAAGATCGAAGAATATAGCGTCGCCAAAAGCAACCGCAGGGGCTTAATTTTCTGCAATCGAAACGCCGAGGCCGAAGAACTGTCGCGCAAATTCAACGTTCTCGGATATCGAACGGCTGCGATTAGCGGTCAAGATTCCGATGAAGTCCGCGATGCCGCGATTAGCCAACTTGAAGCCGGCGAGCTCGAGTACATTTTCTCGGTCGATATCATGAACGAGGGCGTCGACATCCCCTCGCTCAATCAGATCATCATGCTTCGACGCACCGACTCCGCAATCATCTTTGTTCAGCAGCTCGGACGAGGTTTGCGCCTGAATGATGGCAAGGAATACGCACTGGTACTAGACTTTATTGGCAATTACCAGAGCAACTTCTTGGTGCCCATCGCGCTTTCGGGTGACAAGACGTACAACAAAGACCGTCTGCGTCGTCTCGTCCAAGAGAGCGATTCGGCGATCCCCGGATGCTCAACGGTAAGCTTCGATCGTATTTCCGAAGCTCGCATCTATAAGGCCATCGACGACGGCGATTTTACCTCCGTCAGATTTTTGAAGAACGAATATCTCGACTTGCGTCAGAAACTCGGCAAGATTCCATCGCTGCTCGAATTTGATCGTAATGGCTCCATCGATCCGCTGCTTATCTTCAAGAACAGCGGCCTGGGGTCCTACCACGCATTTCTTTCCAAATACGAGCCGGGCTACACAGTCCATTTTTCCTCTGATCAAACCAAGATTCTCAAATTTATTTCGCAAAAGCTCGCCGCGGGCAAGCGATTCGAAGACCTCTATCTGCTTCAAACGCTCGTCGAAGCCGGACACGAGGGCTACCGGCATATGCGCGAGGCTGCGCTTAGGAACTACCGCGCACAGCTTAAGGACAGCGCCGTTAGGTCGGCAATCGCAGTCCTTAAGGGCGACTTTGCCACTCCTAAGGATTTCGTTTCCCTGCTTATTGACGATGGAGCCGGACCTCGTCTGACCGAAGCGTTTGCGACCGCCCTGCGCAACGCAGAGTTCAAGCGTCAGATTCTCGAGGTGCTGGATTTTGGTATTGCGCGCAACCGACTCGACTATGCCGAGACGTACGAAAACACAAATTTCGTTCTCAACGCCAAGTACACGTACGAAGAGGTTTGCCGCTTGATGAACTGGGAAAAGAACATCAACGGCCAAAATCTTGGCGGTTACTTCTACGACGAGAAGACCAATACATTCCCCGTATTTATTAACTATGACAAGGCACCCGACATTAGCGAGTCCATTCAGTATGAAGACCGCTTTGTTTCGCCGAGTAAGCTAGTTGCAATCTCTAAGAACAACCGTACGCTCAACTCCCCCGAGATTCTGCGACTGCAGGCATGGCCAGAAAACGGCTTGAAGACGTATTTGTTTATGCGAAAGAACAAGGACGATAAGGGTGGCAAGGAGTTCTATTTCTTGGGCGAAATGCATCCGACCGGCGAGTTCGAGGCTATTAAAACTAAGAGCGGCGACAACGCCGTCGAAATCGAATATGAGCTCAATGCGCCCGTGAGGCAGGACATTTATGAGTTTATGCTCAGCGATTTGAGCGAGGCCGAGTAACAGAAAGGAGCGGGCCGCCATGTGACGCCCGCTCCTTTCTTACATAAGCCCGAGTTTCTTTTCGAGTTCCCTAACGACTTTAACGTCCGCCGGAAGCCAATCGACATCCCACAGGTTATTGGTATCGAGCCACTTCATGTCCTCGTGAGCGTGCTCTTTGAACTCCCCCGAAAGGATATTAGCCAGGTAGCACTGCATCGACAGATGGAACGTCTCGTAATCGTGTTCGACCGTGCAAAGATAGTCGAGGTTACCGATCGTGACCTCGAGCTCTTCTTGAATCTCGCGCACGATTGCCTGCTCGCCGGTCTCGCCCGGCTCGAGCTTGCCGCCCGGAAACTCCCAGCCATCTTTAAATTCTCCATAGCCGCGCTGGCAGCTCAGGATTTTCCCGTCCTTCTGAATAATCGCTGCTGCAACATTGATTGATTTCATAACTAGTCATCACCTCTCCAGTTGAGCCCAACCAGTATAGGCGATCGACCGCCCGCCATGTCCCAGTCGCCTGAAAACCGCCTGCTCAACCACCCCTTGACGCCGTTTTACACCGGTACCCCATCCCCCGCTATCGAGGTCTAATACTTTTCCGCGAAGTGAACGTCTGTTTTAGGACCCCTGAAGCATCCACATTTTTCGTCGGCAAGATCGCAGGATTCCAGTATCGAAACCGCAGGAAACGATGCCCTTAAAGTGTCGATGCTTCGGGGGCCCGATTTAGCTCGTTCACTTCTCGGAAAAGTATTAGACCTCGCCGCTAGCTACCTAGAAGGACACCTCTCCCTTCCCCACTGCCACCCAAAAACTCATCCAAGATTAATCTTGGCTCAAGAATCGCTTAATCTATAACCTGCACTATAGAGTTCGACCAAGGGCGGGGCGGCGCCACGCAGGCCGCCGAACGCAACGCTCGCGCCCGGGCAAATCGCCCGGCGTCGCGCCCATCGAACGAAAGGACAGGTCATGGACGACCTCGAAAAAGTTGAAACCATCCGCACCAAGTGCAACGTGAGCTACACCGATGCCAAGGCCGCGCTCGACGCCGCCGACGGCAACGTTCTGGATGCCATCATTTGGCTCGAGTCGCAGGGCAAGACCCAGACCGCATCGGCGCATGCCGCCACCGAGTCCGCGCCAGTCGATGAGCCCTCGGCCGAGATGGTCGCTGCGCAGGCCGCCTACGAGAAGTCGAGCGAAAAGACCGACTTCTCCAAGAAGATGGACAGCGTGTGGGAGTACCTCAAAAAGCTCTTCCGCCTGAGCCTGGACACCAAGTTTATCGCCACGCGCCGCGATGCGATCATCCTCAACATCCCCATCCTGATCCCCATCGTCGCGCTGTTTGCTTGGGGCGCCACGATATGGCTGATGCTGATTGGCCTGTTCTTTGGCATGCGCTACCGCATCGACAGCGACGGTGACGTGCCCGGCAGCATCAACAACCTTATGAATCACGCTGCCGATGCCGCGGACGACATCAAGCAAAATCTGAACGACGACAAGTAATCGCAGACGGGGGCACGCATGGCACGGATTCTGATCGTAGAGGACGAGGAGAAAATCGCCCGCTTTGTGACGCTCGAGCTGGAGCACGAGGGCTACCAGGTGGAGCACGCCGCCGACGGCCGCACCGCCGTGGATCTGGCGCTGGAACGCGACTACGATCTGATTCTGCTCGATGTGCTGTTGCCGCAGCTCAACGGCATGGAGGTCCTGCGGCGTGTCCGCAAGCACAAGGACGTGCCGGTGATCATGGTCACCGCGCGCGATGCCGTGATGGATAAGGTTGCCGGGCTCGATGCCGGCGCCGACGATTACCTGACCAAGCCGTTTGCAATTGAGGAGTTGTTCGCACGGATTCGCGTGGCGCTGAAGCGCTCGGAGGCCGCGCGGACGGCTTCGGGCGTTGGCGGCGCCGGCGCCGGGGCTGGCGTAGCGAGCGGCACGGCCGCCGGTATCGCCACTATATCCCCGGCAACCGACACCTGTCTCTTATACACATCTCCGAGCCCACGAGACGGACTCCTATCTC
>UROO01000056.1 GCA_900549555.1 uncultured Collinsella sp. | reverse complement strand
GGCAGCGTCAGATGTGTATAAGAGACAGCGATTCGGGCGAGGGCGCGGGTGCGGGCGATCCGGGTGCGGGCGAGGGCACGGGAGATGCCGCAGTCCATACCGTCACGCTCATGAGCCGCGCCGGCATGCTGCAGCTCACCGGGCGCGCGGTCGTCCTTGCCATGGGATGCCGCGAGCGCACGCGCAGCGAGATCAAGATTCCCGGCAGCCGACCTGCCGGCGTGTTTACGGCCGGCCTGGCGCAGCGATACATCAATATCGAAAACCTCAAGCCCGGCTCGCGCGCCGTCATTTTGGGCTCGGGCGACATCGGGCTGATCATGGCGCGCCGCTGTACGCTCGAGGGAATTTCGGTCGAGGGCGGGTACGAGCTCATGCCGTACGCCAACGGCCTGCGCCGCAACGTCAAAAACTGCCTGGACGACTTTGGCATTCCGCTTCACCTGTCCACCACCGTCACGCGTGTGATCGGACACGATCGCGTGGAGGCCGTCGAGGTGAGTCGGGTCGACGAGAGCCTGGCGCCCATTCCGGGAACCGAGCGCGTTGTTCCGTGCGACACGCTGCTGCTTTCGGTGGGTCTGATTCCCGAAAACGAGCTTTCGGTGGGCGCGGGCGTTGAGCTTGACCCGCGCACGCGCGGCGCCGTGGTGGACCAGAGCCTGCAAACGGGCGTCCCGGGCATCTTTGCCTGCGGCAACGTACTGCACGTGCACGATATGGCCGACAACGTGACGACAGAGTCCGAGCGTGCTGGAGCGGCTGCGGCGGCGTGGGCGTTGGGCTGTGGTGCTGGGGCCAACGTGGACGCTGCGGGCACAAGCTGCGAAGCGGGCCCGGGTTGCCGGCTCACGGTCTCCCCCGCCGGCATTGCGAGCTACGCGCTGCCGGGACGCATTACGGCTGTGGCACTCACCAAACTCAACTTCCGCGTACGCCGACCGGTCGACGCCGCCCGCGTGCGCATTCTGGCAGGCGACGAAGAACTGTTTGCAGGCAAGGTCCGCCCGTTTAAACCGAGCGTAATGGAGAGCTTCCCGCTGCCGGCAAAGGCGATTCAGCGCGCACTCGACCTGGGTGTTAGCGAGATTGTCCTGTCCGTCAATCCCGTTGAGGAGGCGTAAGGCCATGAGCATAAACGCGATCGAAACGCTGCAGTTCAACTGCACTACCTGTCCATCCGAGTGCCTCCTGACCGTAGAGGTAGAACGCGACGCAGACGGCGCCGTGGTAGAGGTGCGCTCCGTGACCGGCAACAGCTGCCCGCGAGGCGATACGTTCGCGCATCAGGAGCTCACCTGCCCCATGCGCGTGCTCACCACTACCGTGGCCGTATCCGGCGGCGACGAGGCGCTGCTGCCCGTGCGCACGGCCGAAGCTATCCCACTGGCACTTCACGCCCAAGCCATGGACCTCATTCGCGGACTAGTCGTCAAAGCCCCAGTCCGCATGGGCGACGTCGTGCTGGAGAACCTCCTCAACACCAACATCAACCTCATCGCCAGCATGGACATCGACCCAGCCTAAGCAGCTCATTTAGAACGGAGCTTCATCAGCGTTTGCAGTTGCGGTGGAATAGTTCCTGTTTAGGCCATTACCCCGGCAAACAGGAACTATTTCACCGCAACTTATGTGGGGGCGCTTGGGATACCATGGTGGTACCCTAGCGAAAGGATGTTTCATGGCACATGTCGATGACCAGCGCGTGGCGCGCGTGCTCGATGCGCTCGAGGCTCAGCACCCCGGCGCGCAGCTGCTCGTAAACGACCCGTGGTCGATCTACTATCTGACCGGCTTTTATGCCGATATGTTCGAGCGCTTTTGCGGCGTGCTGCTCGCACGCAATGCCGAGCCCGTGATCTTGGTCAACGCCTTGCATCAGCTGCCCGAGTACGACAATGCCCGCGTGGCCTACCACACCGATACCGACGTCGTGGCCGACGCCATCGCTCGCGAGGTCGATCCGACCAAACCGCTCGGCATCGACACCGTCATGCGTTCCGGCTTTTTGATGCCGCTCATGGATTGTCACGCCGCGAGCGAGTTTTTCCTGGGCGACTTTGCCGTCACCGCCGCACGCACCCACAAGGATGCCGCCGAGCAGGAGCTGATGCGCGCGTCCTCGGCCGCCAACGACGCCGTGATGGCCGACGCCATCAAGCTCGTCCACGAGGGCGTGACGGAGCGCGAAATTGCCGACCAGATGCTCGGTCTGTATCGCAAGCACGGCTGCGAGGGCTTTAGCTTTCCGCCCATCGTAAGCTTTGGCGCCAACGCCGGCGACCCGCACCACGAGCCTGACGACACCGTACTCAAGCGCGGCGACGTGGTGCTGTTCGACATTGGCGGGCGCCGCCGCAACTACTGCTCGGACATGACACGCACGTTCTTTTGGGGCGAGCCGGACGAAGAGACGGCACGCATCTACGACATCGTGCGGCGCGCCAACGAGGCCGCCGAGGCGCTCATCGCACCGGGTGTGCGCATGTGCGAACTGGACCGCGCCGCGCGCGACGTGATTGAGAATGCGGGCTATGAGCAGTACTTTACACACCGCTTGGGACACTCGATCGGTCTGCAGGACCACGAGCCGGGCGACGTCTCGCTTGTCAACGAGCAGGTCGTAGAGCCGGGCATGACATTCTCTATCGAGCCGGGCATCTACCTCCCCGGCCGCACCGGCGTCCGCATCGAGGACCTGGCCCTAGTGACCGAGTCCGGCGTCGAGATCCTCAACGCCTACCCCCACGACCCAGTCCGCCTAGACTAGCCCTTACCCAATAGCCCCTCAATAAGTTGCGGTGGAATAGATCCTGTTTGGGCTGCTAGAACCCAAATACAGGAACTATTTCACCGCAACTGATGAGGGGGTATGGGTTAACGGAGCAGGCCGGCTACTTCGCCGGCTAGGGTGATGGTGCCGGCTGCTACGAAAGGTTCGGCCGCGGCATCGAGGGCTGCGAGGGCCTCGGACACGCTGGGGTACACGCCCGCGAGCTTATCGGCGTCCACCAGGGCGGCGAGCTCCTCTGCCGGCAGGGCGCGATCAGAATCGGTCTGCGTCACGACCACGCGCGGGAAGGCTGGAATCAGCGCGTCGACGATACCCGCCACGTCCTTGTCAGCCAATGCGGCGCACAGCAGCGTGGGGCGATTCTCAACGCACGGGTCGATCTCGTCCAGCGCGCTCACAAAGTTCTCGCAGCTCTGGGGGTTATGACAGGCATCAATCAGCTTGAGCGGATCGGTTCCCAGCACATCAAAGCGACCCGGCGTAGGACAGCCCATAAGCGAAGCATCAAGCGCATCGTGGTCGAGCTCGCGACCCAAATAGCCCTCGCACAGCATAATCGCGCACGCGGCATTCTGCGGCTGATACGCCGGCTTGACCATAATCGACGTATAGATCGCGCGCGGCGTGGTACAGCTAAACTCCACCGTATCGCCCACGTGTGCCGGAAGTTTGGTCGTCGTATGGCTCACCACGAGCGGCATAACGCCGCACTCACGGCAACGTGCATCCATCACGCGCTGAACGCTCGGCTCATGCGTGCCCTCGCCCAAAACAACCAGGCGCCCAGGCTTAATAACCGCAGCCTTCTCCCCCGCAATAGCCTCAAGCGTGTCGCCAAGGACCTTCGTGTGGTCGAGTCCAATGCCCGTAATGGCAACGGCCACGGGATCGGTCGCACTCGTAGCATCCCAGCGTCCGCCCATGCCGACCTCAAGCACGGCAACGTCCACCGCGGCCTCGGCAAACATAGTCAAACCGGCCACGGACAAAAGATCGAAGGGCGTAATAGAACGGAGCTCCTCGCCCGCCGCCTCACGACGCGCATTGAGACGACGGCCCGCCTCATACGCCGCAGAGACACCATGGGCAAAGACCTCGTCTGAGACGACCTTTCCATCAATCTCCATACGCTCGGGATAGCGCACCAGATGAGGAGACGTAAAGAGCGCCGTCTTAAGGCCCTCACCACGAAGAATGGCAGCCGAGAATCGCGTCGTAGAGGTCTTTCCATTGGTACCGGCTATCTGAACGCAATCATAGAACTCGTCAGGACGACCAAGCTCATCGAGCATCTCGACGACGGTCTCGAGCAGCGGCGTAGAATAACGCGCAATCTTGCCCGTATCGGCCGCAAGTGCAACAGCCTCATCAAAAGAAAGCTCCGGAACCTCAAACGGCACCGAATACAACCCCGAACGCTTCGCCATAACCAAAGTCTCCCATAACAGAAAAAGAGGCCCGCCAATAAGAATGAGCCCCTCGCGTTGACAATATCAGCCTTTACCCGATTGCAGCGAGAACAAGGCCACAACCAAGTGGCCCTAACCTACCAGTTGCAAACAACCACGTAAACGAACTAGGAGCGGCCCGATGCTTTGCTCGCCGCAAGTTCCGCACGCAAAGGACAGCACTTAATGTGCTGTCCGTCTTGCGCAGGACTGTCCGCAGCGGAGAGCAAAGCATCGGGACGCGCCCCTCAGTAACGCCTACGAGAAGTCAGCAACCTGAGCAGTCAGCGCCGCCAGGATCTCCTTGAGCTCAGCTGCACGGTCCCTCTTCTTCTGGACCACCGCGGGCGCGGCCTTGGCCACAAAGCCCTCGTTGGCGAGCGTCTTCTCGCAGCCGGCGAGCTCCTTCTGGGCCGCGGCGATCTCCTTCTCCAGGCGTGCCTTCTCGGCCGAAAGGTCAACCTTGCCCTCAAGCACCACAAAGACCTCGACGCCGCTGTCGACCACGGCGATGCTCGCAGCCGGCTTCTCGACATCGGTACCCATGACCAGCGAGGCAGTGTTTGCCAGCGGTTCGATGGTCGAACGCAGGCTCTCGAGCTTCTCGATGTCCTCGGCACCGGCACGCACGACCACGTCGAGCTCGGCCTTGGGGCTCAAGCGATAACGCGAACGCGTGGCGCGGGCGGCAGACACGACGGCGCGGCACAGCTCAAACGCGCGCTCGGCGTCCTCGTCAACATACTTGGCGTAGTCGGCGGGCTCGGGCCACTTGGCGATCATGAGCGCCTCGGCGCGGTCCACGTTGCCCTCGGCGTCCAGGTCGAGCACGCTCGCCGGCATGTTGTCCCAGATCTCCTCGGTGACAAACGGCATGAGCGGGTGCATCAGGCGAATGGAGGTATCGAGCACAAAGATCAGGTTGCGCTGGGCCTGCAGACGGCCCTCACCCTTCAGGCGGGCCTTGGTAACCTCGACGTACCAGTCGCAGACCTCGTTCCAGAAGAACTGCTGCACGCCGCGGGCCATATCGCCAAAGGTGTAGTTCTCAATACCCTCGGTGACCATCTTAACGGCCTTGGCCAGGCGGCTGAACATCCAGGCGTCGGCCGGCGTCTCCACGACGGGCTCGCCGGGCGTGTAGCCCTCCATGTTCATAAGCAGGAAGCGGCTGGCGTTCCAGATCTTAGTCACAAACGACTTAGCCTGCTCGGTGCGCGGGCTGTCGATGAGCTTCTTGGTCTTCTTGTCGATGTTCGCGTCGAACTTGACGTCCTGGTTGTTGGTGCACAGCGTAAGCAGGTTGAAGCGCATGGCGTCTGCGCCGTACATGCCAATAAGGTCCATGGGGTCAACGCCGTTGCCCTTGGACTTGGACATGCGGCTGCCGTCCTTGGCCAGGATCGTCGGGTAGATGACGACGTCCTTAAACGGCACCTCGTCCAAGAAGTACAGCGAGCTCATGACCATGCGGGCGACCCACAGCGCGATGATGTCGCGCGCGGTGACGAGCGCCGTCGTGGGGTGATGGCCCTCGAGCAGCTCCGGCTTTTGCGGCCAGCCCTGCGTGGCGAAGGTCCACAGCTGCGAGCTAAACCAAGTGTCCAGCACGTTCTCGTCCTGATGCACGTGATGGCCGCCGCACTTGGGGCACACGTCGGTGTCCTCGGTCAGGGCGTCCTCCCAGCCGCAGTCCTCACAGTAGAACACGGGGATGCGGTGGCCCCACCACAGCTGGCGGCTGATGCACCAATCCTTGAGGTTCTCCATCCAGGTGGTGTAGGTCTGCGTCCAGCGCGCGGGGTGGAAGGTGACCTTGCCGGAGTTGACGGCGTCCAGCGCCGGCCCCTTGAGCTTGTCGACGGCCACGAACCACTGCTCGGACAGCCACGGCTCCAGCGCGGAGTCGCAACGGTAGCAGTGCATGACGGAGTGATCAAGGTCCTCGACGTGATCGAGCAGGCCATGCTCCTCAAACCACTTGACGACGGCCTCGCGGCACTCGTCGCGGTTCATGCCGGTAAACTCGCCATAGCCCTCGACGACCACCGCGTGCTCATCGAAGATATTGATTTGCGGCAGGTCGTGGGCCTGACCCATGGCGTAATCGTTGGGGTCGTGAGCCGGAGTGACCTTGACAAAGCCGGAGCCAAAGTTGGCGTCGACGTGCCAATCCTCAAAGATGGGGACCTCGCGATCGACGATGGGGAGCTTGACGGTCTTACCCACAAAGGCGGCCTTCTCGGGGTCCTTCGGGGAGACGGCGACGCCCGTGTCGCCGAGCATGGTCTCGGGGCGCGTGGTGGCGACGACGATGTAGTCCTGGCCGTTGACCGGCTCGGTCAGCGGGTAGCGCAGGTGCCACAGGTGGCCCTTCTCGTCCTTGTACTCGGCCTCGTCGTCCGAGATGGCGGTGGTGCAGTTGGGACACCAGTTGACGATGCGCTTGCCACGGTAGATCAGGCCGTCGTGGTACCAGTCGCAAAAGACCTTGCGTACGGCCTGGGCGTAGTCCTCGTCCATGGTGAAGCGCTCGTTATCGAAGTCGACAGAGCAGCCCATACGCTTGATCTGCTCGACGATGATGCCGCCGTACTCGTGGGTCCAATCCCAGCAGGCGTCGACAAACTTATCGCGACCGATTTCCAGGCGGCTGATGCCCTCGCTCTTGAGCTTCTTGTCGACCTTGGTCTGCGTGGCGATACCGGCGTGATCGGTGCCGAGCACCCAGCGCGTGGACTTGCCGCGCATGCGGGCCATACGGATGATGGCATCCTGGATGGAGTCGTCGGTGGCGTGACCCATGTGGAGCTTGCCGGTCACGTTGGGAGGTGGAATGGTGACGGTGCAGTCGCCCACGCCCTCACGGCGCTTGTAGTAGCCGCCGTCGAGCCACTTCTGCAGGATCGCCGGCTCGTTGGTCGACGGATCGTAGTTCTTGGGCATCTCTTCCATATATCTCTCCCTGTCCCGCCGGCGTGTCCGCCTGCTTGGTTTTCGCTCGGTCAGGTCCTGGCTCGCACGAAGAGCACGTTTAGTGCTCTTCGGCTCGTGCGGAATCTACGAAAACCAAGTAGGCGGACACGCCTTAGGTATCGATTACTTCAGTCTGAAGGTACTAACTTGACAATCTCACAGAATAGCACAGGCATACCCGCCGAAAAGGGACAGGTTTATTATGGTAGGTTTTATCAGGGGAAACGACATTTGCCCATATAAAACCAACCAAAATAAACCTGTCCCTAAATGGCAGGCCCCGCGGTGATTGCCGCGGGGCCTGGATTCAAGCTATTTACCCGTAGATACGCTGGGGCTGCTCTTCGCCCTTTACGGAGGCTTCGGTCACGATAACCTTGGTGACACCCTCCTCGCTGGGGAGGTCGAACATCGTCTGCTGCAGCACGTCCTCGCAGATGGAGCGCAGGCCGCGGGCGCCGGTCTTGCGGGCAAGCGCCATACGAGCGATCTCGTGCAGGGCGGCGTCCTCAAACTCAAGCTCAACGTCCTCGAGCTGGAACATCTTGCGGTACTGACGCACAACGGCGTTCTTGGGCTCAGTCAGGATCGACACCAGGTCGTCCTCGTCGAGCGCCTGCGTCTGGGTGACGACGGGCGTACGTCCTACAAACTCGGGGATCATACCAAAGGCATTGAGGTCCTGCGGGAGCACCTGGCGCAACAGGTCGTTCTCGTCGACCGAGGTGGGGCCGGCGATCTCGGAGTTAAAGCCCACGCCCTTGTTGCCCACGCGATCGGCGATGATCTTGTCCAGACCCACAAAGGCACCACCGCAGATAAACAGGATGTTGGTCGTGTCGATTTGCAGCAGCTCCTGCTGGGGATGCTTGCGGCCGCCGGTGGGCGGAACACTTGCCACCGTGCCCTCAAGAATCTTAAGCAGCGCCTGCTGAACGCCCTCGCCCGAAACGTCGCGGGTAATGGAGAGGTTCTCGGCCTTACGGGCGATCTTGTCGATCTCGTCCACGTAGATAATGCCAACCTGCGCGCGCTCGATATCACCATCGGCGGCGTTGATGAGTTTGAGCAGGATGTTCTCCACGTCCTCGCCCACGTAACCGGCCTCGGTAAGCGCGGTGGCGTCGGCGATGGCAAACGGCACCTCAAGGATGCGCGCAAGCGTCTGGGCGAGCAGGGTCTTACCGGTACCGGTGGGACCGAGCAGCAAAATGTTGGACTTGGCGAGCTCCACCTCGTCCATGTCATCACCGAGCTGCGAATCCAAGCCGTCGTCAAAGGCCGAAAGCGCAGCGCCGCCCTCGATGACGCGGCGATAGTGGTTGTACACGGCAACCGACATGGCGCGCTTGGCGTCCTCCTGGCCCATGACATAGGCCGAAAGCTCGTCATAAATCTCGTGCGGCGTCGGCACATGCGTAATGACCTGACGGGCGTCGTCCTCGAGCTCAAAGCCCTCGGCCTCGGGGTCCACGGCGGGCTGAGATGCAGCCTGCCCGTGATCGTTGAGAAAGCCCGGCAGCTTGCCGTTGCGGGCAGCGTCCATAAAGTCCGAAGCCAGCGACTCCTCCAAGATCTCGGAGCAGGCGGCGACGCACTCGTCGCAGATAAAGATGTTGGTCGGACCCTTCACCAGGCGGCGAACCTGCCCTTGCTCTTTTCCGCAGAAGGAGCAGCGGATGGGGTTGCCGTTCTCGTCGAAGTTGTCCTGCATGTTACCGGCCATCCTAGGCGTCCTTCGCGGCAAGGTCGCGCGAGGTAACGATACGGTCGATCAGGCCGTAGTCGAGGGCCTCGGCAGCGGTCAAGTAGTTGTCGCGCTCGGTATCGGCCTGGACCTTCTCGATAGGCTGGCCCGAGGCGTCGGACAGGATCTGGTTGAGCTCGCGACGGGTCTTCTTGATCTCCTCGGCCACGATCTCGATCTCGGTCTGCTGGCCCTGGGCACCGCCGCTGGGCTGGTGAATCATGACCTTGGAGTGCGGCAGGCAGAAGCGCTTGCCCTTGGCGCCGGCCGAAAGCAGCACGGCGGCCATAGACGCGGCCATACCGACGCAGATGGTGGAGACCTGCGGCTTAATGAAGTTCATGGTGTCAAGAATCGCCAGGCCGGAATAGACCTCGCCACCGGGCGAATTGATGTAGAGCGAGATATCCTTCTCGGCATCCTGGCTCTCAAGATGCAGCAGCTGGGCAACGACCAGGTTGGCGCTGACGGAGTTGATCTCCTCGCCCAAGAAGATGATGCGGTCGTTGAGCAGGCGCGAATAGATATCGTAGCTGCGCTCGCCGCGCGGCGTCTGCTCGATAACGTATGGCACGAGGGCGGAATCGAACTTAGCGATCATACGCATCTCCATTTCTCTCTTACGGACCAAATTGGTTCTAGATAAACGTACGGTGCCCGCATGCTATGCATTGGCTGGCACCGTACGAAGCAACCGGATAACCGGTGTATAACTTTACCCCATCACGGGCGCACGCATGCGCTCGCGGGCAAGGTGGCGAGAATTACTCGGCGTCCTTGGCGGTCTCGTCGACCTCGGTCACCTTGGCGTTCTCGACCAGGTGGTCGACGGCCTTGGAGCGACGAATGGACTCGCGGACAGCAGGCATGCGGCCGTCAGCGATGAACTCGGCCTTGGAAGCCTCGACGTCCTTGACGCCAGCCTTCTCGAACTCGGCGTTGACGTCGTCCTCGGTGACCTCGATCTTGAGCTCACGGGCGAGGGCGTCGAGAGCCAGGGACTCACGGGCAACGTCGTTGGCCTGCTTGTGCAGGTCGCCGATGAACTGCTCCATGGTCAGGCCGGAAGCGGGCAGCCAGGTGTCCAGCGTCATGCCGCGGGCAGCGAGGTTGGACAGGAAGTTCTGGCCAAGCTCCTCAAAGACGGACTGCTCGTAGTCGGCGTCCATCTCGTCGAGCTGCAGGCGCTCGGCGAGAGCGGAGACGCAACGGTTCTCCTTCTCGGCCGGGAGGCGGGAAGCCTTGTCCTGTTCGATCTCGATCTTGATGGCGTCGCGCATGGCGTCGATGCTGTCGAAGCCAAAGTCGGACTTGACGAGCTCGTCGGTGAGCTCGGGGGTGTTGCGGACCTTGATGCCCTTGACGGTGACCTCGACGGTGTGGGTCTCGGCCTCCTCGCCCTCCTCGACCTCGTCGGTCCAGGTGACGGTCTTGACGTCGTCAACGTTGGCGCCGATCAGGGCCTCGTTGAACTCCTTGGGGTTGCTGTCGCTACCGGCGATGAGCATGCGGCCCTCGGCAGCGAAGTTGTCGGCGTTCTCGACGGCCTTGAGGTCGACGGTGACGTAGTCCTCGGCCTTGACGGCGCGACCCTCGACGTCCTCGAAGGTGGCGCGGTAGTTGAGGAGCATCTCGACCTGGTTGTTGATCTCGGACTCGGTGACCTCCGCAGGGGGCATCTCGATCTCGACGGCGTCGAAGGAGGAGAGCTCAGCGGCGGGACGCAGGGAGAACTCGACGGTGTAGGTGTAGTCCTCGTGATCCTTGGCGAGGTCGAGGTCCTTGTAGTCACCATTCTTGGTGGGGACGA
The DNA here is from genome assembly GCA_900549555.1 of uncultured Collinsella sp. GTDB lineage: Bacteria > Actinomycetota > Coriobacteriia > Coriobacteriales > Coriobacteriaceae > Collinsella. The sequence continues at coordinate 701 of UROO01000056.1, read as the reverse complement.
TGTCCAGCTCGTTGAGGACGGCGGGCTCGTTGGCGGCGATCAGGTCGTTGGTGGCCTGAGCGAGGGTAGCCTCGGCGCCAAGAGCGGAGTCGATGACCGGACGGGGAGCCTTACCGGCGCGGAAGCCCGGGAAGCGGTACTTCTTGGCGGTGTCCTTGTAGGCCTTCTTGATCGCGGCGTCGACGTCGGCGGCCGGGATGGTGACCGTAGCGGTGAGCTTGGCGTCCTTGACGTCAGAAGCGGTGATGTTCAACACGTTCCTCCTCATACTGCCCAGCTTATCTGAGGTGCTGGTACCTTTATGCAACAAGCGTCGCGAGGGCATAAGCCGACGCGGGTGCGTTGGTGCGGGCGAAAGGACTCGAACCTTCACGGGAATCCCACCAGAACCTAAATCTGGCGCGTCTACCAATTCCGCCACGCCCGCATGAGCGCACAGACTAGGAATGATAGCAGATACGAACGACAAGCGCACGCACACGTTTTACAGGCTCACGACCTCACCACGAGTGCAAAAGGCGGGGCGAGTCGCCCCGCCCCGCCAATTACGACTTGTTCGCAGACCCGCTACTCCCCCAGCAGTGCCTTCTCGGGCGTGATGGGCAGCGAGCGAACCTGGTGGCCGGTGGCGTGTGCCACGGCCGAGGCCACGGCGGCGAGCGGTGTGTTGATCTGTCTCTTATACACATCTGACGCTGCCG
>UROO01000055.1 GCA_900549555.1 uncultured Collinsella sp. | reverse complement strand
TCTACACCCTAGAGTTCGTCGGCAGCGTCAGATGTGTATAAGAGACAGCCTCGCTACCGTCCTCGAACTCGTCCTCGAACTCCGAGAAGTCCTCGGCGCCCTCAAAGTCAAAGGCGCGCTGGCAAATGCGAACCTCGTCGCCGGCACGGCAGCCGGCCTTTTCGAGCGCATCGTCGACACCCATGCGGGAAAATTTATGCTGCAGGTAGATGACGGCCTCCTCATTTTCCCAGTCAGTCTGGATAACCAAGCGCTCGATGGCGCGACCGACCACGCGGAAGGCACCGGGCTCCTCCTGGACAATGCGGAAGCGCTTCTCGCGCTGCAGACGGCGGCGCTCCCACTCCTCGTCGCGCAAATCGACCGGCTCATTAGAGACCGCCAGCTCAGCGCGAAGCTTAGCCACCTGCTCGCCAACGGCAAGCATCAACGTGTTGAGACCGGCACCCGTCACAGCGGACACGGCAAAGAACATATGGCCATCGTCGAGCGCCGCACGCTTAAGGTCGGCAATCTTGTCGGCCGTGCCCGGCGCATCGCACTTGTTGGCGACAACGATCTGCGGACGCTCCGAAAGCTCGGCACCATACTGCTCGAGCTCACGGTTGATGATGCGATAGTCCTCAACCGGATCACGATCCTCAAACCCACCCGTCATGTCAACGACATGCATGATCAGGGCCGTGCGCTCAATGTGGCGCAGGAACTGATGGCCCAGGCCACGTCCCTCGCTCGCGCCCTCGATGAGACCGGGGACGTCGGCAACGACGTAAGAATATTCGCCGGCACGCACCATGCCCAGATTGGGCACGAGCGTGGTAAACGGGTAGTCGGCGATCTTGGGACGGGCAGCGCTCATACGCGCGATGAGCGAGGACTTGCCGACAGAGGGAAAGCCCACAAGCGCGGCATCGGCCATGAGCTTCATCTCGAGCTCGATCCAATGCTCCTCGGCAGGCTCACCCAGTTGGGCAAACGCAGGCGCGCGGCGCACCGACGTCACAAAGTGAGTGTTGCCCAGACCGCCGGCACCACCGGGCGCCACGACAACGCGCTCACCGTCGTGCACCAGGTCGGCAATCTCGAACATCGGGGTCTGCGTCTCGGGATCGAGCTCGCGGACTACGGTGCCCATGGGGACTTTCAAAATCAGGTCCTCTCCGCTTTTGCCGTTGCGGCGGGCACCCTGGCCATGCGTTCCGCGCTCAGCACGGAAGTGATGCTTAAAGCGGTAATCGATCAGCGAGGAAAGCTGAGCGTCGGCCTGGATAACGACGTTGCCGCCACGACCGCCGTCGCCGCCATCGGGGCCGCCCTTGGGAACAAATGCCTCGCGCCTAAACGACATGCATCCGGCTCCGCCGTCGCCGCCGCAAACGTTAATTCGGCTGATATCGGTGAACTGTGACAACAGAATCGCCTCCTACAAAAAAAGAGGGAGACCCTTGAATCCTAAAACTCAAGTGCCTCCCACATATGTGCTCTATGAAGGGTGAATTACGCGTTCGCGAGCGGGCGTACGCTGACCCTGTGCTTGATACCCTTGTGGAACTCAACGGTACCGTCGACCAGCGCGAACAGCGTGTCGTCCTTGCCACGGCCAACGTTCTCACCCGGGTGGATGTGCGTGCCGTGCTGACGGACGAGAATCGTGCCCGTGGTTACCGTCTGGCCGGCATAGCGCTTCGTGCCAAGGCGCTGACCGCGGGAGTCACGGCCATTACGGGAGGAACCGAGTCCTTTTTTGTGTGCCATTGTGTATACCTACTCTTTCGTTACGAGTGTAATCTACTCGGCGACGGGAGCCTCGGCAACAGCCTCAGCCTCTGCCTTGACAGCCTTCTTGGCGCGGGAGGTAGCCTGAACCTTCACGATCTTCAGCTTGGTGAGCTGCTGACGGTGACCCTTCAGACGACGATAGCGCTTGCGCTTGTGGAACTTGAAGACCAGCTGCTTCTCGCCCTTGAACTGCTCAACGATCTGAGCGGTAACCTTGGCCTTGGCCAGCTTGTCGGGATCGGTGACGATCTTCTTACCATCGTTGAGGAAGATAACCGGCAGGGTGATCTTGTCGCCCTCATTGCCCTCGATCTTCTCGACGGTGATGACATCGTCGGTGGCGACCTTGTACTGCTTGCCGCCCGTGTTAACGATTGCGTACATGTTTACTTGCCCTTCATGCATCAGTTAGTGCAACAGCCGAATATAGTAGCAGGCGATAATACCCCCGTCAACGAGTATGTGGAGCAAATCCACAAGTTCGCACAGGTATGGGGCTGACGAGTCGGCCCTCGTCGTCCTCGCATGCTTGATTCTGACGCTCGACATCGTAGGAGCAGATGGTCACGAGGTCTTGCATACCGGTGGAAACAATAGGTGCATCGACGCCCGGGGTCAAGCCCTGCAACAAAACATCAGCGGCAGAAAGCAAAATTTCCGGACGCATGGAGCCCTCGTTGTCGGCATGGGTGTCGAGCATGAGCACCAGATGGTCCGGGCACTCCCCCGCCGTGAGCTCATAGCCCACGAGCGTATGATCCAAGTCCAGGCGCTTGCTCTTCTTACCGCGTGCGTAGTCGATGCCGTGCCCCGCGCGCAGCGTGTCGATCGCAGCGCGCACCTCGTCGGCGCTCACGGGAGCCTCGGGGTCCAGATGCAAGTCGATGCGGTACGACAGACGCGTAAGCTGAGCCGTCAGCGCCGGCGTGCGCACGTCGATGTAGGCGGCCTCGATAGGCGCCAAATCGGCCGGAGATGCCGCCGCCAAACGTTCAAACGCCTCATCGAGCGCAACGAACTCAGTCATAAACAAGTCATACCACTCGCAAGTCGACGACGTTCCCACCGGCAGCGCCGACGAAAAGCCCACACGCATATGCGGAGAGAAGCCCTGCGTCACGGCATAGGGCAGCCCCGCGCGACGCACGATGCGCTCAATAGTATGAATCACCTCGAGATGGCCCAGGTACTTAAGGCGGTCGCGCTTGCCATAGCGAACGCGAAGCCTAAAGAGCGTGGGGTTGTCGGTCAGGCGCTCACTCATGCGCGATCACCCACCAATACGTTCTTGGCATGAAGCGTGGGGCAGATTCCGCAGCCGGTGCACGAGGTACGGGTACAGTCGGGCGTCGTGACGCCCTCCAACGAGCGGCGGTATTCGCGCTCGAGGAAGCCGCGCGAGCAGCCGGGGCTCACGTGCTCCCAGGGCAGGCGCCAGTCCAGTTCGTAGGGCAGGTGCACGAGCTCGTTGAGATCGATGCCGTTTTTGGCCGCAGCCGACTTCCAGTTGTCGAGCGAAAAATGCTCCACCCAGGCGTCAAAACGCGAACCGGCACGCCAGGCATCGATGATGACAGGCGTCATGTCACGGCCGGCGCGGGACAGCGCGGCCTCGACGAGCGAGGTCTCGGCATCGTGGTAGTGAACGCGGACCGCACGGTTACGAACGCTCGTAATGAGGAGCTTCTGACGGCGCTTGACGTCGTCGTAATCGAGCTGCGGGCACCATTGGAACGGCGTGGCGGCCTTGGGGATAAACACCGACACCGAGATGGACACCGAGATGGAGCCGCGACGCGCCTTGGGAACCACGGAGCGGCCGAGCTCGAGCACGTGGTCGGCCAGGTTGGCGATAGCCACGATATCCTCGTCGCGCTCGCCGGGAAGCCCCATCATAAAGTAGAGCTTCATGCGGTTCCAACCAGCCTCGAAGGCCGCCTTGGCCGCACGGTCCAAGTCCTCCTCGGTCACGTTCTTGTTGATGATGTCGCGCATGCGCTGACTGCCGGCTTCGGGGGCAAACGTCAGGCCGCCCTTCTTTTCGCCGGCGACCGACTCGGCCATATCCACGCCAAACGAATCCAGGCGCTGCGAGGGAATGGATACGCGAATACCCGTATCCTCCAGGCGGCGGTTGAGCCTGCCGAGCACGTCGCGAATGCAGGAGTGATCGGTCGTGGAGAGCGAGGTCAGCGACACCTCGTCATAGCCGGTCTTTTCCAGACCCTGAATCACCGAGGACACGATCTGGTCGGCCGAGCGCTCGCGCACCGGACGATACGTCATGCCGGCCTGGCAAAAACGGCAGCCGCGGGCACAGCCGCGCAGAATCTCGATCGACAGGCGATCGTGAACGAGCTGCGCGTAGGGCACGCACGACTGCGACAGCGGATTGGTAGCTCCAAAGTCCTCAACGACGCGCTTATAGACCACCGGTGGGACGTCCTTGCCTTCGCGCGGCACGGTGTAGCCATGCGGCGAGCAGGGCTCGTCATAGCGCACCTCATACAGAGACGGCACATAGGTACCGGCGACCGTCGCGAGCTGCTCGACAATCTGGGCGCGCGAGACGCCCTCGTCGCGCAAGCGGCGATGCAGCTGGCAAACCTCGAGCAGCGACTCCTCGCCCTCGCCAATGAGGATGGCATCGAAGAAGGCTGCATACGGCTCGGGGTTATAGACCGAGGGACCACCGGCAATGATGATGGGGTCGTCCTCGGTGCGGTCGGCCGCCAGCAGCGGAATGCCGGCGAGGTCGAGTGCCTCGAGGAAGTTGGTGACAGCCATCTCGTGCGGCACGTGCATGCCGACGATATCGAACGAGGCCACGGGTGCTGCGCCCTCGAGCGACAGCAGCGGGATACCAGCCTCGCGCATGGCATCGCCCATATCGGGCCACGGCACATAGCCGCGCTCGCAGGAAATGCCCTCGGCCTGATTGAGGATGTTATAGAGAATGGCGATGCCCTGGTTGGGCAGACCGACCTCATACACGTCAGGATAGATCATGCAGCAACGGTAATCGGCATCGGCCTTGGAGAGCGTGCCCCACTCATGGTCGATATAGCGGCTCGGCTTCTCGACCTTTGCGAGCAGGGGCTCAATCAAATGAAAACAGTCTTGGTACACAGCGCGCAAAAGAAACCCCTAAGCAGCGAGATCAGATGCGTCCTCAAAGGGACCCATGGGATGAGTAGCGCCGGCAACCGTGGTCACCAGGTCGCGAACGCGCGAGAACGTGGCGGCAGCCACCTCGTTGGCACGGCTGTAGTCGATATCGCGCTCGTACAGCGAAACGAGCGCACGGCCCATGCCATAGGTGCCCGCGGCGGCGGTCAGCGCCTTGACGGCAAACCCAATATGCGGCGTCTGCTTTACCAGGGCGCGGGTGACGGCGCGGAGCACCAAGCCGCCGGCAAGCACGCCCGCGATCTCATAGCCGCGCTCGGGCTTTATGCCGCGTCCAAAGATGGCCGCGAGCTCAAAGAGCATGCCCACCTGCGCCAGCGCCATAACGGGATAATCGGCCCCCGGCAAAAACACCAGCGCGCCCGTCGCCATATTGGTAAGCGCGCACGAGGTGATGATGCGGTTAGCGGCAGCGATACGCATGAAGGCGAAGTTCGCCGCAAATGCCGTCTCCTTGTCCGTGCGATCGAGAATCCAGCGGGCAAGCGTCTCGAGCAGATACGTCTTATCGGTAGCCGCCACCGCGCCGAGCATGGGCGTAGACTCCTGGATAAAAGGCACCTCGACTGCGGACTCGGCCAGCACGCACACGGGGGCGCCGGCAATCACGAGTTCCTGCACGGTGCTCTCAAGGCGGTCAGACCCACACGAAAGCACCAGAACCACATCGGTATCGGTCTTGGGGACGATACGGTCCTCCCCCAGGCGCTCAACGCGCACAATGCCCGACGTCGTCTGCGGCACGAAGGCATCGCGCACCGTCTCGACCAAAAAACGCGAGGCAGACGAATCGAGGTAGACAGACACGCGAACCGGCGTGTCGGAATCCTTCTTGGTAGTCGCGCCCATCTTAAAGGCGCGGGTCAGCTTGTCCACGGGAATCTTCATAGCAAACCCCTCCAGCGGTTACGCGGCGCCCGAACGATGCCGCCATATGGATTGTACGATACCCACCGTCAGCAACTGGATCATCATCGAGGACGAACCGAAGCTAATGAACGGCAGCGGAATACCGGTAATCGGCATCATGCCGATGCACATGCCGATGTTCTCGAAGGTCTGGAATGCCCACATGCCGACGATACCCACGCATGACAAGCGTAGGAACAGAGACTCGCACTTAAAGGCGACGCGAATCGTCGAGAACATGAGCAGCACGTACAGGCAGAGCAGCAAAAAAGAGCCGCAGAAGCCAAAGGTCTCGGACAAAAAGGCAAAGACGAAGTCGGTGTGGAACTCGGGCAGAAAGCCACCGGCAGACTGCGTCGCATGGCCCAGCCCCTTACCGAAAAAGCCACCCGATCCAACCGCGATGAGCGATTGCTGCAAGTTGTAGGCATCGTCCGAATCGGCATTATCGGGGTCGATAAAGACGGTCAGTCGGTTCATCTGGTACTGCTTGATCAAAACGTCATGGCCCAAAAGAGAATCGAGCACCGAATCGAGCGCCAGGATGAGCGCCACCAAGCCCACGAGCAACGCCAAGGTCGATAGCACCCATTCGCGACGCGCACCGCTCATGCAGATGACAACGGCACCCGACACCAACACGACCAGGCCCGAACCCAGGTCGCCCATGGCGACGACGGCCAAAAACGGAACGGACAGCATGCCGCAGAGTTTAATGTAGTCGCGGACGGTATCGATGCGACCGTTGTACTGCGACCCAAGCGTGGCGATAAAGAAGATCGTGATGAGCTTGGCGAGCTCGACCGGCTGGAAGGTAAGACCGATACCGGGAATCTTGATCCAACCCGTCATGCCCAGACCGCCCGTATAGGACAGACCCGGAATCTTGGGCGAGAAAATCACAATGAGGTCGATGACGAGCAGCGCCGTAGAGAAATTAGAGATGCCGCGCAGATCGGTACGCCAGACGAGCACCGCAAGCACCGCACCGATGCCGATGCCCAACAGGTGGCGCGAAAATGAGGCGTCGGCCTTAAACTGCGAGGCCGACCAAATGATGATGGCGCCATAGGCAACGAGTGCCAAAGTTGCCAGCAGCACGCCGATGTGCACCTTTTGGCGAAACGTGCCGCGCGAGGCCGAAAGCTGCTTGTTGACACGGTCCAGGCTGCTGCGGGAACCGGTTTTAGTTGAGCGGAACAGGTCCGCCGGCGAAAAATCCATCGCAACCTCCTATCGAACCGAAGAATCGCCCGTGGCAGAAGATGTGTCGGGCTCGTCATAGATGACGCCGAGCACATCGCGCACGACATGCATCGCCGTGTCCGATCCGCCACCGCCCTGCTCCAAGACGGTGGCGATCACGTACTTGGGATCGTCGGCCGGTGCGTAGGCGCAAAACCACGCATACTCGTCCTCGCCGCTCTTCTCGCCCGTACCGGACTTGCCGTACACCTGGGGCGTCAGGCTGCTAAAGTGCGCCGCCAGCGACGTCGAGGCCGTGTAGATCACGTCATGCATACCGTTGCGGACCAGCGCCAGGTCGGCATCGCTATTGATCTGGGCCTCCAGACGCTTCTTTTTACCCTTGCCGTTGTACTTGTAAGCATCGCCGTCGCCATCGCGCGACACCGCCGACAAGAACACATGGGGCACATACTGCTTACCGCCATTGGCAAGGCCCATGTAGGCGCACGCCATCTGCAGCGGCGTCACCAAAATGTCGCCCTGGCCGATAGCGATGTTAGTCATATCGCCGGCGTTCCACTTGCGGTCCTCGGCAGAAGAATCGGTAAAGTAGGACTCTTTCCACTTGGCGTCGGGAATGCGGCCCGTGCCCTCGCTTGGCAGATCGATGCCGCAGGTCTTGCCCAGGCCCCAACGGCGAAAGACCTCTTGCAGACCCTCGGGATGCTGGTCGTTGTAGAAAAACGCCTTGCCCATATCGTAGAACACGGGGTCGCACGAGTTGGCAATACCCGACTGCAGCGTCATGGTGCCGTGACCAGACGTCAGCCAGCAGCGCTTGCCCCAAGCCTTGCCAAGGCCCGTCCAATACCCCGTGCAGTTGGTTGTCTGCGTTGAAGTGTAGGTTCCAAACTCAAGACCGGCCAGAGCCGAGAGCGGCTTGATGGTCGAGGCCGACATATACTGGCCGCTAATGGCGCGGTTGAGCAGTGGATGCGAACCCTTGTCATCGTTGAGCTCGGTCCACACGTCGTTGGAAATGCCACCGATGAACACCGACGGATCAAACTTGGGCTCGCTCGCCATGCCCAGAATCTCACCATTGTTGGGATCGAGGCACACCACGGCGCCGTTGCCGGCATTGCTATGGCCCGTGGTCTTGGCAAGCTCAATGGCATTCGCCAGAGCCGTCTCGCAGGCCTGTTGAATCTTAAGATCGAGCGTAAGCTTAATGTCGGAACCGGCCTTGGCGGGAACGGCGCCGGCTTGACCGGTCACGTTACCCGAGGCGTCAACTTTCACGGTCTGCTCACCGCGAATGCCCTGCAGCAGGTTTTCGTAGTAGCTCTCAACGCCCGCCTGGCCCACGATATCGCCCGACTGGTACGTAATCTTGCCAGCAGAAGCATCATCATCGCCAGAGGTTTTCTTATTCTGGGCCTCGAGCTGCTCGGAGGTAATGGTGCCGGTATAGCCCAAGATATGGCAGGCGGTCTCGCCGTACGGGTACTGACGCTCGGTGCGCTCGGCGATCTTCACCCCGGGAAACTCACCGGCGTGCTCCTGAATGTAGGCGACAGTAGAGCGGCGCACGTCAGTCGCGATCGTATGCAGGCTCTGAGCGCCTTCGGAATTGTCCTGGATGTTTCGCAGCACCGCGACATACGGCATGCCGAGCACATTGGCAAGATGGCGCACCAGTACCTTGTCGTCGGCAAGGTCGCGATAGGCGACGACGGCGAGCGAGGGGCGGTTTTGCACCAGCGCGACGCCGTTGCGGTCCAAGATGCGGCCACGCACGGCAGGCGTGGTAACGGTACGGGTCTGATTGCTCTTGGCCTGTTTGTCGTAGTAGTCCGACGAGACCATCTGCATGCCCCACAGCTTAACGGCAAGCGCGGCAAACATCGCACCCACGCCCGCGGTGAGGATGGAAAAGCGGCCCTTAAAGGCGGTCGCCGCGGTATTGCCCTCGCCCTCGGTGGCGCGCGGGGCCGTTCCGTGCTGCGTGTCGTAGGTAAAGCGGGAGTCGCCGCGCCGCATGATGACCAGCGCGACCACAATGGCCACGACCAGGACGATGCCAGCGACAACAACCGTCAACTGGGAAGACATCTACAGACCTCCCCTATTTGAGCTTACGGGTCTTGGGCTTAAAGCGCATACCCGTCTGACGCCCACCGCGCGCGGAGAACCCATAGCCAGACTGCGGCGCGACGCCGGACATCAAAAACGGAACGGCGACCAGACCGGTCAGAATCGAGGACGGCAGGGCGTGTCCAAAGATCGCCACGACAAAACTCGATTCCAGTCCCATAAACAGCAAGATAATGCTGTAGATCACGTTAATGGCAAGCGCAAAGGCGCCCACCGTGATGCCGCGAGCGCTCGGGGTGCCGCCCGTCTGACCGGCGGCACTGTGTGTCAGGGCAAAGCTGCCCACTGTCAGCAACAGCGACATCACGCCCACCGGCACGGCTGCCGACAGGTCGTAGAACAGGCCACTGCAAAAACCGCAGATGACGGCCCGCGTGGGATCGCCCGAAAACACACTCAGGCACACCAGGATAATCATAAAGTTGACGCGACCGCCCGCGATGGAGATCTGCGGCGCCAAGCCCGCCTGCAGCAGGACGCAGACAATGGCGGCAATCGCAAAAGTGCGGGAGCCAGTCCCCTGTTCGTGTAGATCCATGGACATGCCTCCCTATTCGCTCGAGCCCGAGTCAGTCGTGTCGGACGCATCGGAGTTTTCATCCGAGCTTTCATCTTTGGACTTGGTGGCCGCATCGCGCGAGGTGCCCTGCGGCGTACTGTTGGCGCTGCTCACATCCTCGTCCGAAGCCGACTGCTCATCGGTCAGCGACGTAATGACCAGCACTTCCTCGTTGTTTTCGGCCGTTGTCTGAGCGCGCACGACGATGGTGTAGTACACATCGTTGGCAGACTTCTCCACCGACGAGACCGTACCGAGCGGCAGGCCCTTGGGGAATACGCCGCCGATGCCCGAGGTCACGATGATGTCGCCCACCTTCACGTCGGAATCGACACTCACGTGCTCCAGGCGCAGGGTACCGTCGGGCTGCCCCTGCAGCATACCCTGAGCGTGCGTATCTTGCACCATGGCGGACACGCCCGAGTTCTCATCACTAATCAGGCGGACGGTGGAGGTCTTGGCCGAAACCTCGATAATCTGACCGATGACACCGGCAGAACTCGTCACGGGCATGTTGATGGTAAGACCGTCGGCAGAGCCTTTGTCGATGGTAACGGTCGAGGTCCAGGCATCGCCCGACGCGCCGACAATGCGAGCCGCGGTGGACTTGAGGTTGTAGGTCGACTGAAGACCGACCAGGCTCTCGAGTCGCTCGGCGGTCTTTTGAGCCTCGGAGAGCTCAGCAACCTTTGACGTCAGGACCTCGTTTTGCTTCTTAAGCTCGTCGAGGGTGTCTTGCGAAGCCGTAAGGTTTGAGAACACGTTTCCGATTGCGTTAAAGGGCGCGGCCACAGCCGAGCCCACAAAACGCACCGGCGAGGTAATCGTCGTCACGCCCGAACGCACGGCATGAATCGGTCCCGCCTCGCCCTCGCGAATGTAAAACGTAAGCAGCAGCACCGAAATTACGCTGAAAACAATCAACGGGCGCATACCCGTTGATTGTCGCTTGGTATTCAGATTTGAAGAGAAACCCGAAGATCGTGCCAAATGGAATCCACCTTTTGGAAATTAAGCATTGGTCTGGACGAAGCCACCGTCAAACGCGTTGGCCTCGAGCACGCGGGCGCAGCCGTTGACGACGTTGTCGAGCGCCGTAGGGCTGACGTTGACCGAAACGCCGGTCTCGTCGCGCAGACGCACGTCGAGGCCGCGCAGCAGCGCACCGCCGCCGGTCAACAGGATGCCGTAGTACATAAGATCCGAGGCAAGATCGGGCGGCGTGGCGTCGAGGGCGTCCTTGACGGCCTTGGCCATCTCGTCGAGCGGCTTGTTGAGCGCGCGACGAATCTCCTCGCTCTCGATGCGCACGGTCTTGGGCAGGCCCGTGATCACGTCGCGGCCGTTGACCTCGACGTCGAGCTCGTCCTTGAGCGGCACGGCAGAACCGACCTTGATCTTGATGTCCTCGGCCGTGCGCTCGCCGATAGCCAGGTTATAGGCATCGCGAACGTGGGTAAGGATGGCCTGATCAAACTCGTCACCGGCAATGCGGATGGACTGCGACACGACGATACCGCCCATGGCGATTACGGCGACCTCGGTGGTACCGCCACCGATATCGATGACCATGGAGCCGGTGGGCTCCTCGACAGGCAAGTCGGCGCCGATGGCAGCAGCCATGGGCTCCTCGATCAGGTATGCCTGGCGGGCACCGGCCTGGATCGTAGCCTCAAAAACAGCGCGCTTCTCGACCGACGTGACGCCTGTCTCTTATACACATCTCCGAGCCCACGAGACGGACTCCTATCTCGT
>UROO01000054.1 GCA_900549555.1 uncultured Collinsella sp. | reverse complement strand
CGAGATAGGAGTCCGTCTCGTGGGCTCGGAGATGTGTATAAGAGACAGCGTCCAGACCGACCCGGGCTTCAAGGGCGATACCGTCCAGGGTTCCACCAAGCCGGCCACCATCGACACCGGCGCTGTCATCCAGGTCCCCATGTACCTCAACGAGGGCGAGGTCATTAAGGTTGACACCCGCGACGGCAAGTTCGTCTCCCGCGTCTAGCAACCAACTCTTCTAGGAGGACTCATGCCCCAGGAAATCAAGATTGACGGCATCGGCATTTCGCCCGATGTTCTGACCGCCATCGTCTCGCGCGCCGTCACGGATGTCGAGGGCATCGCCTCCGTGGGCGTCAAGGACCTTGCCACCAACCTTGTCTCCATGATGCTTTCGTCCAAGGCCCCGGCTTCCGAGTCGGCGGTCGAGGCCGAGGTTATCGGCGACAAGCTCGCGCTTACCGTGCGCGTCGTGGCGTTCTTTGGCTATCCGTTCAAGAAACTCGCCGAGGCCGTTCGCGCCGCCGTGGTTGCCGCCATCGACGCCCAGGTGGGCGTCGAGGTCGAGCGCGTTGACGTTTGCATCGACGGCCTCGTTTTCCCCAAGGAGTAACCTTTGAGCCTTAAGGTTTATCGCGGGCGTACGCTTGCCCGCAGTCAGGCGCTGCAGCTGCTGTTTCAGGCCGAGGCCACGGACAGCCCGCTCGAGCGCGTCCTCGAGGGCGATTTCCTGATCTCGAAGGGTCCCCTCGACCCCTACGCGCTGGAGCTGTGCCGCGGTGCCTACGAGCACATCGACCGCATCGACTGCGCCCTGCGCTCCGTCGCCAAGAACTGGGATCTTATGCGCATGCCCGGTGCCGACCGCAATCTGCTGCGCATCGCCGTCTATGAGATGCGCTTCCTCACCGACGAGGAGGTCTCGGACGCCATCGTGATCAACGAGGCAGTCGAGCTTGCCAAGGCCTATGGCACCGACCAGTCCGCGTCGTTTGTCAACGGCGTGCTGGGCAAGATCGCTCGTAGCGAGGAGCTGCCGGGCGAGGACCTGTATCAGGAGCTGCTGGCCGAGGACCGTGCCCGCGAGGAGGCCCAGGCTGCCGAGGCTGCCGCCAAGGTTGCCGCCGCTCAGGCTGCGGCCGGCGTTCTCGACGAGGATGCCGAGGTCGCCGAGGCCGAGACCGGTACCGTCGAGGAGTAGCCATGCCAGAGGGTTCCGTCCGAAACTTCGACGAGATCTCAGACCGCTTGGACCAGATTATTGCGACCGTTCGCTCCAAGGATACGTCCCTGGAGCGTTCGCTCGATCTGTTTGACGAGGCGATCGAGCTGGGCTCCCGTGCGGTCGATATGGTCGACAAGTTTGAGCTGACGCCTCGCGAGGCCGATAAGCTCGAGCAGGAATACGATGAGGACGCGGCAAATGAATCCAAGGATAGCCAGGCCGCGTCCCCGGATACGAATGGTTGATGGCATTCATGAAACGTGTGCGTCTCGATGACGAACTGATTTCACAGGGCATCTGCGCCGATCGCGCGGATGCCCTTCGCACTCTTATGGCCGGCTTGGTCTCGAGCGGCGGCGAGCGTTTGACCTCGCCGGGTCTTAAGGTGACGCCCGGCCTGCCGTTGCACGTGAAGGGTCGTATTCCCTACGTGGGGCGCGGCGGGCTCAAGCTTGAGGGCGCGCTCGATGCGTTTGGGATTGATCCGACGGACCTTGCTTGCCTCGATGTGGGCTGCTCCACGGGCGGCTTTACCGATTGCCTGCTCAAGCGCGGCGCCGCCACAGTTGTTTCGGTTGATGTGGGTCGCGCCCAGTTTGATTGGTCGCTGCGTCAAGACGATCGCGTGACGCTCCATGAGCGCACCAACGTGACACAGCTGCCCGAGCTTGGCTACGGCCGCGCTATCGACTTGGCCGTGTGCGATGTGTCGTTTACGAGTATCGCGAATATCATCGACGCCGTGCTGGCGTGCCTGAAGCCTTCGGGTTCGTTTTGCACGCTCGTAAAGCCGCAGTTCGAGGCGCCGGCTGCGCTGGTGGGCGAGGGTGGCATCGTGACCGACCCTGCCGTCCGCCGCGATACGCTCGTGGCGGCGATTGAACTCTTTGCTGCCAAGGGCCTGTTCCCGCTCGACGTGTGCGTGTCGCCCATCCATGGCGCCAAGGGCAACGTCGAGTTTTTCCTGTACGGCACGAGGTTTGCCCCCGGCGAACGCACCGACGATGAGCTGCAATCCCAGGTATCGGTTTTGAGCGAGAAAGCTGCAACGCTATGAAGGTCTTTCTGGTTCCCAATTTCTACAAGCAAGAAGCGGTCGAGAGCGGCCTGATGCTCGAGCTTTGGCTTTCGCGCCAGGGCTACGAGGTCGCATGGGCTGCCGACCAGCGCTCCAAGATCCAGAGCACGCCCGATGTTGACGATGCCGACCTGGTCATTACGCTCGGCGGCGACGGTACGCTGCTGCGTGCCGCCCGCATTCTCAACTACCGCGAGATCCCCATTTTGGGTCTTTCCTACGGTCATTTAGGCTTTTTGACGGCCGCGAGCCCCGAGGAGCGCGACATTTTGCAGGTCGTGAGCGATGCCCTGTCCGGCGAGCTCCATGTGAGCCGCCGCGCCACCATCGCCGCTGATATCGTCTCGGTGCGCGAAGACGGCACGAAGGATGTCGTGCGCACGTTTGCCCTCAACGATATGGCGCTTACGCGCGGGCCCCTGTCCGATATGGTCGAATTTGACATCACGGTGTCCGGCCATCATATCGACCGCCTGCGCGGTGACGGCGTCGTCGTTTCGACGGCGACCGGCTCCACCGGCTACGCGCTTTCCGCCGGCGGCCCCATTGTCAGCCCCGATTACACGGGCATGGTCTGTGTGCCCATCGCTCCGCATACCATTCAGGCTCGCGCCTTTTTGACCTCGCCGAGCGATGTCGTGGAGATCTTTATGTCCGATGACCGCCCGAGCGTTCCGGCGATCGCCATCGATGGACAGTTTATTACCTGCGATGGCACGGTCGAGAGCGTGGCTGTGCGCCGTGGTCCCGGCGATGTGCTGCTGCTTGATTATGGTCCCGAGAGTTTCTATAACTCGGTGAGCCGCGTGTTCTACGGAGTGCGTCATGATCGATGAGCTGCAGGTTTCCAACATTGCACTCATTCGCGAGGCGACGTTGGTTCCGAGCACGGGTCTAACGGTTCTGACTGGAGAAACCGGCGCCGGTAAGACCGCGCTGCTTTCGGCACTCAAGCTCATTTTGGGCGAGCGAGCGGATTCGTCGACGGTGCGCGAGGGCGAGGCGCTTGCCAGCGTCGAGGCGCGCCTGTTTGATGGCCCGCACGACACGGAGGGCTTCACCGTGCAGCGCAGCCTTTCTGCCGAGGGCCGCAGCCGCGTAAAAATTGACGGCCGCATCGCCAGCGTGCGCGAACTTTCGGAGCGCGTCGGCGTGATGATGGATCTTTGCGGTCAGCACGAGCACCAGCGCCTGCTCGACCCGGCGCATCATGTTGCCATGGTCGATGCCTGGGCAGGGCGCCCGGCACTCGAGGCGCTCGAGCACTACCGTGCTTGCTTTAAGGCATCGCGTGCGGCTGCCAAGGAGGTCCGTCGCGTCGAAGAGGCCTCGCGTGCGCAGGGGAGTCGCGTCGAGGAGGCGCGCTTCGCCATGGAGCGCATCGCCGAGGTCGACCCCAAACCGGGCGAGTATGAGGAGCTCGAGGAGCTGCTGCCGCGCTCCGAGCATGCTGAGGTGTTGGTGGCCACGGCCAACGATGCCCATGCATCGCTTGCAGCTGAAGGGGGAGCGCTCGATGCCGTGAACAGTGCCGTGGCGGAGCTTTCCCGCATGGCGACCGTCGACCGCAAGCTGGGCGACATCGCCGATGCGCTTTCGGATGCCTGCATCTCGCTCGAGGATTGTGCCAACGAGCTGCGCGCCTATCGCGATGGGGTCGCTTTCGATCCGCGCGAGCTGGCTCGTATGCGCGAGCGTTATTCCGATCTTAAGGGTTTGCTACGTCAGTGGGGACCCACCATGGGCGATGTCTTTGCCATGCGCGATCGCTCACAAGAGCTGTTGTCGCTGGTCGATGATGGTGATGAGCGGATCAAGAAGGCTCGCGAGGCGCTCGGGTGTGCCGAACGCGAGCTTTTTGCTGCTGCCAAGGCGCTTAAACGCGTGCGGAATACCGCAGCCCCTCGCTTTTGCCACGAGGTTGGCCGTCAGATGGCGCGCCTGGAGATGGGCGACGCCGAGCTCGTTTGGGAGTCGCGCGATCTTCCGCGTGCCGAATGGACGCTGGCGGGGCCTTCGAGCTATGAGCTTTTGTATCGCAGTGGTGCCGGATTGACGCCGCGCCCCCTGCGCCGCATTGCGTCGGGCGGCGAGCTGAGCCGCGTCATGCTGGCGAGCAAGGTCGTTCTCGGTAACGCGGACGGCGTGGATACGCTGGTGTTCGACGAGGTCGATGCCGGTGTCGGCGGCTCTACAGCACGTGCCCTCGCGAGCGTGCTAGCAGATCTCGCCGCTACGCATCAGGTGATTGTCGTAACCCACCTGGCACAGGTCGCTGTCATGGCCGACAAACACTACGTGGTGAGCAAAGAGCCCGGCGACGTTCCCCAGACGCATCTGGATGAGGTGGCCGGGGACGCCCGCATCGCAGAGATCGCCCGTATGCTGAGTGGCGATCAATCTGAGGCAAGCCTGGCACATGCCAAGCAGATGTTGGAAGAGGCTCGAGGTTAGAACGAGCTGACAGTGTTGGCGGGGACAAAATATCAGCAATTGTTGTACCGCCACTTGCTTGTCTGGCCCGACCGTCAAAAACTATGCCGGTTTACTACGATGAATCGGCGTAGCTCGAGCACAGCTAAAATTGTAAAAAGAAAACCGCAGGTAGAACCCCTGCGGTTTTCTTTTAAAACACGATGTGGTCGCATATTCCGATTTCATCGTAGTAAACCGGCATAGTTTTGTGGGAACGGTACATAACACTCCTGCTAAAACCTACTCCACGACCTTATCCGGCTGGATGAGCTCCTCGTAGTAGCTGATATGCTCGCGGGCGTCTTCAATCTCGGGCAGCAGGAAGTTGTAGATAACCTCGATGATCATCGTGGCACTCATCTTGGAGAACGCAAAGTCGCCCGTGGTGAGCAGTGCCTCGTGGTTCACAGTATTAAAGGTGTAGTCTGCCAGGCGAGCAAGCGGGGACTTGCTGTCGCTACTGATGACGACAACGGTGGCGCCACAGCCGCGAGCCGCTTTTGCCATGCGATTCAGTCGACGCGACTTGCCGGAGTTCGAGATCAGCACGATGACATCTCCGGGGCGCAACGTGAGCGCAAAACCAATCGAGGTCTCGCTGATGGTGCTTGCCATGCAGCGTAGGCCCAGCTGCGAAAACTTAAACGTCGCGTCGAGCGCGACGGCGTTGGTGTTGCCTACGGCTGCAAACTCGATAGCCCCTGCGTTCTTAAACGCGTGCACGACGGCTGTCAGCGTGTCGTGATCAATGCCATCGATAGTCGCATTGAGTTCGCTGACCTTGGCAGCGAGAATATTCTTGAGGCTCTGCTCCATATTGTCGAGCGAGACCTCGTCAGTGAGGCCTTCATTGCGCTGGCTTTCCAGATCGCGCGCTAGTGAAAACTGGAAACTGCGAAAACTGCCAAAACCCAGTTTGCGGCAGAAGCGCGAGACGGTTGCCTCGGAGGTTGCGGCGGCGCGCGAGAGCTGGGCAGCTGTCAGGCGCGGTGCCTCGGACTGATGCTCTAGGATATAGTCGACAATGCGCTGCTCGGACTCGCTGTACCCTTTGTGCGTGCTAATAAGGGAGAGTGCGCTCTTGCTGCTATCGGACATGGGATGGCTCCTGGCTGGCATAAAAATCGGACTTGTTTAGTAATGTCGTAGTATAGGGGCATTTTCAATTACAAGATACACCTTGCCGTTTCAATAGTTGATGGTAAACTTTCATCGACCGTTTACGGTAATGAAAGAACCTTTCACCGGAGAAATGAGCTGTATTTCTTCTCGTCTAAGCGGTGGGTTGGTATCTTTCAGATGTGGAAAAACGCGCATCGAAGCGCGTGTAGGGGAGCGCCTGCGGGCGCAGTACTCAAGAAGGAGGGACACATGGCTAAGTTTGACATCATCGCCGCCACCGGTTGCCCGACCGGCATCGCGCACACCTTCATGGCGAAGGAGGCGCTGGAGAAGGCAGCTGCCGAGCGCGGTCTGACCATTAAGGTCGAGACCCATGGCCAGGTCGGTGTCGAGAACGAGCTCACCAAGAGTGAGATCGCTGGTGCCAAGGCCGTCGTCGTCGCAGCCGACAAGGATGTCCAGGCGGAGCGTTTCGCTGGTAAGCCCATGGTTTCCGTTGGTGTTTCCAAGGCTCTGTCCGTCGAGGCTGCCGGCAAGCTGATCGACCGCGCACTCGCCGCCAAGGGCGACGATACGGTTGCCGCTGCTGCCGATGTCGAGGATGAGGTCGAGGAGAAGGAATCCATCGGTCACATCATCTATAAGCACCTCATGAACGGCGTCAGCCACATGCTGGTCTTCGTCGTCGCCGGTGGCGTCCTGACCGCCGTTTCGTTCCTGTGGGGCATCACGTCCTTCGATTCGACGGCTGCCGACTACAACAGCTTCGCCGCTATGCTCAAGATCATCGGCGGCATTGCCATGAACCTCATGGTTCCCGTGCTTTCCGCCTACATCGCCGAGTCCATCGGCAAGCGCCCGGCACTCGTCCCCGGCTTCGTCGCCGGTATGATTGCCATCCAGGGTCTGCCTGTTAACGCCGATACACACA
The DNA here is from genome assembly GCA_900549555.1 of uncultured Collinsella sp. Taxonomy (GTDB): domain Bacteria; phylum Actinomycetota; class Coriobacteriia; order Coriobacteriales; family Coriobacteriaceae; genus Collinsella. The sequence continues at coordinate 5,250 of UROO01000054.1, read as the reverse complement.
TGATCGATGCTGGCGGCACCGGTGTGGGCTTCGGCTTCCTGGGCGGCATTGTCGGCGGCTTCCTTGCCGGCTATGTCATCCTTCTGCTCGAGAAGGTTTTTGCCGGTCTGCCCAAGAACCTGGACGGCCTCAAGGCCATCTTCCTGTACCCGCTGTTCTCGACTGCTATCGTCGGTTTGGTCATGCTCGGCATCTCCGGCCCCATGGCTGCCATCAACACCGCCATGATGGATTTCCTCAAGGGTCTGTCTGCCTCTGGCGCTGTTGTCCTGGGTCTTGCTATCGGTTGTATGTGCGCCTTTGACATGGGCGGCCCGGTCAACAAGGCTGCTTACGTCACCGGTACCGCTATGCTCACCGAGGCTCTGGCTGCCGGTGTCGGCACCGACACCTACAACTTCGGCACCAACTTCATGGCTGCCGTCTCTGCCGCCTGTATCGTTCCGCCGCTGATCACCACCTTCGCCGTCATCGTCGGCAAGAAGTATTTCAGCCAGGAGGATCATGACGCCGGTGTCGTCAACCTCATCCTTGGCTGCACCCACATCACCGAGGGCGCCATTCCGTTCATGACCAAGAACATCTGGCCCGTCATGCCCATCATGATGCTCGGTTCCTCCATCGCCTCGATCCTGACCATTATGTTCAACGTCCACGATCCGGCACCCCACGGTGGCTTCCTGGTCCTGCCCGTTGTCGAGAACGGTCCGCTGTGGGTCCTCGCGATCCTCATCGGCGCCGTGGTCGGTGGCATCCTGTTCGTTGCCTTCAAGAAGTATGACTTCGAGAAGAACCAGAAGGCCGCTCCTGCCGCTTCCGCTAAGCCGGTCGAGGCTCCCAAGGCCGCTGCCGTCGAGGCCCCCAAGGCCGAGGCTGCCGACTTCGTGAAGGTCGAGAACGTTTTTGTCGCCGAGAACTTCGCTTCTCGTGACGAGGCCCTGAGCTTTGTCTCCAACCAGGCCGTCAAGGCCGGTGTCGCTGGCGACGCCGATGCCGTGATGAACGCCTTCCTGGCTCGCGAGGCCGAGGGCACCACGGGTATGATGGAGGGCTTCGCTATTCCGCATGCCAAGTCCGATGCCATTACCGAGGCCGCCGTTATCGTCGTCAAGGACGACTCTGGCGTGACCGGTTGGGACACCATGGACGGTGCTCCCGTCAACGTGGCTATCGCTCTGCTCATCCCCGGTGCCCAGGCTGGCACCACGCACCTCAAGATCCTGTCCAAGGTCGCCGAGGCGCTCATGGACGAGGGCTTCCGTGCCACCGTCAAGGGTTCCACCGACGCCGCCGAGATCGCCAAGACGATCAACGCCCGTCTGGTCTAATCCCGCAACTCGCGAGTAACATCGCCCCTTGTATATAAGGCGGAGACTCCACCAGGAGTCCCCGCCTTTTTCTATCCCTCTCATAAGTTGCGGTGAAATAGGGACTGTTTAAACGATTCAACCCCAAATCCAGTCCCTATTTCACCGCAACTTAGAAGAAGGGGATAGCGCGGCCTGTCTATCGGATCGTCCGTGCGGACAAATATTCAGCCAGAATTCCGTTCGCACGATATTGCTCTGGACCGATCGAGTTTTCGCAGCTTGCTCGCCCACAGAGGGCCGGTCGCGGCCTGTGAGATTTATCGCGAGTTCCGCACGAGCCGAAGAGCACTTAATGTGCTCTTCGTGCGAGCAGGACTGTAGAGCAGGAAATCTCACAGGCCGCGACCGGCCCTCTGTGGGCGAGCAAGCGGCCAGCAACGACATCCGTCCAATAATTCGTGCGAAACACAATGAAAAACAGTTTGATGTGAGTTAATATAAACAACGTCGTGAATCTGACTCCTGCCGCATGCATGACAGGGGTTAAACACAAAAAAGGAGTCAATTATGGTTTCTGAGAAGGCTACCCTCGTTAATCCTCAGGGTCTTCACATGCGTCCTGCTGGTCTCTTCGCCTCCACCATGGGCAAGTACGCCTGCGACGTGACGGTCGTCACCCCCGAGAAGGAGGTCAACGGCAAGTCCCCGATGGCCCTCATGGCTGCTGGTATCCCCTGCGGCACCGAGGTCGAGGTCAAGTGCGATGGCGCCGACGAGGCCGAGGCTCTGGCTGCTGCCATCGAGCTCATCAAGAGCGGTCTTGGCGAGTAGAACTCAAACGGGTCGCATGTTGAACAATTAAGTTCATACTTGGGGGCGCAGTGACCTGTATTAAGGTAGCTGCGCTCTTTTGTCATGGATATGGCAAAACGCTTTATCACATGACACGGAGAGAGGAATGGGAATGTATCAGGGAGTCAACGCATCCGAGGGTATCGGTATCGGCACCGTCATGGTCGCCGTCGATCCCGACTTGACGTTTGAGCCGCACGAGGTTGCTGATTCGGCAGTAGAGAAGGAGCGCTATCAGTCCGCTCTTTCGGTCTTCTGCGAGAAGACCCAGGCTCAGGCCGACCACATGAAGGAGACGGTGGGCGAGGCCGAGGCCGAGATCATGAGCGGACACATTGTCCTTGCTCAGGATCCGGGCATGACTGACGCCATCAACGCCGCCATTGACGGCGGCACCTGCGCTGAGCAGGCGCTCATGGACACCTCGACCATGTTCGAGAACATGTTCCTGTCCATGGACGACGAGATGTTCCGTCTGCGCGCTGCCGACATCGCCGACATCCGCACCGGTATTCTTGCCGAGCTGCTGGGCAAGGAGGTCGTTGACCTCTCCGTTCTGCCCGAGAACACCGTCGTTGTCGTGCACGACCTCACGCCGTCCATGACCGCCACGATCGATAAGGCCCACGTTGCCGGTATCGTCACCGAGACCGGTGGCCGCACGTCGCACTCCGCGATCATCGCGCGCGCCCTCGAGATTCCGGCTGTCCTTTCGGTTTCCAACAGCTGCACCGCGCTGCGCAACGGCATGACCGTTGTCGTCGACGGTGGCAAGGGCATCGTCGAGGCCGATCCCGACGAGGAGACGCTCGCCGCCTACACCGCCAAGGCCGAGGCCTTCGCTGCCGAGAAGGCGGCCCTCGAGGCTTTCCGCGGCAAGCCGTCCGTGACTGCCGATGGCATCAAGAAGATCATCGCCTGCAACATCGGTAACCCCGACGACGTGCCTAACGCGCTTGATCACGACGCCGAGGCTATCGGTCTGTTCCGCTCCGAGTTCCTGTTCATGGACTCCGCCGAGCTTCCCTCCGAGGAGGAGCAGTTCAACGCCTACCGCAAGGTCGCCAGTGCGCTCAAGGGTGCTCCGGTCATCATCCGCACGCTCGATGTGGGTGGCGACAAGGAGATTCCGTACCTGCACATGGTCAAGGAAGACAACCCCTTCATGGGCTTCCGCGCCGTGCGTTACTGCCTGGCCAACCCCGACCAGTACAAGGTCCAGCTCCGCGCCCTGCTGCGCGCCAGCGCCTTCGGTGACGTCAAGATCATGATCCCGCTCGTCACCTGCGTCGAGGAGGTCTTGGCCGTCAAGGAGCTCGTCGAGGAGTGCAAGGCCGAGCTGACCGAAGAGGGCCGTAAGTTCAACGAGAACATCGAGGTCGGCATCATGGTCGAGACGCCTGCCGCTTCGCTGCTCGCTGACCGTCTGGCCGAGGTCGCCGACTTCTTCTCCATCGGCACCAACGACCTGATCGGCTACACCATGTGCGCCGACCGTGGCAACGACACCATCTCCAACCTGTACCAGGTGTACTATCCCGCCGTGCTCCGCTCGCTCAAGAACATCATCGAGAGCGGCGTGAAGGCCGGCATCATGGTCGGTATGTGCGGCGAGGCCGCTGCCGATCCGCTGCTCGAGCCGCTGCTGATCAGCTGGGGCCTGGAGGAGTTCTCGATGAGTGCTCCGTCGATCCTGCGCGCCCGCAAGACCATCAGCCAGTGGACCAAGGCCGAGTGCGACGAGCTTGCCGAGAAGGCTCTCGCTTGCAACACCGCCGCCGAGGTCAAGGCACTGCTCGAGTCCGCAGCTCGCTAATTTGGTATCAGAGGTAACCGCGTGGTTGGAATGGGCCGGCCACGCGGCCCTCACATATACAGGGGGTACTGTAAATGTTCTACACGCTAACCGCTAACCCGGCTGTCGACATGACGGTTTCGAGCTCTCCGCTCGAGCCCGACGAGAACGTCCGCACCGGCTCGGCCAGCTACACGGCTAACGGCAAGGGCCTCGATGTGTCCTTCGCCTTTAAGAAGATGGGCGTCGACACCGTCGCGCTCGGCTTCTTCGCCGGATTCACGGGCAAGTTTATCGTCGAGGAGGTCATGAACCTGGGTTGCCTGTGCCGCCCGGTCTGGACCGACGGCATCACGCGTATCAACACCTACGTCAACGATGGCCAGCACGAGTACGGCATCCTGAACCCCGGCGCCCCGATTACGCCGGAGCATCAGAAGGAGCTCTACAACATCCTGGACACCGCGGGCGATCTTGAGTGCCTGATTGTCTCCGGCTCCGTGCCTCCCAAAGCTACGCCCGACTTCCTGGCCCAGGTTATGGAGCACGCTCAGGCTCGTGGCGCCGACGTCGTCCTGGACCTGTCCTCCGACAAGCTCAAGGAGCTCGCTCACAAGAAGCCGCTGCTCATTAAGCCGAACCATCACGAGATGAAGGCCATCTTCGGCGTGCCGGTCGACACCGACGACGAGGTTCGCGTTGCCATGAAGCTCGCCCACGATGCCGGCGTTCAGAACGTGCTGCTCACCCGTGGTAGCCGCGGCGACGCTTACTTCTCCAACGGCGAGGACATCTGGTACGCCAAGCGTGAGTTCAACATCAAGCTGGTCTCTTCTGTCTGCGCCGGCGACTGCACCCTCGCTGCGTTCCTGCACAAGTGGTACAGGGATCGCGACAACGTCGAGGAGGCCATGAAGCTCGCTATGGCTACCGGCGCTAACGTCGCCGAGTCCGTCGGCATCGGCGACTTCGGCCACGTCGATGAGTACAGCAAGCGCGTTGCTGTCCGCAAGCTCGATCGCAAGTAAGCGAAACTCATTATTTTCGCGTGCATGGCGCCCCGGTTTTGGCCGGGGCGCCATTTTTGTATATTGTGGGCGAACGACAGGACAAGGACCCTGTTTCTTTTGCCCGTCATCCCGCCGCCCTGCACGCGTTCTGCACCGTTCGCCGAGTTGCTATGGTCTTTTCCCGAAGCGTGGAATATACTTTCACTAACACGTTGCCTTGTGAAAGGAACTTACATGATTTACACGCTCACTGCAAATCCGGCCATTGACTACAACATTGCCT
>UROO01000053.1 GCA_900549555.1 uncultured Collinsella sp. | reverse complement strand
GTGATGGTTTGGAAGTCCCGACCACCACAAAGGTGCCTGTCCCCTTTGTGGTGGTTCTGAACGACGTCCTATGCCGAGGCCTTGGCCTTGCGGCGCTTGCGGACCGCGTGGATCACGATGTCCAGCAGCAACAGCACAATGGCCACGACCACGATAAGCACGGCAAACTCACGCTTGCCCCAGTGGCGACCGGCCAGCGACTTTTGCTTGTCGACGTCCTTCTTGTTGTACTTGGTGCGCACGCAATGCACCAGCAGGCGATGGTCGTTCACGCCGTAGGGCGTGCAGGTGACGAGCGTCACCTTGTCGGCGCCGGGCTCAATGGTCAGCGACTCCATCTCCTCGGGCAGCACCACCTCGGAGTCCACCATCTTGTAGGCGAGCGTCTTGTTCATGGTGTGCAGCAGCACCAGGTCGCCGGGCTCCAGCGAATGGATGTCGTCGAACATGCTCAGGTTGCGCATGCCCGAGTGCGCGGTGAGCACGCAATGCGTCGAGGTGCCGCCCACCGGCAGGCTCGTGCCCTCCAGGTGGCCGACGCCCGCCATAAGGACTTCTTCGCTCGTGCCGTGGTAGATGGGCATGCTCACGTCGATGGAGGGGATCTCGACCCAGCTCATCATGGGGTCTCGGTCAAAGATGAGCTGCTGGGCGTAGGGCTCGATCTGGTCGGCAGGAAGCTCGGTGGCCTCGCCCGCCAGCTGCTCGTTAAAGGAGCGCGCCTGGAGCAGGATGCGCTCGCGCTCCTCGGCAGACAGCGCGTCCACGGTGCTGGACACCGTGCTGATCTGGTTGAACACGCCCGAGGCCTCGAGCCGGTCCAAGATCCACGGCCAGGTCATAAGGCCCACGCCAATAAGGATGATGACAATGGTGATGAGCCGGTCGGCCCAACGCGGCAGTCGCTTACGACGGCGCTTGCCGCCCGCGGGCTTGGAGTGTTTGTTTGCACGTGACATCGGCCACACCACTTTCGTCAGGTTGCGCTAGAGAGCTGCACCAAGCAGGATAGCGCAGCGCGAGCTCGCAGATACAAAACGGGGCAAACTCCAATGCGGAGTCTGCCCCGAAAAGAGAATGGCAAAGCAAGAACGTGGATGGACGAGAAAAGTGCCCGCAAGTCTCATGGCCATCGCATCCCACCTGCCAAAGGGATGGGTGAGCGAGCGTTACTCCTGCTCGGACTCCTCAGCCTGCTTACGGCTGCGGATGAGGTGCGCCACGCCGATGACGAGCACCGCGCCACCAGCGATCCAGGTGAAGGTCACGCCGTTAAGACCGGTGAGGGGGAGGCCGGAGCCCTTCTTGTTCCTGATGGTGACGGGAATCTTGGTCGTGGTCGTGCCATCTTCAATCTTGGCAGTGACCATATCGGAACCAGGACCAGGAGTCACGCTGAGCTTTTTAAGCGTGCCGTCTTTATTGAATTCAGGCGTCACCGTGATTTCGAAGTCGGCGATGGTGTTGTAGCCCGCAGGCGTCTTGCTCTCGGAAATCAGGTATGTGCCCGCAACAAGCCCGGGAATAGAGACCGTGTTGTGCTCCCCCGTGGTTTCAAACGTATAGGCGTCGTTTGCGTTGTTGCTAAAGCTGCCATCTCGCTTCAACCATTTTTCAACGTCTTTATTAGGCCCTTCCTTGATCATTTTGACCGTAAAGCCAGCAACGAGTTTGGCGTTAGGGTTGTTCGGGTCAGCGTCAGTCTTAGTGACATCGAGACCAAAGACGTAGTCAGTGACCTTGTCCGACTCAGAAGTGCCCCTATCATTAGTCATGGGATTGTTGGAATAGACAAGCTTGACCTCATTGGTGTTGCCGGTGGTCGTGTATTCGGCATCACTGGTGAGCTGGGCTTTGTAGGTCACGACCACTTTGGAAGCGGCGCCAACTTCAATCGGCTCTCCCTTAGCAGTCTGAACCGTCTTAAGATTTTTAAAAGAAACATTAAGGAGCTCAGTCTCACCGGGGGTCACAGTCGCCGTGTAGCCCTTGTCAGCGTCTGGTGCAACCTCTTTCTTGCTGCCGTTATCAACGATATAGACATGCAAACCGTTCGGCAAGCCATCGGAGTTCTTTACAACCTTAAGACCCTTACTCAGCGTATCTTGGAATTCATAGTAATAGGTATCGTACGAGGCAATATTGTCCGCAACGTGACCGGTCAGCCTGTAGTCGATATCCTGTCCGATCCAAGCATCACCGCTATTCTTCCAGTTGCTCTCTTCGGCATTGGCAGCATCCGTACCAGCAGTGTCATCGAGAATCTGCTTGTCGACCGTGGGGATGCTGGTCTTCTCGGTGACCGTCACGGGGTTACCACCCACGATAGTGAAAATCGGGGAGGTGCCAGTGTTCGGCTTGGTCGTATCCGTAAGACCGTCAGATACGAAGAGGTAGTAGCCATCGTTCGAACACGTCCACGAATTGCCTGCCTTGATAGAATTGCCGACAGCGGTCTCGTTATTAATCACAGCTTTAGCAATCGAGTACAGTACGTCGCCAGGAGCGACTCGCGTCCCCTTGGCACCATTCGCGCTGGCAGTAGTAGTCGTAACATTTGCGGAAAGCCAATCTGCCACATCTTGGGCAGTTATGGGATCCTCTGTTGGCAACTGGCTTTTAGAATCCGAATAGTCTTTGCTACCCCTAATAGCCGTAATAATGTCCTTTTGGGCCTGATCGCCCACTGCCCACTTAACGTCAGAAGCAATCTTGCCGCTGCCGTCCTGGGCGTCAATAACCTTGGCCGTGAAGATCTGATAGGCCTTGAACGTATTGTCCTTCTTGGCGTCGTCGACCTTATTGATCGTGATCCTGCCCGTCGTACCATCAGCAAACGCCATCGTGACCGGGGCCATGACGCCGCCGAAGCTCAGCGCTGCTGTGAGGCCGGCGGTTACTGCTAGGCGTGCGATGTTCTTGCTCATGCTCATCTTCTTTTCCTCTGCTTTCTGCTCGAATTCCATTTGATCTAAATCTGTCTGTCTGTGTCTTTGCATCTGCTTCGCTACGTCTCGCCCCGCTCTCTGTGGGGCTGCCAGCTACTCTTTATGGCTGCCACCTCCCCGCTTGACCAGGAGCGCGACCACGATGAGCGCGGCTCCGGCGACCGCTGCGGCGGCCGCGGCGTACATTGCCATATCGCCAGTCGAGGGCATAAAGCCTCCGGTGGTAATGCTAGGGGGTGTGCCGGTGGGCGTATTGATGAGCGACGCCTCCAGGCTGCCCGTCGACCCGTCCGCGCTGTCGGCGCGCAGGGGCGACTCGGCCGTGATGGTGAGTTTGGGCTTGGCGGCGGCCACCTGGTCGACGTCCAGGCCCTCGGCCTTGACCGTCACGGAGCGCGTGCCCTCAAAGGCGGTGTAGCCCTTGGGTGCCTTGAGCTCGCGGACCTCCAGCTTGCCCGAGTCCACGCCCGAGACGGTCACGCGGCCGTCCTCGCCCGTGGTGACGGTGGCCTTGCCCTCCGCATCCCACGTGCCGTCGGCCGCCAGTGTGCGACCGCGGTCGTCGGCGATGCTCAGGACCGCCCCGGCAAGCGGCTTGTCGCCGTCGCTACCGCGCTTGATGAGCGCGAGATCCCAGGTGTAGGCGCACGCATCGTCGCTCGGCGTGCGGGTAAAGCCGGCATCGCCGGACTGGTCGGCAAAGGGAGAGCGCGGGTAGCGCAGGTAGACCTCGTTGGGGTTGCCCTTCGCGATGCCGTGGTTGCATGCGCTGTTGAGCGGCGCGTTGTACACGGCGACCACGCGGGCGCCCGCGGTGAAGGCGTCGGCCCCGCCGAGCGCGGCAATCAGGTCGCCGGTGCGCACGGTGAAGGTCTTGCCGTCGGCCGCTACCTTGGTGGCGCACTGGGCCGTGATGTCGGTCCAGCCCTTCGCGGGCTCGGTGCCGACGCGCCCGTCCCTGCCGGCCGAGACGGCGTCGAAGTCGCCGTCCGCGCCCGCCGCCACGTACACGCGCATGCTCGCAGTGACCTTGGAGGGGTCGAGCCCCGCGCTCATGGTGTCGACGAACCGCACCGTATAGGTGTCGTAGGCCGCGAGGCCCGCCGGGACCGTGGCCGAGAGGCGCCAGTACAGGTCGTCGGCGACCGTGGCGTCGGCGGCCTTCTGCCAGGCGGCGGTGCTGTCCTCCAGCACATGCTTGGCGACCTTGGGGGTCGCCGCCTTGGGCTTGACGGTGACGGCGCTGCCGCCCACCAGGGCCATGATCGGCGCGGTGCCGGCCTCGCCCTGGGCGATGGCGTCGTCGTCGGCGACGATGAGCCAGTAGCCGCAGGGCAGCTCGGCCGTCGTGCCCGCGTTGAGGGCCACGGGCACGGCGCCAGAGCTCTGGAGGAAACGAGCGAGCTGTGCGCTCAGCGCGCTCGTAAGGTGGGAATCGGTGTTGAGCCACTCGGCACCTTCCTGCGCGGTGGTCTGGGAATTGGGCATGCCGGCGCTGTGCAGCACAGGCAGCGCGGCGTCGCGCACGGCGTCGCTTGCCCAGGCGAGGTTGGTGGCGATCTTGGCGTCGCTGTCGCCGTCGACGACGTTGGCGCTAAAGATCTGGTAGGCGTCGTATCTGCTCGCCACGGTGCCGCTCACCGTGATGGAACCGGTCGAGGTCGGCGCGGCCTGCGCGGAAGCGGGGAACACAACCGCGCAGGTGCCGATCAGGAGGGCAAGCAGCGCAAACAAGATCGGGAAGGAGCAAACTTTCTTATTCACGACGCTCGCCTCCCTTCGCATTCGCCTTGCGACGAATGTGCATCCAGGCCGCAGCAGCGCAAAGCACCGCCGCGCCGGCAAGGTACGTCAGCGTGACGCCCGACATACCAGAAAGGGGTAAAGAGGTGGAGTAGGTGTTGGTGAAGGTGGGGCCGTGCTCATTGGGATTGTTACTGTCAAAGACAATGGGCTCCTGGTCGTCGATAGGATTACCGCCAGCGTCCTTGATCTTGGTGTAGGTTACCGTGGTGGCCTTGATTGTTCCGTCTTTTTGGTCCGTCATCGTGACATCAAATCGATAGACCGACTTGTCGTACTTGTAGTGCGAGAACAGCGAACCATCGGTTTTCTCGCGCACAAAGTACCTGAAGGTCTTGGAAGCGCCACGGCCCGGAACATCAGTATCATTCTTCTTCAAGCTGTCAAGCGTGTAAGTAATCGCGGGGAAGTCCTTGGTCTGAGGATTGCGGCCACCGGCAGTGGTCGAGACGGTCTTGACGCTGTCGCCCGTAAAGCTCTCGTTATCCGCAAACTCGAGCGTAAACTCCTTCATCTCGCCACCCTTAACGACCTTAGTTGCCTTAGGGACCCAGGAACCATTCGAATCGTACGAGGTGTATACGTTGGTGAAGGTCTTACCCTCGCCGGGGCCGACAATCGAATAATAGCCCTCAGTAGTATCTCGTTTCACAACAACGTTCTGGGAGTAAGTTTCGCCCTTGGGATGCTCGACCGCGCTCACGTTTTCGATCTCGTAGTTATGGATTTTGAGCTCTGTGGTCTTGTTCGGATCGCCCCGAGTCGGAACATGCATGAGCACAGTCGTGTTGTCTTTGACTGTCACCTTAATCTCGTACACGGCGGGGTCATATGTGATGTCGGAAACCTTTCCGGCATTTTCGGCTAGGTAATATGTAATCGTGTCAGCCGTACCGCTCGCTGCGAACTGCTCACCAAGGTTAAACGTGATGTTGCCGTATGCATCATTATTTGCTGTTCCTACCTTAGTGCAAGCGTCGCGATTGAATGTCCCATTAGTGAAAGGATCATCCGAACCCTTGCGGTAGACCGTAAAGGAGAACTCCCCATCTTTGAGGTCGCGGCCGTTCAGCTCCTTTGACGCCTTCAGCTTAAGGCTCGGGTAGACATACGTATCCGCAGGCACGCCTAGGTACAAGTCGCCATTCGACATGATTCCGCCGCCATGGTCCCAGGAATAGTTGCCCGTGATGAAAGTTCCGGCAGCTTCCTGCGCTTTATTCGCTTCATCACTTCCAGCTGTGACACCCGAAGACAGACCGACGCTCCGATAAATCTTCACGCCGCCATTGGCAGGGATATTGATAGCCTCATAGAGTTCATTGTTATCACTGAGTTCTTTGTTATCACTGCGTTCTTTGCTTCCCCAATACTTGGCATCTCCGCCGCCGAGCATCTTGCCGATTACTGCCGCAATCGGATCAGTATGGCCAGCCTTTGCCGCAAGGAAGAAATCGGCATGACCGTTCTTGCGAAACACCTCCGAGTTGTATGCATCTTTATCTTGATTCTTGTCATGACCACCACCTGAAAGATGGGGCGTAACGTCATTGCCGGAATTGTTATCTTTTTTGTAAGGTTTATTCTTATGGCCTTCGATATCATACTCAGCGCCGGCAGATGAGTTGCCAAAGATTGCCGTGCCCTCAGTGTTCGTTACCAACGTCTTGCCCGTGGGGCAGACTGCAACGCCACCGCCGTAGCCACCGGCTGTATTGCTGCTTATATAGGAGCTATAGACAAATATAGGAGCTATAGACAAATAGCCTGCCCGCTTCAGATGGGGTCTCATTACAGCCCTGGACGAAGATGCCGCCTCCGCCCCAGTCAAAGCGAGACATGCAGTGGTTATTAGTGATGTAGACTTTGCTGCCTGGAGTGCCGTTAATCATCGCGTCAACCCTCTGGCCCACTCGGATGCCGGCACCTTCAGATCGGTAGCTCACGTTAGAGGCAATATATCCTCCCTTAATGTCGAGCCATGCCATACCTCCTTGCTTAAGATTGGTAACGTAAACTCCGCCGCCAGCTTCCTCGGAATAGTTGCCAGTAATCTGGCCACCGGAAATGGTGACATGGGCGCCGCTATTGGCAGCAAGCCCAGCGCCGCCATGACAACCATTGCCATCCTCACTACAGAATTTAGCCATTCTATTATTCGTGATATAGCCACCAGAAACGGTCACGATGCCGCCCTCGGCCATAATGCCGCCACCGAGTCCCTGGTTGAGTGTGCTATTACCGGAGATTATGCCATTAGTTATGGTGACCTCGGAATAACGGGCATACACACCACCGCCACTATAAGCGCTGTTGCCGGCAATTACGCCGCCATTCAGACTAAGGGTCGAGGCGACACCTTTGTCGTTGGATACCATAATGCCCGCGCCGATACTCGAGCCAGAAGCGCCGCAAATGTATCCGCCGCTCATGTTGACGGTAGAACCGTTCTCGGCATAGATGAGGTTGCCGACGCCGCAGCCCTCTTTCTGCGTAAGCGTACCGCCCTGAAGGTTAAACTTGCCGCCCTCGTAGACGTTGATGAGCTTCAACGTGGACCCCTTGGACGCAGTTGAGACAATTGCACCCTTGATGTTGGCCTCATGTGTTTCAAGCGTTTCCGTTGTGCCCGTATCGTTAGCGGACGACTTGGTTACGTAATAGGTGAGCAGGGTCGGGATGTTATCTATGTCATAGTTGACCATGGCATTCTTGCCATAATAATCGCTAGTAAACTTCTGGCCTTGATCATCCAGCTTCTGACCGGGAGTGACCTTTTCAGCATCCTGATTAGAATCATCCTTGATTGTAAACTCGGCACCATTACTCACATTGAAAAGCGGCCTGTTCTGGTTTTCGCCCGAGTGCTTTATCTTGCAGCCATTAAGATCAAGGGTGATATTGCTACCGCTCTTATTGAGATTGATTTGGCCGTTGTACTCGATGTTCTGCATCAGCTTGAAACTGGCGGACTTACCCGCCTGAACACCCTGAAGTTTACTGCAAAGTTCATCTTTGTTAGTTATTTCCCCGGCAGCCGCTCCAGTTTGCTCGTTTTCCGCAACCGCAGCAACGGTTTCACCATCCGAAGTCGTTGTACCCTCGTTCTGCTGCTCTTCCTCGGACTGTCCCTCAAGCTGGGCATCGTCGCCAGGCTCGTCGCCCTCGGTCTCGTCACTATTCCGGTTTTTGGCGTCTTTGCCCGTGGAATTGTCTGCACCGGCCTCCTCGCCCAAAGTGTTCTCGTCTGTACCGGCGTCCTCGCCCAAAGCGCCCGCGTCTGCAACGGTCGCCTTGGTAGAAACCGTCTGGGCATCGTTGGCAATGGCCTGCGAGATCGGAGGCATGACGAGCGACAGTACCAGGCTCAAAACGGAGGCTCCGCACAAAACGCCTGCCAGTACACGGCGCGTCGCTTTTTTACTCTGCTTAGATTTGTCTGAATTCGCTTTCATCGATGTCTCCTCCCCAAGAGACTGCGATCTTGCTCTTTCACTATCAAACGTATCTGCGCAATCTGTAATTGCGCACGTTTAATGTATAAATTTTAACGATTGTTTAGACATCTGAGCAACAAAACCGACATTTTTGTAGCGGATTCTCAATTCTCTTGACATTTGCTCAGATTTACCTTCGTTTATTCGCTATCTATTTTTTGTTTCTACTGGTAATTTAGTTGCACATCATTTTTTAATGGCATTAGATTTTTTTGCACAAATTTTTGCTCAAGAGCAAACATCCCGCTCACGGTCGAAAATCGACCGTGAGCAGTAGGTCATCAACCGGAAGGAATATCCTACCAAACTGATGAGAATATCTTTAACCCATCGGCGGTTAGAAGCGTAATGCTCAGACAACCATATTTGAATTTGCGCGCAGATTTTCGGTATCAATTCGTCCAAATCGCCTGAGGCCACCACAAAGGCACCTGCCCCTTCGTGGTAGTTCTCCCCCGGCGCTACAGCAGATGCTCCTCGATAAAGATCGCGATGCCGTCTTTGTCGTTGCTGGCGGTTACAAAATCGGCGGCGGCACGGGTGGCATCGCTACCATTTGCCATGGCCACGCCCACGCCGGCGTCGGCCACCATGCAGGTGTCGTTGTCGGCATCGCCAAACACGCAGATGTCCTGGAGCTCCATGTCGTTGAGCTCCGCCACGCGCACAAGGCCGCGCGTCTTGGACACGTGCGGATCCATGAACTCGTAGAGCCGCTGCGTGGTTTGCAGAGCCGCCGCCTTGACGGTGGCGTCGGCAAACGTCGACGCCCGCTTGATGACCTGCGGCATCGCCTCGGGCGCCATGGTAAACATCACCTTGGGCTGCGGCTCGCGCAAAAACTCGGCAAAATCGACCACCTGGTAGGGCACGCCGTCGACGCGCGACAGGTGCTCGACGCACGCGTTGCTCTCGGGCACGTAGAACACGCCGTCTCGGGGGCAGACGGGCGTTGCCGGAAGGTCCGCCATGTGTTTGCAGATGCGCGCGATGGTCTCGCCCGGCAGCGGATAGCTCAGCTCGTTGATGTCGTGCGCGCGGTCGATGACCTCGGCACCACCGCAGCCCACCATCACGTCCACCAGGCCTTCGATGCCCCAGAGCTCGTACATGGCCTCGGTCGCGTGGGCGTCGCGCCCGGTGCACAGGCCAAAGAGTACGCCGCGCTCGCGCAGGGCGTGGATCGCCGCCACGGTGCGCGGGGACACCGTGTGCTGGCTCGTGAGCAGCGTGCCGTCAATATCGCAGAACACGGCTTTGATGTGGCTGAAGGTGGTGTCCATGGGGGCCTTTCTGGGTTGTGCGGCGGTGCTGAATGTGGTCGGAAATGGTGTACATGGTATATCAAGGCGCAGGCGCGGCCCGTCAAAGCAAAAACCACCACAAAGGTGCCTGTCCCCTTTGTGGTGGCCGGACCCGCAGGATGGCATGACCCGGGGCGCAAACCATCACAACATTCAACGTTATTCGGCAAAATCGCGGTTTTCATCGAATGTTGTGATGGTTTTTACTGCTTTGCGGCACGATCCAAATGCCGGCGGCCAAACAGCAGCAACGCCGCGGGAACTGCCGTCACGACCATGCCCGCCCCTACGAGCGTCTGCTGCACGCCAAATGTCGTCGCCAGCCACGGGGCAATCGCCAGCGGGGCTACGCCGGCAAACATGTTGCCAAAGCCCATGACCGAGTTCACGCGACCGAGCTGCTCGAGCGGAGCCGTCGTTTGCACGATCGTGTTGTGGAGCGGGTTGACGACGCCCCAAGCTATGCCGAGTACAATCTGGCCGACAAGGGCCACGCCCACGTACGGTGTTCCCACATAGAGCAAACTTCCCAGGCCCACGGACATAAGCGCCACGAGCAGCGTTTTAAGGCTGACCAGGTGTGGTGGCAAGCGGAGCGCGACCACGGCGCCCAGTACCGCACCCACACCGCAGGCCGACGAGAGCCAGCCCATCCATTCGACACCGACATGCAGAACATCGCGGTAGAAGAACGACTCCAGCGGGTCAAAGGCGCCATAGCCAAAATTCGAAAGAAAGATGATGCAGAAGAGCAGGGCGAGGACGCTGTTGGTGAAGACCGTCTTGATGCTGGTCGCGAATGTGACACGGGAGGACGTGCTGGGGTCGGGGCCTTGGCTGGCTTCGTCCGATGCGATGCCATCAATCGCGAGTTTGCCTTCGTGTGTGGTGGCCTGACCTGCACTTTGCCTAAAGCCCCAACCGGCAATGAGCGCCAACGCGGTAAAGAGCATCATGAGCACGAACACCGCGCGCGACGACGCTGCCGCCGCAACAAAGCCGCCCAGTGTAGGGCCAACGATGATACTCACGTTTGAAAGCATGGCGATGGCGGAGTTGATGTCTTTGAGCTCGACAGGATCGTCGGTGAGGTAGGCTGGATAGGATGTGGCGATGGGCTGGGCGAACCCCATCACAAAGCCCAGGAGCACCGCGCCGAGCAGGACGATGCCAGTCGCGCTGCCAAAAACGAGGATCGCCGCGCCGGTTGCCAGCGTGCCCACGATGCTCAGCAAGAAATGACGGCGCGGACCCCAGGCGTCGAGCGCCGCGCCACCCGCAAATGATCCCAAGATCACGAATACGTTCATAAAGAGGACAGCCAGCGATGTCGCCACGACCGAGGCATCGTCTGCATAGGTGAGCGTTCCGATGACGCCGATAAAGTAGCTGGTCTGAAAGCCGGTGTAGATGAGAAAGCGCATCGCCACCAGGCGCTTGGCCTGCACGGACAGCGATGATTGAGGCTTTGAGAAAAGAGAGGCGAGCATGGAGACTCCTTGTTTTGTATGAATGCGGACGGCGGGCATTCGCCACCGTCTGTCAAATCAATCTATCCGCACGAAACATTAAGGACGCATCAAGCCCCTTCTCTCCGTTTTTCGCCCGTCATGAACTACTTGGTAGATTGTAAGGCATGTCCCACACATCTACCAAAGCAAAAACCACCACAAAGGTGCCTGGCCCCTTTGTGGTGGAAGTGACGTTTGCCCAGGTAAAACCTGCCAAATTAACCTGTCCCTTTTTGGCAGGTTCAGCGTCAAGCCTTAAAGGTGGTCTTGGATGAGGTCGCAGATGGCTCGGGCGTCGTTGATGTTGATGGCTCGGGTCGCAAAGCCGGCATCGAAGGCCTGACGTGCCAGGGCTTCGTTGCAGGCAAGGGCCATCGTGCGACCGTCGACCAGGTCGAGCGAGCTCTTGCCGCGCAGACGGTCGACACCGGAGCGCGCGACGACGATATTGTCGAAGCCCTCGGTCTTGTAGCCCTCGATGATTACCACGTCGACATCGTTGTAGCGCGACAGCAGCTCGCGCGCGGGCATCTCGTCCTCCTCGCGCGTGTCAGCGTACTCCGCCCAGCGCGTGGCGCAGATAAGGCCCACGTGCTTGGAGCCGGCCTGGTGATGGCGCCAGGTATCCTTAGCGGGCACATCGATATCAAAGCCGTGGTGCCCGTGATGCTTGAGCGAACCCACGCGCAGGCCGCGGCGGGTGAGCTCGGCGATAACCTTCTCGACGAGCGTGGTCTTGCCCGAATTTTGGTAGCCGATAAACGCGATCGCGGGGACGGCCGGAGTGGGAGCTGCGGGTGCGACGGCGACGGGTGCGCTCGCGGGCGCGGCACCGTCAGCGGCCAGGGCCTCAACAGCAGCAACCTGACGCTCCGCACGATCCCACACACCCGAGCGGCCGCCCTCCTTGTGCAACAAGCGAACGTCGACGATCTCCATGCCGCGATCGACCGCCTTACACATGTCATAGATCGTCAGGCACGCGGCACTCGCTCCGGTCAGGGCCTCCATCTCGATACCCGTCTTGCCCGTCACGCCCGCCGTGACCAGCACGTGAAAGCCAACCCGCCCGTCCGCGCGCGCCGGCGCCCAGCCCTCGGGCACGTCATCGACAGGCGTCCCCACCGGAGCGATGGGCGCAATATCGCACTTGCTCTTGGTAATGAGCAACGGATGGCACATGGGAATGATGTCGCTCGTGCGCTTGATGGCCATGATGCCCGCCACGCGTGCGCAGGCAAGCACGTCGCCCTTTTTGGCGCGGTCCTGCAGCACCATGGCTTGCGTCTCGGGGTGCATGAGGATGGTGCCCTCGGCGATGGCAATGCGATGAGTCTCGGCCTTGTCGGACACGTCGACCATGCGTACCTCGCCCTTGGCGTCCACGTGCGTCAGCTCGTCGCGACGGGCGTCACGGG
>UROO01000052.1 GCA_900549555.1 uncultured Collinsella sp. | reverse complement strand
TCTACACCCTAGAGTTCGTCGGCAGCGTCAGATGTGTATAAGAGACAGGTGCGGTTGAATGCGGCCATCCAGAGCTTAACGAGCATGGATGTAGCCAGTGCCGCAAGGGAAACGAGCGTGTAAGCGGTGGGGGAGGGCTTGATGATCTTGGTAATGGACTCGAGCACCAGGTTGATGCCGACGGCACAAACGAGGACGGCGACAAACAGACCGGCGAGGTATTCGTAGCGGCCGTGGCCATAGGGGTGACCTTCGTCGGCCGGGCGGCTGGCAAGGCGGAATCCGAGCAGGCTCACAATGTTGCTCGACGCATCGGAGAGGTTGTTGAAGGCATCGGCGATAAGCGAGACGGAGCCGGCGAGCAGACCTGCGATGCCCTTGGCTAGGCACAGGGTAATGTTGAGGCCAATGCAGATGAGACTTGCGGCAAAGCCTGCGTTGGTGCGGCAAGCCGTATCGACCGGCTCGTCCTCGCTGCCGGGAACAAGCGTATGTACCAGCCGATTTACAAATAGCATGGCATATCTCCTCGCATCCTCGTTTAAGGGGATAGTGTAGCTCGCATGAGCGCACCGTGCGCCGATGCTCAGAAAATGCAGCAATGGTCTGCTGGAGCTAACGAGCGGCCCTTCTTGTCCGACCAGGTGCTCCATTTTGGGCCACATGGGTATGGGCATGTGCCTGCCTGCCCGACATACTTAATGTCGACAGCCCCTGTGCAAAGGAGGACGTATCCATGGACGAGATGTTTGCCATTAAATGCCAAAACTGCGGCGGCCCTATGTACTCTCACCAGGCTAAACGCAGCTTTGAGTGCGCCTATTGCGGCACGGTCGTTCCGTGGCAGGCCGATGCGGGGGAGCCCAAGAGCGCCCTGGGCATTCGCCATACGCCGCTGACGGTTGTCGATGGGCTACTTAAACTCACCCATGTGTCGCAACTCGAGCGCCCGGAGGACCCGGACTGGTATTTCTTTAATTCACACTGGCGCAATCAGTCGGTTCTGGAGCATCTGCTGTGGGAGGACCGCGGCACGGCGCAGGAGTTCCAAGAAGCCACGCACGTGAGCATTCCCTGCCCCTTCTGCGGCGCGTCCTTTGAAGGCGAGTCCACTCAGCGCGTGTTTGAGTGCCCGTCCTGCGGAAATAAGATCGGCGTCGCCGATCTTCTCAAGCCCGGCACGTTTAGCAAGCGCCTGACCATGGGCGTTGGTGCCGAGTATGTGCCTGAGCAGGGTATTCCCTGTGAAATCTCGCCGCAGCAGGCGCGTGCCAACGCGCTGCAGCTGGTGCGCCAGTACCCCGACGCCTTTGCCGGGCACGACGTGGAAGACGCGATTCAAAATGACATGATGCTCTTCTACTTCCCCATGGCGCTCGCGGACCTGCGCATGATGGCGTCCTTCCCTGGCAAGGGGCTGAGCAAGGAGACCCTGGTGTACTACGAAGTGCTCGACTGGGCGTATCCGCGGGCAAACTACCTGGACGTTCGCCTTATGGGCATTCTGGAGCCATGGGACTTTGCCAAGGTTGGGCCGTTTGACCCGGCCATGCAGGAAGGTGACTTCCGCGTTGTCTCCGTCGATGCGTCTACCAAGGACCAGGTGGTCATTGATAAGCTGGCGCTCGACATTGCCGGCAACGATGCCGAGGCGGTACTGGGGCTCAATAAAAAGAGCATCCGCACCTGGGCGCGCAAGGCTCGCAAGCATAAGGACGGCCTGGTGATGGTGCCGGTCTACTTTGTCGATCGCCCGGCGACGGACAGCCGCGATGGCGAGCAGGTGCGCATCGCCGTCAACGGCCAGACGGGCCGCGCGGCCGCGGTGGTGTTTAGCGACAAGCGTGAGACGCATGTGGTGGCGCCGCTCAACCCGAGCCTGCATCTATCGAACGAAAGTACCGTGCACGCCACGCCCATCGAGGTCAAATACGTTAAATCGCCCTTCCTATACCAGATCGTGCGTCGTGGAGACGGCGAACAGCCGCGTCAGGTGGCAGCGGTTGCCGAGGGTTCCTACCGAGAAGAAAAGCCCAAACGCAAGGGGCTGCTTGCAGCGATCTTTGGGAAGTAGGGGAACGGTACGGGACAGTGCGCAGTAGTGCGAGCTGTCCGTCGTGGTAGATCTAAATAAACGGTGGGACGGCTGCAAAAGAGCCGCTCCACCGGGCAAAATCAAGGTGTGCCGCGGAACCCGCTCCTCAGTCGGTCAACTTTGGAAGCGCGGGCAACGCAGGTGCTAATGTCTAAAGGGCCGGGGCAACCGCCCCTTTTCTGCGGCAGCGGGGATTCGAATACCAACACGGTGTACGGTCCCACGGTACTTTGCTCTGTGACGAACGGACCCATGACGGCGCATTCTGTAATCATCATTTATGCGGTCCCTTAATCATTTGCGTTGACTGAGATTGTCTTCGTTGAAGGCGTGTCCTAAAACAAACACTGCTCTATCAACTCTTTACCGCGCAGGGTATCGATCCACTCCTGCGGAATTGCGTCGATACCGTAGGCCGTGCCGGCGAGGGCGCCTGCGACGGCTGCGGTGGTGTCGGTGTCGTCGCCTAGGTTGACGGCGGCAAGCACGCAATCTTCGTAGCTGTTAGTGTTGACGAAGCACCAGGTGGCTGCCTTAAGCGTGTCGCGTACGAAGCCACCTGACTTGATCTCCTGCTCAGGCATGCCTTTCAGATGGAGTGCCCACGAGGGGAGCGCGTCGTTCATCACATCCCTCATCAGCTCGACAAATATGATGCATGCGTCGGTCGACGTTCTGTGGGCGTGCGTAATTGCGGAGACCTCGCGGATCTCGTTGTTCGTCGCATCGGTAAACGCCAGGGGAGCGATACGCATGAGCGAGCCGTTGCCGTTGTCGCGCTCGCCGGAGCCTCCTTTGCCGGTGTGCAAGGCGCGGGCGGTCGTGCCGCCGTAATCGAAAACGCCGTCGATTGTATACTCGCCACGGGCAATCCAGCCGATGAACTTGTCGCGCATGTCCGCGGTGTCGATGTGCCCGAGCTCCCTAATCGAGTCACAGGTAGCAAGCGTCATGGACGTGTCGTCGCTCCAGGTGCCGGCGGGCTGCCCATGCGTGCCGTAGCCGATCATGTCCGTGCATTTGAACGTGCCGCGGGGCCTAAACTCGTAAGGAACGCCCAGCGCGTCGCCGACGGCAAGCCCATAGATGCAGTCGCGTAGTGTCGTTTTCGGTCTGTCTGTCATGGAGCGCTCCTCTTATGTCGGGGGATATGAAACGCCGTCGGGGGTATCGGTCGCAACGTGCTGCTACCCTTGCGTTTCGCCATTAGTCGCTTCGTTGATGGCGCGGTACTCGGCACTCAGCTCGCGCGCCAGCTCTTCCTTGCTTGGAAGATACGGCAAGTATTTGGCGGCAAACACTTGGTCGTTGTCTTCGGGCAGCGTGTACTCGACAATCGAGTCGCTTTTGTCCGCGCAGAGCACGATGCCTATAGGCGGATTGTCGCCTTCGTTCATGAGCTCGCGCGTGTAGTAGTTCACGTACATTTGCATCTGGCCCAGGTCCTGATGCGTAAGGTCATCGGTCTTAAGGTCGATGAGCACGAAGCAGCGCATCAGATAGTTGTAAAACACAAGGTCAATATAGAAATGGCGCCCATCAAAGGTGATGCGCTTTTGGCGCGCCTCGAAAGCGAAACCACGGCCAAGCTCCAGCAGGAACTTCTGAAGATGCGTGATGAGCGCCTGCTCTAGATCGCTCTCGCGAAACGCAGTATCGTCCGAGAAACCTAAAAACTCCAGTACATATGGGTCACGGATGATATCCTCGGGGCGACGAGCCGGGGCGCTCTTTTGGATTTCCTGGGTGACGGCCTCCTTGTCCTTGCTGGCAAGCAGGCGCTCGCGGAACATGGTGTTGATCTGGCGCTCGAGCTGACGCGTGCTCCAGCGAGAATCGGCGCATTCGTTCATGTACCAGGTGCGAGCTTCGGGGTCAGGAATGCGTATTAACCTGCGATAATGTGTCCAACTCAATTCGGGACGCAGTGAGTCCCGAATTGGAAATGCAAGATAGAACTGACGCATTTTACGCAGCTCTCTTGCTTCAAAACCTTTACCAAAATCCTTGGTAAGTCTGATTGCGAGGGCCTTGAGCAGCGCCTCTCCATACTTGGCGCGCTCCTCTCCGCCCTGCTCATCAACAATGCTCTTGCCGATCTCCCAATACGCCTCAACCATCGTAAAGTTAACGGCGGTATAGGCCTTGTCGCGAGCGGCGTTGAGAATCGAGGAAACCTGCTTGTAAAAAACTTCTGGCACGATTGCCGATTCTCCACGGTTTACCAGTTCGCCCATCACTGTCGCCCCACTTTCCTCTTATGGAATGCATCTTTATCGCATTTAGTTTAAAGCCTCGCGCGGACACGAATTGCTGTGCTGTCTGGCACCTTCGCATGGGAGCCTTGCAGTGACTAAAATGTGACCATAGAGGCAGTTTTAGCGAACCCCATGGGAGTGACACGCATGGACAACAACACCTTGCTGTTCCAGGACAAAGGTTCGGGCAGGTTTAAAGACGTCAAGATCTACCCTAACCGCATCGAGGTGCTCAAGAAGGGTACTTTCGGCGGCAAGCATATCGAGATTGTCTACCTTAAGGACATCACGGGCGTTAACAGGATCAAGGGTCGCGACGTTTTCCTGCGCAATCGACTGTTAACCGCTTGCGTCTTTAGTCTGAGCAGTCGTGCGAAGGCCCAGGAGTTTGTTAACGCGCTGAACATGGTGATGTAGCCCATGGCGGCGTTCGGGCCAAGGTAAAAATCGGGGGCACAGAACGGTGTCCTGCGCCCCCGATTGAGTCGATGTGTCTAAAAGGCGGGCTTGCCTATTCGCTGTCGTCCCCAGCGTTTTCGCGGTCACTGGCAAGCATTGCCGCGCCGGCGACCGTTGTCGCCACAGCGGCAGCGGCGAGCCCGGCGGCGATACCAGAGCCGTCGCCCGTGTCGGCGAGTTTTCCGGTCGAGCCCTTGCTCTTGTTGCCGCCGCCGTTCTTGTCGGCGCCGTCTGCGTTGGCGCCGGTACCGGTGCCGGCGCCGGTACCGCCCGCGTTGCCCGAGGCTGCAACGGTAAAGCTTGCGGCTCCGTCGCTGGCGAGCGTGTAGTTCTGCGCCGCGTCGCCCAAGAGACCGTTCACGCGCACCCAGTACGTTCCTGCGGCAAATGTTTCGCCCTCGGCCATTGCCGTGCCCGGAGCGCCGTCCGCGTCGTGCACAAACTCGAGCTGGGCCGTGCAGGCATCGGTTTCGAGCTTGCCCTCGAGTGATGCCGCAATCTTGGCGCGCACGTCTTCGCCGGCCTTAAGGCCTTCGAGTCCCTCAAAATGGGGCGTCAGCGCACGTGGATCGATATCGATGGGCACAGGGCCCTGCAGCCCCGTAACAGTCTCGTTGCCCAGGGCGTCGACATCCACATATTCGATGGCAAACGCATGTCCCGAGGCTGCTACGTTGAGTACGTTGCTGCTATCGACGAGGCGGAAATGACCCTCGCCAACGGTCTTGCCGTCCTGGAGCGAGGCGTCGCTCAGCGAGTCGCCATATGTCATGTGCATGCGGGCTGGGAGGTAGCACGAAGCCGTCTGCTTGTGCTCCGTATCGTAATTGCGCTGGTAGATGCTCCGGGCCAGCGCCGCATCAACAAAGTCGGATGCGATGATGCCAATGTGCTTGCGGCAGTCCGCCTTTGTGCTCTCAACTCCGGTATTGTTTATATACGAGCTCTTGTACAGGTGCTCGTTGACCACTCGCGCTGCGGTAAAAGGGTTGTTTTGCGTGCAGCTCGTGTAGTTGATAAACCAGCAGCGCTCCGTTGCCTGCACCGTTGTCCCGTCCGCGGCAGTGATATCTACGGTGCTGCGCTCGAACTCGGACGCTGCCTTCAGGGCCATATCGACCCAGTCGATCTTACTGGATCCCGTGCAGTTGTAATGGTCTTGGGCATATACCGCTGTGCTATAGGGCTCTTTGTCGCCCGTATTGCCCGCAGCCTCAAAGCCTTGCTCGTATTTCACAAGGCACATGGACTTTCCGGAATGCGCCTTGATCTTGTCATCCCATTCGGTGAGGTCGAGGCCCCACGTGTGGCCGTCTACGCTGTCGCCGGCGAGTTTAAATCGACGCAGCAGGACGATCTTTCCGCGCACCTCGTTCAGTGTGGGGACATGGCTCGACGTATAGAACAGATTGGAGTTATTGTCCATAACATTGGCGAAAGCCGTCGTAACACTGTCGTCGGTGGCTTCGTCGTTGCCTCGTGACACCAGCATGATGAGCGCTTCTGACGGGTTTTCGTTCAAAAATGTTTTGAAGTAACCGATGACATCGGAGAGATGTATAAAGCCCCCGTCTTTTTTGAGCAGGTAGCATATTCCATGGTCGATGCCGGGGTCGCCGTTCTCGTTGTTCTTTCCAAGGCGGATATCAAAATAGCGAATGCCTTCGAGCAACTGCGTGGGGATGTAATCCTGCTGGCACTTTGCAAGCGAGGTTTGGGGCTCGGTGTCGTTGTCGACGCTGCAGGTGCTCGAATCATGCGTGCCCGGGATGCTCAGCTCGTCGAGGTATTTGTTGCCGTCGACGTATTTCATCCAGCATGGTCCGTCGACGTAGCTGCTATACGTGATCCAGTCGATACTTCTAACCGTGGTATTGATCTCGCCCTTGTCGTAGCCGACAAGCTCGAGCTCCCACGGAATGCTCTTACTCTTATGGCAGATCTTATTGTTGTCCTGGTCTTTGCCGTCCTTTTCTATGGCCAGGTACTTAATGTCTTTTTTCTCGGTTTCTTTCTCGACCGTGCGGTCTCGGATGATATAGGTACCGTTTGATTGACGCTTGAATGCAAAAGAGCGACTGGCCTTGCCGTCATGCTCGCCACTCCATACGTGGATGACCTTTCCATCTTTGTCCGAGTCGCCATCGACCGACCAAATGCTGTAGCCCGTCTTCTTGTGCTCTTCGAAATTGAGCAAGGTGCGGATAGCATACCAGTTTGTATCGTCATTCTTGGTCGTTACGTTCTCAAGGATGAGCTTGCTGGACGTGCCGTCATTAAACAGGTGGCAGACGTTGCCGATGACGTTGCCGTCTTCGTTGACGCTCGCGGTGCGAAAATAGCCCGCGGGGCGAAGGCGAATGACGAACTTGTCGAGGGTGGCCGCCGATGTGGGCGTGTCTTCTGCAAATGCCGCGCGCATGGGAAGGCCCAATCCCGCGGTTTCGGGCAGGCTTGCAAGCGGCGACAACGCCGCGAGTCCAAGGCCCAACGTAAATGCTCGACGACTGATGGCGTGGTGTTCGGTCATAACTCCTCCATTCGCAGGGTGCGGTTATGCACTCATTTTGGTCACTATACTGCCCGGATGTTTAAAGGTGTCGGCTTAAATTGTGTGCGCGGCGCTATAAATCGGCGGGTGGACGTGTTGGGGTGCTTGCCGTTTTCGTACCGTTGCCACATTTGGGGTGGTTCCGGCGTCCGGCATCCTGCGTTCGTCGGCTACCGGCATAAGAAAAGGAGGGTCGGTTTACCGGCCCTCCCTTAGTACGAAGCGCTGGGGCACCGCCGCTTGTTGGCACTGCGCTCGTGTTTTTCGTTGCGCTCGCGAGTCGCTTAGCGCTTAATCTCGATATCGTCGAGCTTAACATCCATGGCCTCGGTCTTGGCCTTGGCGATGTCATCGGCAAATTCCAGAGACTTCATCATGGTTTCGACGGCATCCTTGTGCTCTTCGACGTTGTCGATGCGCACGTACACGCTGCCGCCGTCAACGTCGGTGAAGTACTCGGTCGTCACGCCGCCAGTGTGCGTGTAGGAAGCGTTACGCCAGGACTTGCCGTTGTACTTGACGGGATCATTCTCGGTCCACTCAAAGTCGGTCTTCCACTTGGCCTCGTAGTCGAACAGCTCGTCGGCGTTCTTGTCAGAGTCGAAGACGGGGATGAAGCGATCGCTGGCGTGCTCGCTCTCGGTGAACTTAAACTGGGCCCTATCGGCCGTGTCGCCTGCGACGTCGGTGATCTCGACGCCCTCGGGGACCTCGACCTTAAACCAAATGAAGTCGGTCCTCATATCCACGGCTGGCTTTTCCGCGCCGCCGCCACCGCCACTGCCGGAAGCGCCGCCGCTGCCACCGCAGCCCACCAGGGCAACTGCGGCAAAGAGACTGATGCAGAGGGTGAGAATCGCAAAGGCCTTCTTTTTCATGGTCGTGTCCTCCTCGATCTGTAACCGTCCATGGATTACCTGCCTTTACTGTACGCGCGAGCGGCTCGTAAGGGTGGGCCATGTGTCCCATTCTGAGGGCCCGATTTGCACCGTTAAGTGGCAATATGCGCGGGTCCAAAAGAGGGGAGGGCCGATGCTGTCGGCCCTCCCCGGGGTTGGGTGCCCGTTGCTTTAATGGGGCGCATGTGCGCAGGTGCGCGTAGGCGCGTGCGGGTGTCCCGTTACTTGATCTCGATGCTCGAAATCTCGACTTCGCGCGCCTCGGAAACTGCCTCTGCCATGTCATCGGGGAATTCGATGGAGTTGAGGAGCGCCTCGGCTTCTTTCTTGTGCAGGTCGAAGTTCGAGATAAGGACATAGATGCTTCCCGGCTCAACGTCGGTAAAGAGGAGGGTTGTGATGCCACTGTTGTCCTCGTACGTTCCGACGAGCCACGTCCTGCCGTTATACTCGACGGACCCGCCATCCTTCCACTGGAACGTCTCACCTTTCTTTTCTGCCTGGTCGGCGTGGGATTCCTCTGCCGTCAGCGCTTTTTTCCAAACGGGGATAAAGCGATCGGCCGAACTGTTCTCGTCTTCGGGGAAGGTGAGCTGGACCCTGTCGGCGTTCTTGCCTGCCGAGTCGCTTACGCCAACGCCCTCGGGCATTTCGACCTTAAACCAGATAAAGTCGGTCTTCTTGGCGACGGGGGCCTTTTCCTTGCTCTCGCCCTTGGCGGCGCTG
This sequence comes from uncultured Collinsella sp., assembly GCA_900549555.1. Taxonomy (GTDB): domain Bacteria; phylum Actinomycetota; class Coriobacteriia; order Coriobacteriales; family Coriobacteriaceae; genus Collinsella. The sequence goes on along the minus strand of UROO01000052.1, from coordinate 4,159 downwards.
CTGCCTCCGCCCGATGCGTTCCCGCCGCAGCCCACGAGGGCGAGCGCGGCAAAGAGGGCGATGCAAAGGGAAAGGATCGATAGGGTCTTTTTCTTCATGGTGGCGTCCTCCTTGTCTCTTGGTGACATCGCGGTGCCGCGGGGCGTCAGGGCGTTGTTTCCGTTTGCGGCGGATATCTCTGTGTACTGTGCGGCTTATGCCTCCGTTCATCGCTTATGGCCGTTGCTCGGCCGTGCCCCAACGGGTCCCTTACTTATAGATATGCCCCAGTTTGTGCCGTTCGGGAGTCTCGAAAGGTGGGCCATGTGTCCCATGTTTGCGGCGCCGACGCCTATCGTTCGTCATAGAAATCCGCGATGGCCAGGTGTGCTGACGCTCATGTGCTTATGGGCTAGACTTAGCATCATTACGTGGTTGATGCGGTTGGTCGGCGGTTGCCGCCCGACTGATCTATATGACTTGAAGGTGCATACGTATGAGCCAAGAGATGATGGACAAGACCTGCCGCGGGTTTGCCGAGGCGCTGGCCGCGCGCGAGCCGGTTCCCGGCGGTGGCAGCGCGAGCGCCTTTGTGGGCGCGCTGGGCGCCTCACTGTGCGGAATGGTCGCACGCTACGGGGCAACCAATCCCGCGCTTGTCGATCGCGCAGACGATCTGACGCGTGCATTTGCCCAGGCAGACGAGTTGGCACAGGAGCTAGTGGGCCTGGTTGCCGAGGATGTTCGTGCGTACGGCCAGGTGTCTGTGGCATACGGTATTCCTCGTGATGACCCGGCTCGACCCGTGGCGATTCAGGACGCGTTGCGTGTGGCGGCCATGCCTCCGTATCGGATCATGGACACCTGTGGGCGCGCGCTGGCGCTGCTCGAGGACATGGCAGACAAAGGTTCGCGCCAACTGCTGTCCGACGTGGCGTGCGGCGCCGTGTTCTGCCGCGCCGCCATGCAGGGTGCGAGCCTGACGCTCTTTGCCAACACCACATCTATGAAAGACCGGGCGCGCGCCGAGGAACTCGAGGCAGCGTGCGACGATCTGCTGGATACGTGGCTGCCGCGCGCCGATGCGCTGGCGCGCCGTGCTGCCGACGCCGCAAGGAAGAGGGGGTAGCCATGGCCGAGCTGTTGAAGGGCGCTCCCGTCGCCCGTGCTTTGACCGAGGAGCTCGCCGCTCGCTGCACGGCTTTGCGCGAGCGCGGCGTTGTTCCGACGCTGGCCATCGTGCGTGTGGGCGAGCGCGAGGACGACCTGTCCTACGAGCGCGGCGCCCTCAAGCGCTGCGAGAAGGTTGGCATTGAGGCTCGCCGCCTTTTGCTTCCCGCCGATGTTTCGCAGGACGAGCTGTTGGCGGCTATTAAAGACATCAATGCCGACCCCGCTGTTCATGGCTGCCTGATGTTTCGTCCGTTGCCCGCTGGGCTTGACGAGGATGCGGTTGCCGCGGCACTCGATTCCGCCAAGGACGTCGACTCCATGACGCCGGCCTCGCTGCTCACCACGCTTTCGGGGCGCGGCGAGGGCTTTGCTCCTTGCACGGCTGAAGCCGTGTTGGCATTGCTGGACCATTACGGCGTTGAGCTGGATGGGGCCAAGGTCGCGGTTGTTGGTCGGTCGCTGGTGATTGGTCGTCCCGTAGCCGCCATGCTTACGGCTCGCAATGCCACGGTGACGACGTGCCATACGCATACGCGCGACTTGGCTGCCGAGTGCCGTGCGGCTGATATTGTGGTTGCGGCCGTTGGACGCGCGCGCACGATTGGCACGGATGCGGTTCGCGGGGGCCAGACGATCATCGATGTGGGCATTAACTGGGACGAGGCCGCTGGCAAGCTGGTCGGGGACGTCGATTTTGATGCTGCGGAACCGATCGTTGGCGCAATTACTCCGGTGCCGGGCGGCGTGGGGGCTGTGACCACCGCGATTCTCGTCAAGCACGTGATCGAGGCGGCGGAGCGCGCATCGAAATAGTCGTTTTTGACCACAGGGGTTGCCGGGGCGGCTGTTTCGCCCTTTTTGCGCCGAAGCGATACACTGTTGCCGTTTGATTTCTTCGCTCAAGGAGGATGCGCATGCCGTGCACAACGATTTTGGTTGGTAAGAACGCGAGTTACGACGGCTCGACGCTTGTCGCCCGCAACGAGGACTCGTCCAACGGGGTGTTTGAGCCCAAGCGCATGCGCGTGGTGCATCCCGACGAGCAGCCGCGTGTCTACACGAGTGTTCTGAGCCACCTGACCGTTGAGCTGCCCGACAATCCCATGCGTTACACAAGCGTCCCCGACGTTGTCCCGGGCCATGGCATTTGGGCCGAGGCCGGCTTCAACGAGCTCAATGTTGGCATGTCCGCAACCGAGACGCTCACCACCAACGAGCGCGTCCGCGGCGCCGATCCGCTCGTGGACTACGTGCCCGCCAAGGGCAACGAGGGCGAGGACGGCTATGTTCCGGCGCAGCCCGGCGGTCTGGGTGAGGAGGACATGGTGACCCTGGTGCTGCCGTACGCCAAGTCCGCCCGCGACGGCGTGCGTATCCTGGGCGACCTGCTCGAGCGCTACGGCACCTACGAGAACAACGGCATTGCTTTGAGCGACGTTGACGAGATCTGGTGGCTCGAGACCATCGGCGGCCACCACTGGATCGCCAAGCGCGTGCCCGATGACGCCTATGTGACCATGCCCAACCAGCTAGGTATCGATAGCTTTGACCTGGACGACGCCGAGGGCGCCCAGGCCGACCACATGTGCTCAGCCGACCTGCGCTCCTGGATGGCCGAGTGGCATCTGGACCTGACGCTGGGTGTTAAGGGCGACGGTCCCGCCGCGGTCTTTAACCCGCGCGAGGCCTTTGGCTCGCACAGTGACAGCGACCACGTCTACAACACGCCGCGCGCCTGGTACATGCAGCGTTTCCTCAACCCGTACGACGAGCAGTGGGACGGTCAGGACGCCGACCACCAGCCGACCGCGGACGACATTCCATGGGCTCGCCAGCCTGATCGCAAGATCACCATCGAAGACGTGAAGTACGTGCTGAGCTCCCACTATCAGGGCACCCCGTACGATCCGTACGGCAAGCTCGGCGACCAGCATTCGCGCCACATGTTCCGTCCGATCGGCATCAACCGTCAGAGCCAGCTGTCCGTCATGCAGATCCGCCCGTACCGCCCGCAGGTCAACCGTGCCGTGCAGTGGATTGCCTACGGTTCCAACCCGTTCAACACGCTTGTGCCGTTCTTCCCGAACGTCGACTCCACGCCGAAGTACCTCGAAGACACCACCACGCGCGTCACCTCCGAGAACTTCTACTGGGAGAACCGCATCATCGCGGCCCTGTGCGACGCCAGCTTCGCCGACACCGCCAACGCGGTGGAACGCTACCAGGAGAAGACCGGCGCCATGGGGCATCGCATGGTCGCAGCCACCGACGAGCAGGCTTCCCGCCTGGGCTTCGACGCGGCGGAATTCGATGCGGACAACGCCGATGGCGATGTCGAGCCGATGGACCCGGATGCCATTGTCTCCGCCGTGCGTAACGGTGAAGTGCGGGAGGTGCTCGCCGCCGCCAATCAGACTATGGCCGATCAGCTGAAGGAAGAGACCGACAACGCCACCGTGATCATCGTGGCACAGCGCATTTCCACCGTCCTCCACGCCAATCAGATCCTGGTGCTGGATGACGGCAGGCTGGTGGGCAAGGGTACTCACGCGCAGCTCATGGCCACCTGCCCTGAATATCAGGAGATCGCCAGGAGCCAGCTGAGCCAGAAGGAGCTCAACCTGCAAGACCTGAACACCGGAAAGGAGGATGAGTGATATGCCGAGACCCGGAAAACAGACCGCCGAGCGCGCCAAAGATTTCAAGGGCACTCTGCGGCAGCTCCTCAGCGCATTGCGCCAGTATAAGCTCTCCCTCATCGTTGTGATGGTCTTTGCCATCCTTTCCCCCATCTTCAATATTGCAGGCCCCAAAATTCTGGCCAAGGCCACCACGGCCCTTGCCACCGGCTGGATCGCCAAGCTGCGGGGGATCGGCAGCATCGACTTTGCCTACATCGGCAAGATCCTGCTCATCCTGCTGGCCATGTACCTCTGCTCCGCAGCATTCAGCTTTATCCAGGGCTGGCTGATGACCTGTCTCTTATACACATCTGACGCTGCCGACG
>UROO01000051.1 GCA_900549555.1 uncultured Collinsella sp. | reverse complement strand
CTAGAGTTCGTCGGCAGCGTCAGATGTGTATAAGAGACAGAACGAGGGCTTGGGCGACGCTATGGGGCGAGAAGGTATGGCACCCATCGCCGGTTTGGGCGTCACCGAGGGACGTGCCACCGGACGAGCAACATTTTTGGCCGCGGGGCGTCCGCCAAGCTGCGAACCGGCAGTCGAACGCTTGGCAGGCCGCACGGACCCAGCAGGCTTAGAAGGCATAACGGATTTACGTTGAGGCTGAGACGGTGCGCCGGAACGCCCTCCGGCGCGGCGGAAGGTTGGTTTCGATGCTCTAGAAGCCGAGGAATTTAACTTCCGGTCTGAGCTCGATGCCATACGCCTCCCTCACCTTTCCGTGCACATGTCTGATAACCGCGGCCACGTCATCGGCCGAGGCGGTTCCGTTATTAACGATAAAATTAGCGTGTACGGGCGAAACTTCCGCGCCGCCAACCGAAAAACCCTTTAATCCACAATCCTCGATAAGCTTGCCCACGCTCGCATCGGGCGGGTTGCGAAAGACCGACCCGCAGGATGCACAGCCCATGGGCTGTGTGCGCTTACGCCGCGTCAGGTACCGCTCCATACGTTCACGGATATCGGCCTTGGGCGCAGGTTTGAGCTTGAGCACGCACTCCAGAATGATCTCGTTACGCGGCAGGCTGCATTCACGGTAGCCCCAAGCGATCTCCGAGCCCGCGTAATGCTTGATGCCGGAGCTCGGGTCAAACGTAACGACATCTTCGACCAGCGAGCCAATCCACTCGGTTCGCGTGCCGGCATTCATGGACACGGCGCCGCCAACGGAGCCGGGAATACCGACCGCAAACTCAAGGCCCGAAAGGCTGCGCGACAGCGCGTCGTTGACTAGGCGAGCGAATATCACGCCCGCACCGACCGTCAGCGTACAACCGTCTTCGGCGACAACCGTACGCTGGAACTCACGCCCCAACGAAATGACGGCGCCGCGATAGCCTGCATCGGCAACAAGCAGATTAGATCCCTTGCCGATAATGACCCACGGCACCTGCTCACGATCGAGCACCGCCACGGCGCGACGCAAGGCATGATAGCTGTGACACGTCACAAAGAGGTCCGCCTTGCCGCCGATACGATAGCTCGTATGGCGCGCGAGGCGTTCATCCTCAATTACGTCCGTATCGATCATGCCCGAAAGCGCCATGACGGCGTTAAACAGACCCATGGGGTTTAAGCGTCTTTCTTGGCAGTCAGATACTCGATGAACTCGGGGCCGACCGTCGTGACGTCGCCGGCGCCCATGGTAAGCAGCAAATCGCCCTCGCCCACCATCTTCTCGAGCTCCTCATTGAGCTCAAGACGGCTCGAGCAGTAGACGACCTCCTTGCCGGGGTGCTTGGCGCGCACGGTATCGGCAAGCATCTTGGACGTGACGCCCGGGATGGGCATCTCGCCGGCAGAGAACACGTCAATCAGCAGCAGCTTGTCAGCATTGGCGAATGCGTCGGCAAAGTCATCGCACAGAGCCTGCAGGCGCGAATAGCGGTGCGGCTGGAACACGACGTCGACATGTTTGTAGCCCAGCGAAGAGGCAGCAGCGAGCGTCGCCTTGATCTCGGTGGGATGATGGCCGTAATCGTCAACCACCGTGATGCCGTCGATATCGCCCACGTGGGTAAAGCGACGGCGGACGCCTTCAAAACTCGAAAGTGCCTTAGCGGCGGCGTCGATATCGAGGCCTAGGACATGGGCGACGGTCAAGACGGCCGTGGCGTTGAGCATGTTGTGACGACCGGGGTTGCTCTTAATCTCGACAGCGTGCTCGGTGCCGTCCTCAAAGCGAACGATAAAGTCGCTCTGGATGCCCTTGACATCCGGATGCACGCAGACGATGTCGTTGGTCTCGGCAAAGCCATAGGAAAGCACATGACGGCCCGTCGACTTGGCAAGCTCGACCAGATGCGGGTCCTCGCCACAGACGATGACCGTGCCGTCCTCGCCCACCAGACTCATAAACTTGGCGAAGGTGGCCTCGATCTCCTCGATACCCGAGTAATGATCGAGATGGTCGGCCTCGACGTTGGTCACGATGACCACATTGGGGTTAAGGAACAGGAAGGAGCTGTCGGACTCATCCGCCTCGGCGACAAAATAGTCGCCCGAGCCGTTCTTGCCGTTGGTATCGTAGCCCTCGACAATGCCACCGATCAGGAAGCTGGGGTCCAGACCCATGCGGTCGAGCATGGTGGCACACATCGAAGAGGTCGTGGTCTTGCCGTGAGTACCGGCGACGGCGACGGTGGTGTAGCCGTGGCCCAGAGCCGAGAGCATCTTGGCGCGAGGCCACACGGGAATACCCAGCTCGCGCGCACGGACGAGCTCGGGGTTGGACTCGGGAATAGCGGTAGAGACCACGACGACGTCGGGCTTGACCTCGTCGATGGTGGCGGCCTCATGGCCCACATGCACCTTCACGCCGGCGCGGGTAAGCTGGCGAATATAGCGCGACGTCTTAAGGTCGGAGCCGGTAACGACATAGCCGCGCTCGTGAAGGACGAGGGCGATGCCGCTCATGCCGGCGCCACCGATACCGATAAAATGGGCGCTCTTGAAATCGGGCGCGGAGGTTGCAGTCTGGGAATCAGCCATGTGCTCGTGTACTCCTTGCGTAAACACTGCCTGTAACCCGTCTACTGTACCGCACCTACCGCATCCGCGCGAGGGCGACCCGCGATATCCCGTCTAACTAACGCAATCCTTCTACCGCGTCTGCCAAAAGGACGGCAGCGCGGTCCTGGGCCAAACCGCGAGCCGCCTGACGCATGGCATCGCGCGCCTGCGCATCATCGATAAGATGCAGCAGCTCATCGGCAAACGCCTGGGTATCGATATCGGCATCGGCGCAGAGCACGCCGGCACCGGCATCGACCAGATAGCGGGCATTGGTGGTCTGATGATCGGCCGTCGCATGCGGATACGGCACCAGTACCGAAGGTGTGGCAAGGGCCGCGATTTCGGCAACGCTCGAAGCGCCCGAGCGCGAGAGGACCAAATCGGCCGCGGCCAGCATATCGCCCATATTGTCGATGTAGGGCTGGACGCGATACCGCTTCGCCTCCTCGGGCATCAGGGCAAGAGTACGCTCGGTGTCCTCGAAGCCATCGGCGCCCGTCGAATGCAAAACATAGAGATTATCCCGCGAGAGCAACTCGTTTTTAAGCGAAGCCACGCGCTCATTAAGATGTTGAGCACCAAGTGAGCCGCCAAAAACCAGCAGGAGTGTGGCGTCCTCAGGCACGTCGAGAGCCCTGCGACCGCGAACCCGATCTCCCTCGATCACAGAACGGCGCACGGGGTTACCGGTCATGAGCACATGGTCAGGATCGCCCTCGCGCTCAAACACAGAACGTGCTGCCGGCACCGAGATGCAAACGCGGGCGGCATGCGAACTCATCATCTTGTTAGCAAGGCCCGGAACGGAGTTCTGTTCATGCAGCAGATACGGAATGCCCGCGTCTTTGCACCAGCCCAGAAGCGGGACCTCGACATAGGCGCCAAAACCTATAGCGACATCGGGCTTGCAGGCTTTAGAAAAATGGCTGCCGAGCGTGCGCTTCGCCTTATAGACACGCCACAGCGAGCTCAATGCCGTCCAAGGGCGAGAGCGGTCGAAGCCCGTAACCGTAATCGGCACAAAATCGAACCCTGCCTCGGGAACCAGACGACCCTCGAGCTTATGCGACTGACCCACAAACACAACGTGGTGGCCACGGTCACGTAGCTCCTCGGCCAAGGCGAGTGCGGGGTTGATATGTCCCGCCGTGCCGCCGGCTGCGATAGCAACGGTCATCTTATCGGTCATGGTAGTCCCTTCGTACGCGCGGCCCCTGGTCGTCGGTGCGCAAGCGCGCCGACGGGTCCGAATTCAAGTCGATCCGATTATATCCGCCACCCGTATTGCGCGGCGTCGGTCGTTGCGGGCGACTCTGCGGCGCCGAGCGCGGACGGGCATCCGACTCCGAAGCAAAACCGTTCAAGACGGTAAAACCGCCACGCGACGAGCGCTCCCCGCGTACATGGGGAACACCGGCAGTGCTCTCGTCCATAACGGCAAAGCTATCGCGACGACGATCGTATTCATCGCGTCGGGCGCTCTCGTGCGAGACGCGTAAAATAAGCCCGGCGAGCATGAGCGACACGATAATCGACGAGCCGCCATAGCTGATAAACGGCAGCGGCTTACCCGTCATAGGAAACACGTTGAGAATACCCAGCGCGTTGATCAAAAACTGCACCGCGAGGATAACCGCAGAGCCCGAAGCCATGAGCGCCCCGCGACGATCGGCGGCCTGCTCGGCAATTCGAAACGCCGAGTAGATCAGCATCGCAAACACCAAGAAAAACAGCAGCGTCCCCAAAAAGCCAACCTCCTCGCCAATGATGGCCAGGATGTAGTCGTTGTGTGCCTCGGGCAAATACGAGTACTTCATGGTTGAGTTGCCGATACCGCGGCCGAACAGTCCGCCCGAAGCAAACGCCATAATGGCGAGCGTTGCCTGATACCCGTCTCCATATTCATCTGCCCAAGGGTTCAAGAGAACCTGAATGCGCACCATACGGTACGGCTCGACGACAAGAGCGATCACGATGATGACGGCGCCAGCAAGAATCGCACCGATAATGTATTTTGGGTCAAGGCCGGCAAAGAGCGCCATGCACATGATCGTCAACAGAATAATCAGGATGGTGCCAAAGTCGGGCTGAATAAAAATCAAGACGAGCGATATGCCCAAATATAAGCCCATACCCTTAAGGAACTCATTGATGTTACCGCCGGGCGAAAACACGCGATCGAGCATGATGGCAGAATAGGCAATGGCAAACGGCTTGAGAAACTCCGATGGCTGAAACTGAATGCCGGCAATGCTCAGCCAACGCGTAGCGCCACGGCTGCCGCTACCAAAGAGGAACACCGCAAGCAGCAAGATCATCATAGCGATAAGGGCAAGTTTAAGCGCCCCTTCGCCAAACCAGCTATCGGGTGCAACGCGCGCGATGAACTCGAGGGCAGCAACACCGACGACAGTGAACATAAACTGCCGGAACAAAAAGTAGGTCGCGGAGTCGTTCTCGTGAAGCGCCTCGACTGAAGATGCCGAGTACACCATAAGCAGGCCAAAACAGACCAGCGAGAACAGGCATGTCAAAAAGACCAGGCGGGGTCGCATGATACGTGCGGGGACGCCGGCGATATAACGTTCGCCGATGCCCTGTGTGCGACGACCGGCGCGCGGCGTGATGCACTGCGAGGAAGCACGGTCCGAGTCGGGCCTCCTCATATTCTGTCGGGGGCTCTCCTCTCTCACCGGCAACCCCTATTCCATTTGCGTATTGGACGCAGCGGCAAGCTGGGCCACATAGTCCTTAAACACGCGACCGCGCTCCTCGTAGCCCGAGAACTCATCGAACGAAGAGCAGGCGGGCGACAGTAAGATCACATCGCCGCGGCTCGAGAGCGAACGGGCAACGTCCACGGCATCGCGCAGGTCGTCGGCCTGGGCGATATCGACATCACCGTCGACATCCGCCTCGTCCATAGCGGCGGTAAAGCGCTCGCGCGCGTCGCCAAAGCAGACCACCGAGCGAACGTTATCCATCACAACGCGGGCAAAGGACTCGAGCGGCGTGCCCTTATCGTGACCGCCGAGCAGCAAGATCACATCGTCATCGGGAAACGCCGTCAGGGCCTTTTCGACCGCATCGGTGTTCGTTGCCTTGGAATCGTTAACATAGCGCACGCCATCGATCTCGCCACAGGGCTCAACGCGGTGCTCCAGCGGCTGGAACGAGACCAGGCCGCGACACACACCTTCAACATCGGCGCCGACCGTCAGGGCCGCCGTGGCAGCACACAGGGCATTGATTACATTGTGATGGCCCGAAATCTTAAGCTCGGACGTATCGACGAGCGGGGTCTCAACGCCCTTCAGGCGAACGACCATCTTGCCATCGCGCACAAATGCGGCGTCCTCGCCCGCAGGCTCGTCAAAAGCAACCTTGCAGATGCGACGGCCCGGAACATAGATGTACTCATCGAACTCGTGGATACCGGCATCCTCGACGTCAACAATCACCAGGTCATCGTCGACCATATTCTCGAAGAGCTTAATCTTGGCGAGCGCATAGTTCTTATGGCTCTTATGCCAGCCCAGATGGTCGGGGGTAATGTTGAGCAGCACCGCCACACGGGGGTGAAGCTCCTGGGTCGTTGCGATCTGATAGCTCGAAAGCTCCGCCACAAACCACTCGTTATGCGCACGGCCATCGATCTCGTTCACCGGAGGCTCGCCAATGTTGCCGACAGCAACGCTCGCCTCGCCCGCTGCCTTAAGCAGGTAATCGGTCAGTGACGTGGTTGTCGTCTTGCCGTTGGTGCCCGTAATGGCAATCCAATTTTGGGGAGACAGACGGTAGGCAAACTCGGGCTCACCCATAATCTGGGCAGCGTGATCACGGCCAGCCTTAAAGAATGCCGAGAACTCCGAGATGCCCGGACACGTCACGCATACATCAAACGCGCCCTCGACCTGCTCGGTTCTGTAGACAAACGATGCCCCGTGCGCCTCGAGCGAGCGCGTGGCATCGTTGGGCTCGGACGTGCCGCCACCGTAAACGGTAACGGCACTCACACGCTCGGGATGTGCAAGCGCCCAGCGAGCGACATCAAGACCGGACTTACCCTGGCCCAAAACGAGCAGGCTAAAGACATCAGCAAGAGGCATGAAAGACCACTATCCCAACTGGAAGAACAACGCGAGGCCCAGGGCTCCGAAGGCCGCGGCGACAATCCAAAAACGGATGACGACCTTGGTCTCGGCCCAGCCCTTCTTTTCGAAATGATGATGAATGGGCGCCATAAGGAAGACGCGCTTGTGCGTAAAGTGGAAATAGACAACCTGGATCATGACCGACAGGGTCTCGACGATAAACAGACCGCCGATGATGAGGGAAACGACTTCGGTGTTGGTCATGATGGAGGTGCAGGCAAAAGCGGCACCCAGGGCAAGCGAGCCGGTATCGCCCATAAAGATGCTCGCCGGATAGCAGTTGAACCACAAAAAGCCCAGGCAGGCACCGGCGCACGCCGTGCAGAAGATGGACAGGTTCACATCGCCGTGCAAAAACGCCATGGCAGCCATGGCCAGCATGGCGATCATGGAGGTGCCGCCGGCAAGACCGTCCAAGCCGTCGGTGAGGTTTACGGCGTTGGAAAGGCCCGCGATCATCAGCCAGCAAAAGACAAGGTAGAGCCACGGAAAAGAGAGGCCGCAAATGGTGGTCGAGAGCACACCAAGGTCGATCGTCAGGCCACCGGGGAAACGAATCTCGGGGGCGACGCCGCACCAGTTGACAGCAAGCACGGTAAAGGTAACGCAGATGAGGGTAAGGCCAATCATCTTGGCGTGAGGCGTCAGGCCGAGCGAGCGGCCGTGCGTGACAGAAGTCAGGTCGTCGATGAGGCCAAGAACGCCGGTTGCCAGCGTGGCGAGCAGCACAAGCACGAGCTCGGTGGTGAGCTTTCCCATCAAAAGGCAGGTCAGCGAAACGGCAACCAGGATGATGACGCCACCCATGGTGGGCGTGCCCTGCTTAATCAGGTGACGCTTGGGGCCATCGGCGCGAACCTGCTGGCCGATGCCCTCGACCTTCAGGAGCTTAATCCACCACGGCATAAACAGCATCGCGATGACGGCGGCGATGCCCAATCCCAAAAATGCCTGGTACGTAGGATACGAAGGATTGCCGAACATGGACTAGCACACACCTTCCACAAAGCGATCGAGCTCAACGAAGCGTGAGCCCTTGACCAGCACGACATCATGCTGCTCAAGAGCGCCGCCTATACGGTCGAGCACCTGCTGATAGTCGGAGAACACCTGAATGCGGTCCTCATCCATACCCATCATGCGCGCGGCCTCGGCCATACGCTGGGCAAGCTCACCGCCGACACATGCGAGCATATCGAGCTTCTTGGCCGCCGCATAGGCGCCCACCAGCTCATGCATGCGAGGAGCTTCGTCGCCCATCTCGCCCATCTCGCCCAGAACCGCCATGCGCGAACCCGTGCACGAAAGCGAACACAGCAGGTCGAGGCCGGCTGCCATCGATTCGGCACTGGCGTTATATGAGTCGTCGATGACGCGAGCGCCGCTCTTGGCGCGCTTGATTTCCTGGCGATGCCCGGTAATCGTAAGACCCCTAAAGGCGGCATCGATCTGCTCGGGCGTCACGCCAAGACGATAGGCAACCGCCGCGGCCTTGACGGCATTGGGAACGGACTGCGCGCCGGGAATTGCAAGCAGCGTGTCGATTGTCTCGCCCAAGCCAAAATCGAGCGTAAAGACCGGGCGTCCCTCGTCATCAATGCGAATGTCGCACGCACGGACCTCATCGTCGTCCGAGACGCCCGCAAGCATCACGTCGACGCCCGCAGGCGCGGCAAAGGTGTCGCGGATGAACGGGGTAAAGTCGTCCTCACCACCCAAAACCAGCAACGGGAGAAGGTCTCCGGCGGCGCACATGCCGCCAACAATCTCGGATTTGGCACGAGCGATATTCTCGCGACTGCCCAGAATACCGATATGGGAGGTGCCGATCTTGGTCACAATGGCAAGGTTGGGATTGGCGGACTGAGACATGCGCTCAATCTCGTGGAAATGGTTCATGCCCATCTCGAGCACCAGAACCTCGGTGTCGGCAGGGGCCGCCAGCACCGTGAGCGGCATACCGATAAGGTTGTTGTAGTTACCCTTGGTTGCCCAAACGCGATAACGCTTGGCGAGCACCGCGGCGAGCACGTCCTTGGTCGTTGTCTTGCCGATAGAGCCGGTAATGCCAATTACCAGGCAGCCAAGCTCCAAACGATAAGCGTGAGCCAGGCGCAGCAAAAACTCCTCGGGGTCATCGGTATGCAGGATGGCGCAGCCCTTCTCATGGGCCAGCGAAAGCAGCTCGGCATCGGGCTCGCGCGTCATCACTACGGCGCCGGCACCCGACTCGATGGCACGGGAAGCAAAGTCGTTGCCGTCGACCTTTTCACCCGGGAAGGCGACGAATATCGTGCCCTCCTCAACCTGGCGCGAGTCGATAACGCAACCGCGGCATACCCGATCGGCTTCTCCCGTCACGGTTCGGGCCCCTGTTGCGGCCGCGAGATTGTTGACGGCGATCTCTATCATTGCAGCTCCCCTGTAAACCTAATAATGCTATCGGCGTATTGTATCCCAGCGCCGCCTACGCGTGGTGCAGGGCGTGTGAACAACCCGGATTAACCGACTGGCCATTTCATAGATAGTAACCCCCTACTTGGTGCGCGGGACACCCAACACGTCAAGCGCACTGGCCATAATGGACTGGAACGGCACTGCGGCGGCATCGGAGCCTGACGGGGTTCCGTCAAGGGTGATATAGCACAGGACCTTGGGCGACTGCGCCGGGGCAAACCCCATAAAAGACGACATGTAGTTCTCTTTGAGGTAGCCGCCGTTCTCATCGGCGCGCTCGGCCGTACCAGTCTTGCCCGCCACGTCGTAGCCGTCCACCGCGCCGCCAACGCCCGTTCCCTCGGCAACGACCGTCTGCATACACGAGGTCACCTGCGAGGCGGCCTCCTCGGAAATCGCGCGGTCCCCCTCGCCCCAATCCTTTTCATCGCCCTTGCTCGACTTATAGAAGTGCGGAGTCATCATCACGCCGCCGTTCGCGATGCCGCCCACGGCACGTGCGACCTCAATCGGCGAGACGGACAGCGCCTGGCCAAAGCTCATAGCACCCAAGGTGGCACCATCGTACTGGTCGCGCTCCTTGACGATGCCCAGACTCTCACCCGGAAAATCGACACCGGAGCTATGACCGATACCCCACTTGTCCACATAGGTGGCAAAATCATCGGCACCGATCTTGCGCCCCACCAGGACAAAACCGACATTGGACGAACGGCGCATCATCTCGCGTACGTCCATTGTCATGGTGTAGTCACGCTTGTCGGCATCGGTAACGGTATCGTCGCCCACCTTGATACTCGCGGGAACCTCAAACGATGTGCTCGGGCGCACAACGCCCAAATCAAATCCGGCGCCCGCAACCAGCGTCTTAAAGACCGAGCCGGGCTCGTAGGCATCCGTCACCAGACGAAGGTTCATGTCCTCGGTCTTGGCGTTTTCCAAATTGGTCTGGTCGTAGGTCGGATACGAGCAGGCGGCCAGGATCTCTCCAGTCGTCGGGTCGGTCACCAGGGCCGACCCGTTTTTGGCCTTCGTCTTCTCGACCGCCTCGGCCAAGGCATCTTCCGCGGCGCGCTGAATGTTGACGTCGATCGTCGTCACGATATCCACGCCATCGATCGCGGCAACCTTTTTATAGGCACCGCCCGCGATGTAGCCGCCATCTCTTGCGCGCTCGCGCACAAGAGAGCCATTCGTTCCGGTCAGAAGCTCATCGTATTGTTTTTCGAGTCCCGTCAGGCCAGCGTTGTCCACGTTCACGACGCCCAGCAGCTGAGAAGCCAGGTTTCCATACGGGTAAACCCGCTTCATCGCCTGCTCAAAGAGCACGCCGGGTAGATTCTTCTTTTCCAGGGCGGCAGCGTCATCTTCGTCGACCTGGCGCTTGATATACACCCAGGAACCATCAGACAGCACCAGCTTGCGGCAGGTCTTTTTATCAATACCGGTAGCCTTGACCAGCGCCGAGACCGTCTTGTCGACGTCCTCGACAAGCTGAGGGTTCACGGCGACATTGCGGCATTCGACCGACGACGTCAGCACGTTGCCGTTGCGGTCGTAGATAGTGCCACGTTTGGCATAGAGCGTCTGTGAAAGCAGACGACGCGCGTCCGCACGCTCGCGCAGCTTGTCAGCATTCACGATCTGGTATTCGGCAAGACGGAAGACGCCCGCGGCAAGGCCAACCCCGATACAGCCCATAACGACATCGCGGCGAGGCAGCGGCGCTCCCGTAACCCATTCAGACGACGACCCCTTGCGCGCGCCCGTATTGCGTACCCGAGGTCCGCCCGAGCCACGAAGACGCGACGCAGGGTCGTTGCCATAGGACGGCCCCGCGTTGTAAGATGGCCGACCCGTTCCTTGATAACCAGAACGTCCCCGCGAGGAGGGACGTCCAGACCCGTGGTCCCCGTCGGAACCGCGGCGATAGTCATTTGTCATACTCAGCTACCGTCTTATTTACTGAGCGGCCGCAGTCGAGCTAGCGCCCGCGGCTGCATCCTGCGAAAAGTCAAGCGTAACGCTCTCGCTGGGCTCCACCATGCCATAGGCGCCCGCAAGATCGCGAATACGCGTGTCGGCACCATAGACCGAATGCATGACCTCAAGGTTAGAACTCTCGTCGGTCGCCTTCTCGAGCGTGCTGGCAAGCTCTGCGTTGCCGTTGAGCACCTGGGCCGTGACACCGGCAAGTGCCACGCGGGCGACACCGATCGTCATGAAGACAGCCGCGATGATGCAAACCGTTTTAAGAACGCTCATGAAAACCGGGCTTACCGCCTGGTTTGCCTGACGGCCCGCGCCCGTGTAGACATCAAAACGCGGCGTGCGTTGCTCACGAGGGGCAACGGGCGCCTGCGGTGCCTCGCGGTAGGCGGGCATGGCGTTCATATCATAGGCGAGTGCTGCGTTTGAGGTGTTATAGCCCATGATATGCCGCCTCCCATCCCGAGTACGTTGGTAGTGTGTTTAAGCTTCGTTTATGGTGCGAGCGGGAGGTCCAATTTCGCGCGGTCGTGCCTACAGGCGCTGCGCCACGCGGATTTTGGCTGATCTCGCCCGAGGGTTGCGCGCAACCTCATCGGGTTGGGCAACCAAGGGTTTGCGGGTGATGACCTTGAGTATCGGCACGTTGCCGCACACGCACACCGGAATCTCCGGCGGGCACGTGCACCCCTGGCTCATCTCCTTAAAGTGGTTCTTTACGATACGGTCCTCGAGCGAGTGATACGAGATGACGCAGATGCGTCCGCCCGGGTTGAGCCACCTGGTGGCGGCATCAAGCCCCCTCTCGAGCACATCGAGCTCGTGGTTGACCTCGATGCGAATGGCCTGGAAGCTCTTCTTGGCCGGGTGCCCACCATGCCGACGAGCGGCAGCCGGAATGCCAGCCTTGATGATCTCGACAAATTGGCCTGTAGTGTCGATCGGTTCTTGCTCGCGACGGCGCACAATCTCGCGCGCAATCTGCGAGGCGAACTTCTCTTCGCCGTAGACGCGTAGAATCCGGGCGAGGTCGTGTTCGTTATAGGTGTTGATGACCTCAGCTGCGTTTAGGGTGTTGTTACCCGGATCCATCCGCATGTCCAATGGGGCATCTTCGTTATACGAAAAGCCCCTGCCAGGGATATCGAGTTGCGGTGACGAAACGCCCAAGTCAAACAGGAAGCCATCGACCCCGGGCACCTCGGCCGAGCAAAGCAGCTCGTCCAAGTCGCCGAAGTTGCCCTTCAGCAGCTGGTGCGGGACGCCGGGAACCTCGCGGTCCAGACGGGCACCAGCGGCCTCGAGGGCCATGTCGTCCTGATCGACGCCGAGCAAAAGGCCCGTCTCCCCCACCTGCGCGGCCATCTTTACCGAATGACCGGCACCGCCAAGGGTGCAATCGCAGACAACGGAGCCGCTCTTGAGCTGCAGCGACTCAAGCACTTCGCCGAGCATGACAGGTTCATGCCGATATTCTTGTGTCAAGATCCCACGCTCCATCCGTTACTCGTGCCTTGCCCTTACGAGAAGAAGAGGTCAAGCAGAGCCTCGTCGTCATCGTCCTCATCGGCCGCGGCGCGGTCCCAAACCTCAAGGTGGTCGTAGTTGCCCACAACCGTGACCTCGCGGTCAAGGTTTGCCTGCTTGCGGAGAGACTCAGAAAGACCGATACGACCGGCGCTGTCCACATCCATCGACGTGGTGCGCTTGTTGATCGCCCTCATGAGCTTCTGGTCGTTGATGTCACGCGGGTTAAAACCCTCGTGGCCCTCACGACCCGCGAAGAGTCCTTCGACCCACTTATCGAAGGCCTCGGCAGAGAACACGTACAGAGCATCGACATCCAGGGCTTTGAACACGCGAACGTGCTCTCCAAGTTCCTCGCGAAGGGGTGCAGGCAGGGACAGACGACCTTTTGCATCGAGATTGCGCTCGTATGCACCAGTCATTCCCATGTGCGCCCTCCCCTCGGTTACTCAGATGGCACGTACGCGGGGAACCACCCCGCCTGTCGACGTCATTAATAATATGGGCTGTCTCTTATACACATCTGACGCTGCCGACGAACTCTAGGGTGTAG
>UROO01000050.1 GCA_900549555.1 uncultured Collinsella sp. | reverse complement strand
ACTGCCCGGTTCAGGATCTCATAGTCGCTAGGTTCGTCCTTTTGCGCTTCCACATTGATGATGATCTGCGAAAGGCCATCCTTCATCCGCACATAAAATACAATGTCAAAACGCACCAGACCTTCGTTCAGTTCCTGATTCTCCGTGTTAAAACCAACAATCCGCTTTCCATTCTGAAAATGAACTGCATTCGTCAGTCCCGGCTCCACCGGCACGGCGCTGATATAAGGAAGTCCCTCTATCAGTGCTGCTACCTCGATCGGATCCATCCCCTTAAATTCCTCCACGGTCTTCACCAGGATCCGCGCCAGGATGATCTTATGTGCTATCAGGCGTTTTGCGCTGTTATCGTATTGGGCGTCTTTGTCTGTTGCCATTACTGCACTCTTTAATTCCGTATTCAATGGTTTCCTCCTTTTGTGTCAGGTAATCATAGATACCGCCGGAAATAAAAGGATTTCACCATATCTACATTATAACTTACCTGTTTTTCTGATACAACTGGTTTTCTGAGTGGGTTTTTGCCTCTCTCTGCTCTTCTTGAAGAGGCGGGCGGACTTTCTTAACAAAAGACACGCCTCGAAAACTTAGATCCATCGAACTCCACGTTTCACATGCATGCAACCTTGGTTGTAGTTACTGTTTTGCCGGTAAAGGAGATTATGGAACGTCTCCTCTGCTGATGACAGACGAGATAGCCTTCAAGGCGGTCGACTACCTCGTCGCAAGTTCATCGGAAAACGAAACGCTTGCGATCGTCTTTTTTGGTGGGGAACCCATGATTAACGAGCCGCTGATATGGAAAACGGTCGACTATTCAAAAAGAATATACCCCAATAGAAACTTTACCTATTCTATTACGACCAACGGAACGCTTTTGAATGACACTGCTGTGAATTCTTTCAAGGAGCACGGGTTTTCTGTTCTGATTAGTCTCGATGGTACAGGATGCAAGCACGATGCATCGCGCCCGTATAAGACGGGAGGCGGCTCTTTCTCCGATATCGACAAAAACGTTCGTCGTTTTTCCGAGTCGTTCCCCTTCGGCGCAAGAGCGACCTTAACAAATAATAACTGTAACCTTGTTGAAGACTATCTTCAGTTTAAAGAGATGGGCTTCAGAAGGATTTACTTCTCGCCCGTGAGCTCATTCGATGAGAATATCAAACTCGACGAACACTCATTAAACAAAATCAGGGCGGGCCTAATAGATTTGGCGGATCAATATCTCAAACAGATTGATCAAGGGGAAAAGCCCTTGTTTAGAACATTGAAAACTGCAGTTGATTTGATTATGAGCAACAGGATCGCCTTTGTCGGATGCGGGGCTGGCAGGCGTTTTATTTCCGTGACTCCCGAAGGGGACGTATACCCCTGTCACAGGTTTGTCGGGATGATGCGATTCAAAATGGGCAACATCGTCACCGGAATTGACGAAACTAGGTATATTGAAAACTGGAGTCAGGGTGTCGAAAAAAGAATTGACTGTACGGACTGTTGGGCTCGGTCTTTCTGTGGTGGGGGCTGTAGCTGGGAGGCTGCAGACGAGCACGGCTACTTGCCCAAGAGTCTACACCCTGCATCATGTGAATATAGAAAAATGTGCTACGAGATGGCTTTTGACCTTATTTCCCGCCACTCATCTTCGCAGGAGAAAAATCAACGAGAAGCTACTGTATCGGAATAAGCGGTTCAGCGCATTGCTGTCACCATTGTGGAGGTGTTCGTTCTTCTGATTACCGTCTGCGAAGCTTATTGCTACGTTCGCCGAAACCATTCTAGAAATATGGTGAACTAGACATCTTGGTTTGTTATACACAATATTGAGGTTTTTCTGCACTCAAAGGGAGGTAGTCGTGAAGCATATTCATCCGATTAATCCAGGAAGTGGCGACGAGGCAGGCGTGAAGCCGATGTCTTTTGACTGCCTCTTGGGCATTACTGACATCTGTACTGTTTATGATAAAGCAGATGGCTGTGGTGCATACGATTACTGCGACTATGACATGGATGGCGGCAGCATCTGCGTTGTAGATCACTGTGGCATTGATCAAACGTAGTCTCTAATTGGATTAAGGTGAGGAGCTGTTATGAAGCATATCCATCCTGTTGGTTCAAATGAACATCCTCCCGTTGAGCCTTGTTGTCTTGGAGTTGATATATGCAATTTTTACGACATCGCCGAGTGCCCTGTTGCGGATTGGTGCTATGTCGATAAAGAATCAAGCTGTGTTTTGCCAGCAGATTGGTGCGATCCAGTTGACGAGTAGTTTTGTGGCTAGGAGCTATTTGGTCCAATTCAGAATAAGATGGGAACAAATACCAAAATCTCGTGTCTGGGAGGAGTTATGCCATTATTGCAAGGTCTCGTTGGATTAGCCTTTATACTTGCGTTATATCTGGCACCTTTTTTAATTCTATTCTTCATTATCCGACTCTTTCTTCGGAGAAAATAGGAGTGTCACGCAAACATTAGCGTAGCTTTCTTCCAATATGAGCCGAGCATTGGCAAGTGGAATAAGAAGCCCGACCGTTCGCCACATGAAAGTGATCGGACGGGCTTCTCTATTTAACCCGGGCCGCCACCCATAGCGGCTTTCCAAGCGTATTCTCAGTGCAAAGCAATCGTCAGTTTAATCCTATGCGCTGATACCGCATTTCATTTGTTCGGCTCGAATTCTACGGCCTGGCAACCCTCGCACTCTCCGGCAAATGGATTGAACGCGAAGGCAGAGATGATGTGTGCGTGGACATCGAGGCTGCTGTAGGCAACATACTGGGACATGGACCCCCGCTGCGCGTGGTATGCGGCCCGGCATATTCATTGCCGTCCAACCCCGTGTAGTTGCAGCAAAGGGTGGAACCTCAATGCTCAGCTCATGTTGTCCGTGGGACACGAGAATCGTAAGTACACTTTGGTGCGATTCTCACGCTGATACTGAGCCACCTGGAATAAGATACGTCGCGACAACACTTCGCTTCACCTCTGTCTCGACAAGATGACGTAGACTAAAGTTTCCTTTAGTAAGAGAACGAGAACTATATCTGAAAGCGTTGCGATGGCGTGAAGGCACCGAGTCCGAACCGCCTGAATGCTACGTGCATCTGCATCGCCTTTTTGTTATCTCTGCCAGTTGGGTAGCACTACACTTGTCATCATTTACCCTGGTACATGCTGCCTAAATCCACTACCCCTTCTACCGCGCCGACCATCTCGTCATCGTGAGAGACAACGATGATCAGCTGGCTTTGCTTGTTGCGCTTAACATAGGCCGCAAGCTCGGCGCGGCTTACAGCGTCTAACCCAGTCGTGGGCTCGTCGAGTACCAAAACTGACGACTTGCGTGAAATCGCCGACCATAAGTACACTCGGCGCAGCTCACCGCCCGAAAGCGCGGAGCAACGTTTCCCGAGCAACTCCTTCACGCTGTTTTCCAGCGAAAGTAGGCCATCTACACCCCGGTGATAGGAAGAAAAGGGCGTGTCGAAATACTCTAACAGCTCTTTCACCGTTTCGTCCGGCGCGAAGCACGACTGTGGGCAGCACGATATCTCTCTCGCACGTATGTAATCCAAGTCGCATTCTTCGATTGGCACGCCGTTGTATTTTACTTTGCCTTTCGATGAGTATAGCCCGAGCATCAAGTAAAGAAGTGACGTCTTGCCTCTTCCGTTTTCCCCAACTATGCAATATGTACCAGGACCGGAAAACTTGAAAGAAAACCCGCCGAGGACCTCTCGGACAGATCCGTCTGGAAGGGCAACCGAGAATTCCAAATCAGATACCGAAATGTCATTTATTTCATCGAGTTTAGCTAAATCGGTCCGATTCCACCCCGATCTCTCCTTTTCTCTCGTCGCGATAGCCGTCCTATCCCATGATGCTTTGGCATCTTGATAGGATTTGAACAATGACATCATACTTTTCAAAGTCTTAAAGAGAACCGCGAAGTATGTACCGATGATAGTGTACTCGCCTATTGACATAGTTCCGTTAATGATTCGTACTCCGGAAACAACAAGTATCACCGCTTGAAACAACGCTGCGAAAAGACCATCGAGCGATGTCAGAGAATATGATAGCTTTCCGGAGCGCAAAACTTTGGGAAAATAGCTCTTAAACCCAGCGTCGAGCGCTTGTTCGCTCTTGCCGTACGAAGATGTCAGTTGAATGTTGAGAATCTGATTAAGCTGCGATGCAATTGCGGCGTAAAAGGCGCTGTCCGCCTCTTTCTTCTCATACGTGACCCTATACAAAAGTTTCCTCAACCCAGTAATTACACAGAAATACACGATGAGGAGAATGATGGAAAACACCGCGAGAGTTGAATCAATTGACCATATGATAAGCAATGCGATGGGAATGGCTACAATGGACAGCGGCGCACTGATAAAATTCGCCAAAACGAAGGATGAGACCACGCTGGAGTCGGAAATAATCCGTTGCGTTGTATAGGCTGGATCGATGGTCCGACTCACCAAGTAATCGTCTCTTTCAAAACGCAAGACGGCCTCCCTGAGAAGATCAAAGGAAAGTCTCGTGGTTATGCGAATGGAAAGTGTTCCTGCAAAATAAGTAAAGAGGGTGGAGAAAACTCCTATTGACGCAACCAGGAGCGCGAAGAGTACGGCGTCTCTTTCGCTGCGGTTACCGAGAAGAAAATCTAAGAATTTCCCGTTCACGTATGGCATGGCATAGGAGAGAGCGGTTCCAATCACCGTGATAGCAATGAAGACGAAAGCCCCTTTTGCTCTGATGAACCTCGAGAGAACGCATCGAATCAAGGAAGGCCCCAATCTACCCGCCACAAAACATCAATCACTGATACCTTACACCTCAACACAACAGGAGCGAAGATTTGCCAATGAGACTGCTTTAAGATTGCCTTGGGCCAATACGATCTCAAGCTCTTCCTACAAGAGAGTCGGAATCGGACATCTCCTCCGACGAACCTGGCAATCGGGCGGTTGAAATATCTTTTTCAACCGCCCGATTGCCACAATAGATTTGAGCATCCGCCAACAAACGTCCGCGTTTTATACCCATCAAATCCTTTGCCTTTTGTCGTCTAGACTAGAAAAATCGCTCGAAATAACGCAACCGGCCTGCTCGCTTGAAGAAACCTAAGCCCGTAACGTAGATGTGCAAACTTCCGAAACGCCTTGCGCGGCATAGTGCGTATAAACTTCGTCAACCGCCTCAGAAATATCTGAGTATCGCGCCGGGTCAAAAGCATACGATGTCGCAGCTATACCCTGCACCCATTCGGAACGCGGATTAATTGAATAGCCACACAGCATCATCATACATGCATCTAGACCTGATTTCCCAAGTATCCGACGTATTGATGAGAGCATCGCGGGTCGCCCCTGCACCATCGTCGTCACCCCTATTAGCAGTATTTACCGTTTTTCTCTAAATGCGTATCGCCACCCTTAAGAATACGAAGTGTTTTATCCAGACCCGATTGTCCTCCATCTCAAACGAAGGGATAAGGAATCTCATCCGGAATCGGCAGTAACGGAGGATTCACAACGACAAGCGAAAAACATGAGTCATCTCTCAGAGGGGAGTAAAGGCTCCCCTCAAGCACCCTAGTTTCGTCATCCAAAGAGTTGATGGCAGTGTTTTTCTTACAAAGGTCGACAACAAAAGGGTTGATTTCTACAGATGTTACATCCATGCCACAGTTGGTAAGTATCAGGCCCTGTATTCTGGGGCCAGAACACAAATCGAGAGCCTTCCGTGCGCTCTGCGGTGTAAGGCGCCAATCTCAGCAAATCTGTCCCACAATACTGCGCTGAAGAACAAGACGGAACCCCTGAGCCAAACTCCCCTATACCTTATTAAGGCTAAGACAGGCAAGTTCACGCACCCGGCATATTCCAGAATAACATCCTATTGTTTTAGATGCTCTACAAGCATGAACAGCCGCGAATCGGAAAGATCTTCTAGTTTCGCCCCGACTGACCGCCAAGGGCCAAAATGGCCCCTCCATCCCCGGGCGACTGGCTCTGGCGCGCCGAGGAGTGTCCCCAAGTGCCGGCAGAAAAGAAACGTCCCTATCTGCCGGCTAGAGGGCACCGAAGAGAATGGCGTAGGTAGTGGATTCGCCGAGCTTGAGCTCGTCGCCGGGATTGAGTTGGGCGGAACGGCCGGGTTCGACCTGAATGCAGACGCGCGTGGCCCCGTTTACCACCACGGTTCCGTTGGTGGACGACAAGTCCTCGACGTGCCAGATATTTTGAGCATCGCACCAGATATGGGCATGGCGGGCCGAGACATCGTCGCCGACGTCGGTAATATCGCCCTCGCCAGTGGCCAGCGCGCCAATCTCAACACCCTGCTCACTCGGCTGAATCCAGCGCGGGGCGCTCACGACAAAACTGTTTTGTACGCGCAGCAAGCCCAAGGGGTGCGCCGGGGCGGGTTCGCGTTCGCCCGCGGTCATCGACATGCCAAGCGAACGCGGCGTGGATGTGCCTCCGCCACAGGTCGCGTGCGCGTAGTCGATGGCATAGTTCACCGAGGACCGCACATCCGCCGAACAACCGACGGCGACAAACAGCACCAGCACGGCCTCGGCGCGCTCGGCGGGCATGAGTTCCGCCGCCTGGGACAGGCGATCGAGCGCGTTGCGATAGAGATTCGTGTCCTGGTGGCACTCTTCGAGCGCGCGTACCATCGGTTCACCTGCAGGACCGCACACCATATTGATCACAGCCGTGGAGTCCATGGGATTGCGCTGGCGCAGGGCCAGTTGCGACATAATACGCGCAGCCGAGGTACCGTATTCGGCAAAGTAGCGATGCTGAAGCGTGCCGACCGGCGCGCGAACGATAAAGCGGGAAACCCAAGAGCGATCGGCGGCTCGGCTCTGCGGGCTGCGGCCGTCGGCGAGCGGACGGGACGAAAGCACCAAGCCGCACAGCTCGATATGGCTCAGATGCGCCGCGCGCTTAAAGATGTCAAACATGGCCCCGCATGGGGTGAGCTCAACTTGAGATGCCATGACCTAGGCCTCCTTAGTCGTAGAAATAGAATCGGACGATACTTCGACAGGTCCGCCAAAAGTACGGGCAGCTGCGGCTCCACCGGCAAGCGGAGTCGCCATCTGGGCTTTTGTGCGTCGCGGTGCCGAAACGGGAAGTTCAAAGGCAAAGCCCATCGCAAGCAAAAACCACGTAAGCGTATAGGTTGCAACCAGAGCGGCAACAAGGCCGCCCATCACGGCGCGTTGGGAAAATACGCTACATGCAGCCACAACCAGCACCGGAACCTCGCAGGCAGAAAGCGCAAGCACACCCTGCAGGAAGCCCGAGCGCCGATCGCGCGCAAGCGCCCCCGCGGCAACGCCGGCTATGCCTGGCAGCGCCAACGCCAGTGCGGCAATAATACCCGGTAGCGACCCAGACCACACGAGCGATCCCAAAGTCGCCGTCACGCGAGCGCCCGACGCCAGCAGCGCGGCCGAAACCACGATCACAGCCCAAACCACGCCACAGACGACCGTCGCGCCGACCATCAGCGCGCGACGAACCGCGCGGCCAGACGCATCCATGGGGCACGGCGTGAGCGGCTCGCCGCGGAGCGAACGGCCGACATTTTGCGCATAGTGGTCACAAAACGCTGAGAGCGCCGCCTCGACCGCCGCCGGCTCGGGACGATCTTTTTGATGGCTGGACAGACAGGCCGTCACCACGTCGAACAGCTGGGCATCGACAAACGCCAGCGCATCGCGTAGCTCTTCGGAATCCGGCTCAAGCCCTAGCTGCTGGGCCTGCTCGGCCGCGGCGAGCGCCACATCGGGCTCACGACGAAGCAGCTGAGTCAAATCACAACCGGGCGCATGGGCACCAATGGGATAGTCGGGCCGCGTGTCCATCTTGAGACGGTAGGGGCTCGCGATGTCGCGCGTCTTTTTGCGCGAACCCGAGGTGCCCGAAGTGCTCGGCGCGGCTTCGTATGGCGCGACGCCGGCAATGAGCTCGTAAACCGTGCTTGCCGCGGCATAGACGTCGATCGCCGGCGACATACGCAAAGCGCGCAGATCGGGAATATCGTCGGTGAGCATCTCGGGCGGGGCATAGGCAACCGTCGCGCGACGCAGCGTGGCATAGCGCTCGGTAAAGGATGCCTTGCCGCCGGTACCGGCCACGGCCGACGCAGGCTCAAGCGCCAGCGACGAGCCAAAGTCGATCAGGCACAGGTCAAAGGTGCCCTCGGCAAGCTGCCGGTCAAGCGGTAGACGCGCCGTGCGCACCATAATATTAGCGGGCGAGATATCGCGATGGACAAAGCCCTCACCCACCAGGCTCATACGGCAGAGCAGATCGAACAGGTCGCGACCCAGACGCGCCGCCACAAGCGGCGACAGGCGTCCGGCATCGTCCACGGCGAGTCGCGAACGCAAGCGGGCAAGCGTCTCGCCCTCGACCCATTCCATGACAATTGCAGGCACACCGTCGACCTCGCCCCAGCCATAGAGGCGGGGAAAGCCCTTAAGGCCCGAAAGGGCGCGATGGCATTCGTATTCCTCGCGAAACGCCGCCTTGAACTTGGCGACCAGCGCCTCGTGAGCGGCATCGTCGTCAAACTCATCGCGCGTCGGCAAGATGAGCTGCTTGAGCGCCACGGCCTCGCCTTGGGCGTTGACGGCACGCGTCACGCGGCCGATACCGCCACGGCGCATGGTGGCATCGTCGGCAAACAGCATCGTAAAACGACGCAGATAGGCAGGCAGTTCGTCCTGACCGAGCGCAATGGCCGGCTCAAACCCGTCGACACGCGCCAGGCGCAGGCCGACCATGGGATCGCGACCGAGCGATTGTGGTGTGGTGGATGCAAGATCGGTCATCATAGGGCAAGCGCCGCCACGTTATTGTTGAAGTTACCGAGCGCGACGTCATCATCGCCGTAATGGCCGACCCATTGGCATAGGTTGGTGTAACAGCCCCACAGATTGGCATACTGCTGATACCACTTTGACCGGGGCGAGAATGTCTGACGACCGAACTCGGCTCGAATGACAAACATCTCCCCGACCAGGCTGTCGCACGGCCTGGGATCTCCCGTAGAGTTATAGGTCGAGACCACGTCATTGGCACGAGAAACATAGCCGTCGAGCATGTTGTACTTGGTCACAAGCCAACTGTGAATGCTCTCTTCCTCAGCAGCGGAAAGGCCGCCGGAGTTTGCATCGTTGTCAGTGTTGCCGCCCGTCGAGCCGCCGTTTCCAGGCCCTCCGGTAGAGGAACCCGACCCAGAGCCGCCGCCCGAACTCGATGAATCCGAGCCGGAGCCAGAAGTATCCGAGCTACCGGGCTTTCCGGACTGCTGGGCGTCCTGCTCCTTTTGCTGCTCGACCTTATTCACCGTTGCCGCCACGCTATTGTTGGACAATCGATCGATGATCTTGGTGTTGGTGAGCACGATGGTTTTGCCATTGGCAAGCGTGACTTCGTTGTCCGGGGCCTCGGCGCCGTCCGCATCGTCGGTGCCAAACACAATATGCCCGACCACACTTGCCCAAGCATATCCAGTCGTGGTGCCCAGATCGCTTTTGACCTCATGCCCCACGCGCGGTTCGCGTGCGGCATGCGCCTGCATCATGGACGGCACGGTCATGCCATAGGCAGAAACGCCAGCTATGACCAGCACCAGCGAGCACGATAGCAGTGCGTACGCCCGCGGCGCCAAGCCCAGTCGGCGTCGTATGCGCACCGCGGCGCCGCGCTTTGTCTGAGTGCCACCGGGCCGCATGCGTTCTCCTCCAACAAAAACACGCCGCTCGGGAGCGGCGCATTCATTCGAATCCATATTTGAGTGTATCAGCGAACCAAAAAGGTTGCGCAACGAATGGACAAATTAAGGATGCGAGCGGAAGCATCCATGCGATAAGCGGATACGAAGCATCTTTGTTGCACAACAAACTCACAGTCGCACGGGGAAATTATGACTACCCCGTGCGTCGCGAGGAAAACATACGGCAGGAGCAGGCTCGCCACCTAAATCGCGCGGCGGGCCTCGATGGCGCGGCCAAGCGTAAGCTCGTCGGCATACTCCAAGTCGCCGCCCACGGGAAGGCCGCTTGCCAGACGCGACACCTCGACGCCCAACGGCTTGATGGTACGGGCCAGATAGCTCGCCGTGGTCTCGCCCTCAATATTGGGGTTGGTGGCGATGATGACCTCGTGGATGTCCTCGTGGCCCAAGCGTGCCAGCAGCTCTCGAATGTGCAGCTGCTCGGGGCCAATCTTGTCCATGGGACTGATCACGCCGCCCAATACGTGGTAGAGGCCGTGGTAGCTGCCCGTGCGCTCGATCGCCTGGACATCGCGCGGCTCGCCCACCACGCAAATGCGAGTGGTATCGCGCATCGGGTCCTGGCAGATGGAGCACTCGTCGGCCGTGGCGTAGTTAAAGCAGCGGCTGCAAAAGTGGACCTCCTGCTTGACCTCCAGGATGGCCTCGGCCAGGCGGCGCGCCTCCTCGGCGTCGGCCTCCAACAGGTAATAGGCGATGCGCTGGGCCGACTTGGGACCAATGCCCGGCAGACGGCCCAGCTCATCGAGCAGTTTTTGCAGACTGTGGTTGGCACTCATATATATGCGTGTCTTAGAACGGCATGCCCGGGATGTTGAGGCCGCCGGTGATGGCGCCCATCTGCTTGTTGGCGAGCTCGTTGACGCCGCGGACGGCCTCGTTGACGGCAGCCATGATCATGTCCTGCAGCATATCGACGTCCTCGGGATCGAGCGCATCGGGGTCGATGGTGAGGTTGACGAGCTCCATCTCGCCGTTAACGGTCACCTTGACCATGCCGCCGCCGGCAGAGGCGTCGACGGTCTGGGACTTGAGGTTCTCCTGCGCGGCGGCAAGCTGCTCCTGCATCTTGCGGGCCTGCTTCATCATCTGTTGCATGTTCATACCGGCCATGATGGCTCCTTTACGTGTGGCCGCGCGACAAGCTGCAAGGGCAGCCGGAGCGCGGCGGGACTTTCAAACTCAAAAATCGTACCACGGCGCGGGGCAAGCGAGCGGGACAGCCACGCTACCTCAGTCGATATACATGTCCTGGAGTGCAAGCCGCACCCAAAGATTATGCAAGGTTGAATAATTCGCATCTGCATAATATTGAAAGCTAAATCTTGTAGAGCCGGAATCCGACATTTAATGCGTACCACTAAAAAATGGCTAAATGCCGAGCCACTACTCGAAGCGGCGCTCATGACGGCGGGTATAATTTGATTGCCGTAGATATCAACTTGGAGGTGCCCCATGAATGCCCCCGACGCGCTCCAAAACATCCGCTCAAAACACCCCGTTGCATATGTGGTTCTCTATCTCTTTGTCGGCTGGGCATTGCTGGTTGTCATCACCCATGCCATAGCCTTTGGAGCAGAACTACTAATAGCCAGCTCGGACCAGCCCGTCGTCAAATGGGAAGCGACCGATGAGCGCACCGACGGAACCCGAACCATTTACTACAACAGCCCGTCCCTCTACCAAGAGTTCAAGGTCAAGATAAAGGACTCCAAGATTGTCGATGCCGAACTGGGCTCTTTATTTACAATCGGAGCAACCGTCAACGCCGAGCAAGTCGAGTACACGGACAGCCATGCGACATATCGCATCGACCTCAGCATCCTAGGCCGACCGTCACGTGCCTGTCTGCTCGAATGCGATATACGCGGCACCACACTACACATGTCCGAAATACAGATGCGCCCGGACAAAACCTCTGAAGAGCTAGGGGTCCTAAGCCCGGCGAGCGACTCTCAACAGTAAAACGATAGCCCGCCAGTTGTTTCTTTCCAACGTTTGCAAATCAGCGCATGGTTGGATGAAACAAACTGCATGATATCGCGTAAATCCCGAGCAGGAATATCGCCCTTGTTATGGGCCAGCTTGCATCCGCCGGAACGAGTGAGCCATATCTTGGTCGCCTCGGCAGTGGGGCGCTTGACCGCTATATGAACATGGACGGGCTCGCCGTTCTCCCCCGTCCAGAAAAAGATGATGTACGGCCCAAGTCGGAAGAGACTAGGCATAGACTCGTCCGCCTTCGTAAGCAAAGCGCAAGATGAGCGGGGCGTTATTACGCACAAAATCATCGAGCTCTTTGAGGTCCGCTTCGCTAAAGCCCTCGTGCGACACCCAATTGAATGCCGGCAAGATACATTCCGCCGTGTCAAAGCCCCAATCGCGTGGGCGCTCCACAACGATCTTCACTGTGTTGTCCTCACGGACTTCGGAATACGAGATTTGCGTATCGTCCTCAAGGCGGACATATTCCCACATCATAAGCTCGCTCCGTTCAAAGAAATCTCTTCTTGAGCAGTATACCCGCCCGCACGGTTACTCCACCGGCTTGAAGATGGTGGACTGGCCAAAGACGCTGCGGATGAGGGCTTTGGCCTCATCCTCGGTCTGCGGGATGCTCGGGGCTGCGCCCTGGTGGCCGAAGGGACTGCCGGCGCCGGGGTTGGACTCCCAGGGAGCTGCAGGAGCGTCCTCCTCTTTGGGGGCAGTTGCAGCGGACTTGGGCGCGGACGCCGCACCCGGCACGTCGAACGGGGGCAGATCGTCCCCGCCGGCATCGGCAGCAAAACCGCCGACCATGGCGTCGTCGTAGGGCACCTGCTCGGATTCCCACGGCGCAGCCTGCGCAGACGGCTGAGTCTTGGGAGCGGACGGGCGCTCGGGCGCTCGGGGCGCGGGCTCGGTCGGGAGCTTGCCCGTGGCAGGAGCACCGGCAGGGTTGTCGGAGCGCAACCAGGGGGCCTTGGCCGGGTCGGATGACTTGGGCGCAGGCGTGGCAGCGGGCTTGGGCGCGGAAATCGGAGCAGCCGGTTTGGGCGCAGTGGGTTCAGGCGCCGACGGGGTCGGTGCCGCCACCGGCGCCGCTTTTGGCTGCGTCGCGCTGGCACTCGAGGATGCAGGGGGCGCCGAGGACACGGGTTGCGGGTCCGCAGATGCCGCAGCCCGTGCAGATGGAGAATGCTCCTCATGTTGAGGAGCCGGCGTGCCACCCCCATCCAGGACATATTCGACGGTACGACGACCGAAGACCGCGCAGACCGTTGGCAGGACCACCGACTGCGTGTCGGCGCGACCGAGCATCTTGATGGCAAAGGTCGAACCCGCGGGGAACGACACCGTAAGTTTAGAGCCGTCGTCCGCCGTGGCGCGGGCGTTAAGCAGAAGAGCCGCGTAGGAGGCCTGCTGGGCCTTGACGCGCTCGACAACCTCGGCCCATTTGCGCTGCAGCTCGCCGGCATCCTCGACCGCGGGGGTCTCGGCGGCGCCGGCGGCAGCAACCTGGGCGGCCTGATCTCCCCCTTCGTGGGCGAG
>UROO01000049.1 GCA_900549555.1 uncultured Collinsella sp. | reverse complement strand
TCCTTGACGCCGCCAATTTGCGGAATCAGGTTGCTCGCGAGCTGGGCGGCAAATGCGCGCGGCTCGGGAATCTCCTCGCCACGGCCCAGGGCGGCCAGCTGAGCCTCGAGCTCGGCCATACCGGGAGCGCCAGCACCCGAAGCCGCCTGGTACGTCGAGACGATCATGCGCTTCACGCCGGCGAGCTGATGCAGCGGCCACGTGGGAACCAGGCCGATGATGGTCGCGCAGTTGGGGTTGGCGATCAGGCCGTGATGCCACTTGATATCGTCGGCATTGATCTCGGGCACGACCAGCGGCACCTCGGGATCCATGCGGAAGGCATGGCTGTTGTCGACCACGACGGCGCCGCGCTTGACGGCCTCGGGCAGCAGCTCCTTGGCGATATCGTCGCCAGCGGCGCCGAGCACAATGTCGCAGCCCTCAAAGGCCTCGGGGCAAGCTTCCTCAATCACGATCTGCTCGCCGCGGAACTCAACGGTCTTGCCCGCGGAGCGTGCACTTGCCAGCAGCTTGAGCTTGCCAACCGGGAACTCCTGCTCGTTGAGGCACTCGAGCATCTGGGTGCCCACGGCTCCCGTCGCGCCCAAAATAGCAACCGTGTACTGTTTCATGCTTCCCCCTTTAAAGGTTGTGGCTTTTGCCCGCACGCCGAGCAGGCCGATTATTGTTGCCAGTGTATACAAGAACGGGGCGGGCACGAAACCCGCCCCGTCGAAACGAAACCGAAACGAAACGCCCCGCCGTAGATTTCTGGCACTTGTCCCAAAAATTCACCGGGATGGCAGCTACTTGTGGAGCGCGGCCAGAGCGGGATCGACCGGCGCAGGAGCCTCCAGATCGGAGACCTTCACAATGCCGTTTTCATCGGAGAAGGCACGGTAAATGGTCTGAATCGCCAGGTCAAAGTCTTTCTCCTCGACACCGATAATGATGTTGATCTCGTCGCAGCTCTGCGAAATCATACGCACGCTCACGCCGGCCTGGCCAAGCATGCCAAACAGGTGGCCCGAGATACCCGCGCGGCCGCGCAGGTTACGGCCGACGGTCGCGATAAGTGCCAAGCCCTCGACAACCTCGATCTCGAGCGGCTCGACCTCCTGCTGAATGTCGCCCACGAGTGAGTACAGCGAATCGTGCACATCCTGCTCCTGCACCACGGCGCCAAAGCGGTCGACACCGGTGGGCATGTGCTCGACGGAAACGTCATAGCGCTCGAAGACCGAAAGCGCACGGCGCATAAAGCCGACGCGGGGCTTGGTGCGGTCACGGGCGACGTTGATGGCGACAAAACCGCGCTTGCCGGTCACGCCGGTAATGATGGGCTCTGCCTCGCCCTCGTCAGCCGTCTCGCTAATGATGGTACCGGGGTCCTGCGGCGCATTGGTGTTCTTGATGACCAGCGGAATACCCGCCTCGCGCACGGGGAACACGGCCTCCTCGTGCAGGACGCTTGCGCCCATGTACGAAAGCTCGCGCAGCTCCTCGTAGGTAACGCGCGCAATGGGCTGAGCCTCGGGAACAATACGCGGATCGGCAGAATAGAAACCCGAAACGTCGGTCCAGTTCTCGTACAGGTCGGCGCCCAGGCACTTGGCCAGGATCGAGCCCGAGATATCGCCGCCGCCACGATCGAGCAGCTTAATCTGGCCCTCACGCGTCGCGCCATAGAAACCGGGCATAACAAAGCCGCCCTGCTGGCCGTACTCCTGCACCAGCTCGGAGGTGCGGTTCATGCTGAGCGTACCGTCGTGATGGAACGCCACAACCGTCGCGGCGTCCAGGAACGGCAGGCCCAGGTACTCGGACATCAGGCGAGCGGTGAAGTACTCGCCGCGGCTCACGAGCTCCTCGGTAGAGTAGCCGCCCGAGCGGGCGCGCTCGGCAAAGGCCGCGAACTCCTCGCGGATGGGATAGGTGAGCTCCAACTCGTCAGCGATATCAAAATAGCGCTGGCCGATGTCCTCGAGTAGTTCCTCGCACGACACGTGATACTTAACGTGAGCGTTAACCAGGTAGAGCAGGTCGGTCACCTTGGTGTCGCCCTTAAAGCGGCGACCGCAGGCGGAAACCACCACAAAACGGCGAGCCGGGTCGGCATCGACGATGGCCTTGATCTTCTTGAAGTGTTCGGCGTCGGCGACCGACGAGCCGCCAAACTTGGCAATCTTAATCATGGGCTGGAGGTTACCTTTCTAAAAAGCCTCTGCGAACCTATTTTGCGCGCTCTGATACCATGGGTTCACCGATTGGGACCAAGGTATCCGAGGAGCACTGTTATATGGGAACTTATCATAGTACACGAGGACGCACTTTATCATGCTCAAGTAAGGTGGCAATCCGCACCGGCATAGCTCCCGACGGGGGTTTGTTTGTCTCGGACGAGCTTGGCACCCAGCAGGTCGATATCAGCTCGCTTGCTGATAAATCGTACTTTGAAATCGCTCAAAATGTGTTGGGAATGTTACTGAACGATTACACGGACGAAGAAATTTCGGCGTGTGTCGACGAGGCATACCGCGGCACGTTCGCGAGTGAAGAGGTCACGCCTCTCGTCAAGCTCGACGCAGCACCGGGCACCGACGCCCCTCAGACCTATGTGATGGAGCTCTTTGGCGGCCCCACGAGCGCCTTCAAGGACGTCGCCCTGCAGATGCTCCCCCGCCTCATGGCCCGCACCTCCGCCAAGGACGGCGGCGCCGAGCGCATCATGATCGTCACCGCCACGTCGGGCGACACGGGCAAGGCAGCACTCGCCGGCTTTGCCGACGCCCCGGGCACGGGCATCACCGTCTTTTATCCCGAGGGCAAAGTCAGCCGCGTACAGAATCTGCAGATGTCCACTCAGGAGGGCGATAACGTCGCCGTCTGCGGCATCCGCGGCAACTTTGACGACGCCCAGAGCGCCGTCAAGCGCATCTTTGCCGATAAGGAGCTTGCCGAGCGTCTGGAGGCCGCAGGCACGGTGCTTTCGAGTGCCAACTCCATCAACGTCGGCCGTCTGGTACCGCAGGTCGTCTACTACTTTGCCGCCTATGCGCAGCTGTTGCGCGCCAGCGCCATCGAGGCCGGCGACGCCGTGGAGTTCTGCGTACCGACCGGCAACTTTGGCGATATCTTGGCCGGCTACTATGCCAAGCGCATGGGTCTGCCCGTCGCCAAGCTCATCGTCGCGAGCGACAAGAACAACGTTCTGGCTGACTTCCTGACCACTGGCGTCTACGACCGCAACCGCCCGTTCTTCACGACCATCTCGCCGTCGATGGATATCCTTATTAGCTCCAACCTGGAGCGCATGTTGTACTTCCTGTCCGATGGCGACTGTGAGCTCGTTGCCGGCCTTATGGAGCAGCTGGCGCGGACTGGTCGCTACGAAGTTCCCGCCGACCTGCTGGCAAAGATTCAGAGCGTCTTTGGCTGCGGTTGGGCCAGCGAGGACGAGGTACGCACTGCCATCAAGAGCTGCTGGGACGCGAACGGCTACGTGATCGACCCGCACACCGCTTGCGGCTATCACGTCTTCGAAAAGGTCGCTCCCACCGAGGGCGCCAAGGCTCGCGTGCTGCTTTCGACCGCCAGCCCCTACAAGTTCCCGCGCGCCTGCTGCGACGCCCTGGGGCTAGACGTTCCCGAGGACGACTTTGAGGCTATGCGCGTGCTCGAGCAGGCCACCAACACGGTCGCCCCGACCCAGCTCGCCGAGCTCGAGTCCAAACCCGTCCGCTTCGAAGACGTCTGCGACGTAGCCGACATGGCCAACTACGTAGAGCAGGCTGCAAAAAAGATGGCTACCAACTAAACCCCTTATTAAGCGCCGGCGAAAGCCGGCGCACCTTCTTCCATCAGATAACCCCCGGGATGATGACGAACGCACACAGCGTGCCTGGCTGTTTAGTTCGTCGCGAGTTCCGCACGCAAAGGAAAGCACTTAATGTGCTTTCCGTCTTGCGCAGGACTGCCCGAGCAGCGAACTAAACAGCCAGGCACGCCAGGAGGACTCACATGATCAAGATCACCGTCCCAGCAACAAGCGCAAACCTAGGCATCGGCTACGACACCCTCGGCATGGCCGTCAGCCTCTACTCGCACTTCACCTTCGAGCGCGCTGACAAGCTCACCATCACCGGATGCCCCGAGGAGTTCCAAAACGAGAACAACCTGGTCTACGTCAGCTTTGTCGATGCGCTTGCCGCATGGGGCGAGCCGGCTTTTCCCGTTGCCATCGACATTCAAACCGATGTGCCCGTCGCTCGCGGCCTAGGTTCCAGCTCCACTTGCGTCGTCGCCGGCATCATGGCAGCTGCCGCGCTGACGGGCCATACCGTCGACCGCGCCGAGCTTGTTCGCATTGCCACCGAGGTCGAGGGCCATCCCGATAACGTCGCCCCCGCTATTCTGGGCGGCGCCGTCTGCTCCTTTACGCCGACCGATTCGCTCCCCCAGTGCCTGCGCTACGAGGTGAGCGATCGCTTGCGTTTTATTACCGTGATTCCGCCCTACGAGGTGCACACGAGCGAGGCGCGCAAGGTCGTGCCGCAGGAGATTCCGCTCTCCACCGCCGTGTGGCAGATGGGCCGCATCGCCGGTATGACACGCGGCTTGGAGACTGGTGACCTCGACCTGATTGCCGCCGCCAATGACGACCGCATCCAGGAACCCTATCGTCGCCGTCTGATTCCCGACTACAACGCCGTGCGCGACACCTGCCTTAACGGCGGCGCCAAGACCATCTGGATCAGCGGATCGGGCTCGACCCTTATGGCTGTGACCGACGACACCATCGTGGCAAAGTTCCTGCAGGTCAAGCTGCGCGAGCAGTTCCCTAAGTGTGATACGCATATTCTGACGTGCGACACCGAGGGCGCTCAAATCGAGTACCTGTAGACATCCTCCTCATATACCTGTCCGGGACGGTCGGGATGTTCCCTCAAAATCGTCCTCGCGCATGAAGGCCCCTTGTCCTGCTCCTACGGAGCGACGGACAAGGGGCCTTCGCGCTGCGGAATGATTTTGAGGGAATATCCCGACCGTCCCTGCGCCTACCTTGCTGAGGATGTCTACAGGGACCCACGCTTTGAAGGGGCGCCGGGCTGAAATTATGGCTTTTTATTGATAGGGGCTCTTGCTAGATTAGGGCACTTATTAGAGGCAGGCTTCAGCGATGCGGCGCTTGAGTTCGTCGATGCCGGTGCCGGTTTGGGAGCTTGTGATGATTACGTTTTCGGCCGGGACGTTGAGCTGCTTTTTGATGGCTGCTGCCTGGCGGGCCTGCTGGGTGCGGCTGAGCTTGTCGGCCTTGGTGAGGCAGACGATAAAGTTGAACTCGTTGCCCTGCAGGTAGTCGATCATGTCATGGTCGAGCTTACTGGGGTCATGGCGAATGTCCACTAGCGACACAACCAAGTTAAAGCTGCGCTCGGAGTCGAAGAAGTCGCCGATGAGCTCGGCCCAGCGGTCGCGCTCGGCCTTGGAACGACGGGCGAAACCGTAGCCCGGCAGGTCCACAAAGTGCACGTCGTCGGCCTCGAAGAAATTGATGTTGCTCGTCTTGCCCGGCGTGCTCGAAACCTTCACCAGGTTCTTGCGGCCAAAGAGCTTGTTCATGATCGACGACTTGCCCACGTTGGAGCGGCCGACGAAGCTCACCTCGGGGCAGGTGGACTCGGGAATCTGCGAAACCTTGCCATAGCTGGCAACGAACTTGGCAAGCTGGTAGTTAATGGAATCGGCCATGGACACTCCTTGGTCGTAGGTTCTTACAAAAAAAGCGCGCTAATAGATAGCAGCGATACGGCGAACGATATCGAGCGTAATGCCACTCGCGGTGCGGGCATACTCGAACAGGTCAAACTCGCGGTCGCAAATCGCATCGTACGCCTCGTCACAATTATCGCTGATAGCGCGCAGCACCAGGCAATCGACACCATTTTTGGTTGCGATATGGGCAATTGCCGCGCCCTCCATGCCGACGCAATCGGCATGCGTCGCCTCGATAGCGTCGTTGCGCATGGCGGCGCCCGTCACAAAGCGGTTACCTGTGGCAATCGTGCCGACCAGGAATTGTTTGGCTCCCTCGTTCGAAGCGGCTGCATTTGTCGAAGCATCAACAAACCCACGCTCAGCAAGCACATCGGCAGCAATATCGACCAGCGCAGGCGTCGAGCCAAACTCCTCGAGCCCCGGTGCAGACTCGGCGATAAGCGCGGTATCGGCATCTAGATAGCGCAGGCATTTGCCAATGACGACATCGTCGATATGGAGCTTGGGATTCAGGCCACCTGCGATACCAGAAAACACAACTGCCTGTGGAGCATACTTGCTAATGAGGTGCTGTGTTGCGGCGGCAGCGTTTACCGTGCCCATACCCGCCGTCGTGGCGACAATCGACAGGCCGTCGAGCCCGCCGGTCACAACGTTCAAGCCCGCCTCCTGTACCATGCAAACGTTGCCCAACTCTTCCTTAATCTGCATGATCTCTTTTTCGAGCGCACCGATAATCGCGATGGTAGCCATGCCATTCCCCAAACCTATTCGAAATTCTCAACCACGGTATGGTACCAGCATTTTGTTTGACCTCGTCAAACGAACACGTTAGGCCAGCGCAGCTCGGGTATCAAAGAACGCCTTAGCAATCGCAGCCACCAGCTCACTCGAGCAATCGCTCCACGGCATCGATGTCATGATGCTCATAATGTAGATGTCAC
Source organism: uncultured Collinsella sp. (assembly GCA_900549555.1). Classification (GTDB taxonomy): domain Bacteria; phylum Actinomycetota; class Coriobacteriia; order Coriobacteriales; family Coriobacteriaceae; genus Collinsella. Next base: position 6,756 of record UROO01000049.1, on the reverse strand, counting down.
CGTCGACATCGATGAGGCCAGCATCACACGTCGCATTGCAACCTGCCTCGCTAATCCAGCCTGCCTTGTTGCGCACCAAAACCTGCTCGTCGGCAATCCCGTCACGAATAAACGATCGGGCCGTAGAGGCCAAAAGGCCCGACAGCCATTGCGCCGTCTCGGTATCACGGCTCAAATACTCGCTCATCTCGCGCCACAACTTGGCCGAGGCGCGCGGGCAATAGGTGGGAAAATCACTCATCGGATCGAGTGCGGTATCGTAATCGATGCCAAGACTGGCAATCCAATCCTCGTAACCGACACGGTCAAACGCCGCGCGTAACGCAATAAACGAATCGTTGTCCGAATTAACAATCGCGGCCTCGATCAGGTCGCGCGCCGTCTGCCAACCCTTGTTGTAGCCACCATAGGTGCCAAGGGAATCATCGAGTGAAACCTGACCCGTCTCGACCAGAGATTCGCAGATGTACAACGCATAGAGCGCCTTGTAGCTACTCGCGCCGTAAACCTCGACATCGGGGTTATACGTCACGCCCTTGCCGCTTGACAGGTCGTAGAACACCACGCCCACATCGCCTAGCTCCTGCGCCCGACTCAGGGCATCCTGGAGCAAGGCAAGGCTCTCATCCTCCAAGGTAGGAGTCTTGTTATCTACCAACGAGAAGGTCTGAACGGTATCACCCGAAGGGATATCGTTGAAGTCAGCCTTCGAAAGTCTCGTCTTGAGATCTGCCGACGCTTTGGACTTTGAAACCTTCTCGTTTTGCGTCTGTACCGTTGACGCATCTGAGTGTGCCATTCGCTCCGACGCGTAGGTTTTGGCGGTAATTCCGAGGATAATAATCGCCAACGTTAGCATCCCAATGGCGGCAATCTTCGTCACGCGGATGCGAGCGTCAGCAAGGCCACGCGAAGGCGTGGCCTTCGTCTCATATCTGCTGCTATGCTGCGGCATATACTCGTCCCGCGATGCGTTGTTTCGCACGTGGTCTCCTGACTGCTACCGTTCATATACGAGCAGCATAATACCGAGCAGGCATTTCTTTCCAAAGATATTCAGCGGCGTTTAAGGCGTCTTTAAAGAAACCACAAGCGTATTTATCCAAATGGCGCGATTCTGTTGCGCATCTCCGCCCAAAACGCAGTTGCGGTGGAATAGTTCCTATTTGGGCGGCATAAGCCGAAAAACAAGAACTATTCCACCGCAACTTGACGGGGCTCTTTGGCAATCAACTTGGTGCCCAGGGGCACTCATTTAAGTCTGTCCCCAATGAGTGCCTTTGGGGAGCGAATATGGCTCGCTAGCCGATGGCGTTTTTGAGTTCCGCGCGGCGCTTTTTCATGCCCGTCATGACGGCGTTGCGCAGCTCGGGCATGCGCGCGGTATCCATCTGGGGCACGCCCTCGAGCTTATAGGGAATGCCCAGTTGCTCGTACTTGACGACACCCATCGTGTGATACGGCAGCATCTCCAGGCCGACCACGTTATGCCACGGGGCAATCAGGCGGCCGAGTGCCTCGCACTCCTCCACCGTGTCGGTAATGCCCGGCACCACCACGTGACGGATAACAACCTTGATCCTGCGACGCGCCAGTTCATCGCCAAACGCCAGGATACGTGCGGGATCGCAACCGGTCAGCTTTTTATGCTCGACGGGATCGGCGTGCTTGATGTCGAGCAGCACCATATCGGTCTCGTTGAGTACGGCATCGAACTTCTCGGGATGGTTAGGATCGAACGCATAGCCGCAGCTATCAAGGCAGGTATGCACGCGGCCATCGGGGTTGTTGTGCATTGCACGGAACAGATCGGCCAAAAACTCGGGCTGCAGAAGCGGCTCGCCACCCGAAACCGTAATGCCGCCGCTGCGATAGAACTCATGGTTGCTCTGGAACTCGTCCATGAGGTGCTCGACAGTCACCATGGTGCCGCCGTTAACCGACCAGGTATCGGGGTTGTGGCAATACGCGCAGCGCATGGGGCAGCCCTGAACAAACACCACAAAGCGGATGCCGGGTCCATCGACCGTTCCCATCGTCTCAATCGAATGCACGCGGCCCAGGGCAAACGCAGAGTCCTCGGGACGAGCGTCCACACCCTCGAGCGTCATCTCAGCCATTCCCGCTACCTTGCCTCTCCTTGGTTTTAGTTACATAAATGTCAGAGCCATTCTAGCCCATACGTTTGCGTTTAAACGTCTCGGGCTAGAATGGCACGTTTTAATCTATCCCCCATTACCGTGACGGGAGCCCATGTCGAGATGTGAAGCCGAAGAATGCTCGCCTACAGCCTTTACGCCTTAAGCGTGAGCACCGCACCGAAGGCGGTCGGGCCGCAATGGCTCGAGATGACACCGCCGACCTGAGTCCAGGTAACGTCCTTAAAGCCCAGGTCGTGCGCATAGACTTCCATGTCGTCGCGCAGCTCCTGGGAAAGGCCTACCGAATACGCCAGGCCAATGTGCGAGTAGTCAATCTCGCCCTTCGCAACCATGTGGTCAATAAAGGCGCGGGCGCACTTGAGCATAGAGCCGCGGAACTTCTTGGTTGCCACGAACTTGCCGCCCGTTACCTCAATGCAGGGCTTAATCTTGAGCAGATGGGCACCGAGGAATGCCACGTTGGACAGACGACCGCCCGCCTTAAGGAAGGCAAGGTCGGTAGGAACAAAGCCCAACAGCACGCGGTCCATGACGGAATTCGTAAATGCAAAGATCTCGTCGACGGCGGCATCGGGGTGAGCCTCGATGTATTTGGCGGTCTCGACGGCAACAAGCGACTGGCCCACCGAGACAAAACGCGTGTCCATGGAGTAGACGTAGTCGCGACCCTTGGCGGCAATCTTAGAAGACTGGTGTGAGCAGGTCGTGGCCTCGGAATACGCAAGGTGCAGAATAGTCGCATCGGGCTGCTCGGCATGGATGCGATCGTACACGTGCGCAAAATCTGCCGGCGCGCAGCCGCTAGTCTTGGGCATCACGCCAAACTCGTTGCAGCGCGAATAAATCTCGAGCGGATCGATCGAGCCGTCCTCGACGGTCTCGTCACCAATCGTGACATGCATAGGTACGCGCACGATACCGTAGCGTTCGCAGAGCTCCGGCGTCACATCCGAACCAGACTCAACCACGATTACGTACTTGCCCATTATCATCACGACCTATCTCGACATTGGCTTTTCAATACATGGCACGCGCCGCCGCACTGTTGCACAACGGCGGCAGAGCGCCAAAGAGACGCCGTCCCTTGCACACAACAAAGGACAGCGTCTCCCTGGAAAACTCCGTGCTTATCTGAGATTCTACACGGTTTATTAATAGGTGTTACTTACTCCGCAAACGGTAGCTATACGCGATAAACGGTAGTTGGCCGCGGCAACTGTGATTCATTTCGCCCAGCAAGTCCAATCGTGCCCCATGCACGGTTAATGCACGAGGCGGTAGAAATTCATCGATGCCGCACCCTCGGCATGCAACCCCATCGCCGAAACCGCCGGCGAATAGGTACGGCTCGTAAGTGCCGCCTCGCCGCCATTTGCAAAAATCTCGACCATCGTAGTGTCCGAAAGCACGCGCAGGTCGCGAAGCTCGCTGAGCTCGATCGACCTCTGGTCGCGCCCATAGCCTTCGTCACCCATGTCGAGGGTAAGCATCCCGTCCGCATAACGTACAAAGACACCCTTGCGGATTTCGAGCTCGACCATCTTGGCGCCCTCGCAGGAAACCACAAGATCAAACAGGCGACCCGGCTCCTCGACGGTCTCTCCGCCTACAGTACGAACGCAGCCGCCGCGCATCCTCTCAATCTCGTACGCCGGCTGCTGGCAGAGCTTACCATCGCGCATGCTCAGCTCTCGCGGCACCGTCAACGTGCACTGCCACCCGCGCGCCACCGTCGGGTTTTCCGCCGTCGCATCGGGGCAACCCGACCATCCGATCATCAATCGCCGGCCTGCAGTATCCTCAAAGGACTGCGGAGCATAGAAATCAAAACCGGCATCGACCATCGGGGGCATGCCCTGCCCGACGATTTTAAAGCTCGGCGCCTCCCAATCGGCCTCGATGGAGAACCACACGCACTGATGTGGATTGCGGTAACGCCAACCATCGGCAGGCACACCCTGCGGACAGCAAACGAGAATAAGCTCACCATCGAGCTCAAACAGATCGGGGCACTCCCACATAAAGCCAAGCTTCTCGCCCAGCTCAATGCGCGTCGCATAGCTCCAGACCTCTAGATCGCGCGAGGTATAGACAAGCACGCAGCCGCGATCGTCTTTCGTACGAGCGCCCAGAACCATGTAGTAGATACCGTCGTGTTCAAGGATCTTGGGGTCGCGCACGTGCGTACCGATATCGTCGGGGTAATCGACCGGTCCAACAGCTATGCGCTTCTCGCCCAATTCGTCGGGATTCTCGGCAACCATATGAATCTGGTTTTGCTCACGGCCCGTCAACACGTAGTCGTAATCATCGCGGTCAAAATGCTTAACGTTGCCGGTATAGAAGTAGTGAATCTTGCCATCACGTACAAAGGCAGAACCAGAATACGCTCCACTCGAATCCAAATCGGAATCGGGGAACAGCACAGGGCCGTGATTCTCGTACGTCACAAAATCCTTTGTCGTCAGATGGTTCCAAAGCACTGGCCCGCCATGCGCAGCATCGAACGGATCGTATTGATGATAGATGTGATACGTATCACCAATCTGAACCAAACCGTTGGGGTCGTTGAGCCAGCCAAGCTCAGGCTCCACATGGAACAGGAGCCTATCGGGGTCGGACGCGATGCGACCCGCCGTCTCATCCTGTCCGGCACGCCACTGCTCATAGTCCGCGCGTGTCACCTTATTGTTTTGGTTAAACATCGCCATTGACCTTCTCGTCTATAGGGAAAGACGCCCGACTCACACGAGCCGAACGCCCTTCCTCAAATGGACTTATCCGCACATTACACTGATTGGCTCAACTAGAAGCTGACATCGAAGCCTGCGCCAGCGCCCTCTTCATCGGTGGTCGGAACGCCCTTTGCCTTGTTGTAGGCAAAGATCAAGACGATCGGCACGATAAAGGCGATGAGATTGCCAGCCACATACCACACGAGAGTCTCGGGCGTAACGATGAGCAGGCCAAGCACACCGGTCAGACCCTGACCGATAGCGCGCACCTCAAAGAACTTCACGAAGGCACCGCCGCAGCCTGCACCGATGCATGCGCAGATGAACGGGATGATCGAGTAGCGCATGTTTGCAGCGAAGATAGCGGGCTCGGAGATTCCGACCAGCGTCGGGATAAAGGACGACATGCAGATGTTGCGCTCTTTGGAATGCTTCTTATGAATGAGGTACATGCCGATGGCGCCGCCGCCCTGGGCGATAATGGAAACCGACCAGATGGCCTGGATGTAGTTGAAGCCAGTCGTGGCGACGAGGTTTGCCTCGATACCCTGGATGAACTGATGCGTACCGGTAACGACAAGCGGCTGCAGGAACGCGGCGAAGACAAAGGCACCAAAGACGCCCATCCTGTTGTACAGGATATCGATTACGCCGCCGAGGACGTCGCCGATCAGGTTGCCGAGCGGGCCGAACACGGTGAACAGGGCGACGTTAGCAAGAATCAGGGTAACGGTCGGGACAAAGACGAACGAAACGACCTCGGGGATGTACTTCTAGGCAATCTTCTCGACCTTGGCCATAAACCAGGCAGTCAGGATTGCAGGGAACACGCCGCCCTGGAAAGCAACCATGGGAATGGAGAGCGGACCAAAGTTCCAGTACTCAGCACCCGTCGGGTCCATAACGAACGTGTTGCGGTTCATAAGGCTCGGGTGAACCATGACGATACCGACGAGGATGCCCAGGATCGGGTTACCGCCAAAACGCTTGACCGCGCTGTACATAACCAGGACAGGCAGGTAGTCGAACGTGGTGGCGATAATGGCAAAGAAGCTTGCGAGGTTCTTGAGGAACTCGCTGTGATCGGCGAGGCTGCCTTCCATGCCAAAGAGGCCGTTGGCAACGATCAGCGACTTAAGGCCGATGATGATTGCAGCGCCGACGAAGGCAGGAATGATGGGGATAAAGATGTCCGAGAATACCTTGAGGACCGAGAAGAACTTGCCCTTCTTGTCTGCCTCGGCGCCCTTGACCTCGGAAGCGCTGATCTCCTTAACGCCCGTCAGAGCCATAAACTCATCGTAAACCTTGTTGACGGTACCGGTACCAAAGATGATCATGAGCTGGCCGCTGTTGTACAGCACGCCCTTGACGCCATCGATGTTCTCGAGCTCGGCCTTGTTGTATTTGCTCGTATCCTTGAGCACCAGACGCAGACGGGTCACGCAATGCGTGGCGCCCTCGATGTTCTCCAGTCCGCCGACGTTGTCGACGACTTGCTGGGACACTGCCTTGTAGTCCATGTTCCTCTCCATTCCTTTTCTAAATCATAAAACGGTTCGTTGCCGCTACAGAGACGCGATCGTTGCGTTTGCGCACTTGAGCGCACCGTCGGTGACGGTAAGCGCCACACCCTGGCCCTGCTTGTTGCAGAAGCGAGCGTTGAGCGCAACATCATCGACAAAGATGGTCGCGATATCGTCGTCAACGACCAGGCGCACATGATGAGTGCCCTCGCCCTTAAAGAACAACGGACGCTCGAGGCCCATGTTGTTGACCTGGAACCACGGATACTGGGGGGCCGCCGTAAACTCGAGCTTGCCCTCACGCAGGTTGGCGCGGAACTCATAGGCAAGACC
>UROO01000048.1 GCA_900549555.1 uncultured Collinsella sp. | reverse complement strand
TCTACACCCTAGAGTTCGTCGGCAGCGTCAGATGTGTATAAGAGACAGCCACTGCACGGTGGGCGCGGGCGGAGCGGCGTCGGTCAAACTCACCGAGTTTGTGGATGCCGGCAACAATGCCTACGTCGAGCCGTGGCTGAGCGAAATCGTGGGCGTGACGCACAAGGAGGACAAGGACGGTGCCTGGGTCAAACTCACCGATGCCGAGGTCGAAGGCAAGAGCCAGGTCGAGCTCGAGAAGGCGGCCGGCGCCAAGGTTGGCGGTGCGTACTACCGCGCGCGTACATCTTCCGACACGATGGGCACGTTCTACGTCCTCTCCGTTGCCAAGGAAGAGCCCAAGAGTGAGAACTTCTACTTGGTGGTGCGCACGCCGGCGGGCTCTGCGGGCGTCAACGGCTACACCGCAACTACGGTGGACACGAGCCTCAACGAGCACATCAACTACCTGCTGCGCGGCAAGAAAGCAGCCGACGACAAGGCTGCCGAGGATGGGCACCAGAATACGGCCTCGACCTACAGCGTGACATCCAACTACACGCACGACCTCATCGATAACAACGAGGGCGGCGTCAAACAGATGGTGCTTCACGATGTCACCTATCCGCTTACCATGAAGGTAAGCGACACCGTGAAGTTCGACTCGAACCAGCAATACACGAGCTCCGACGCGCTGTACTACCAGCTGGATTCTTCGCTCGTGAACTACGGGAAGAACGGCAGTGCCGCGGGCGCGTATGGCTACCCGACCGGAACCCAGGGCACGTATTCGTTCTATGTGAAGGTGGGGAACAACTACTACACGTGGGCTGGTTCTAAGTGGACTGATGCCGGCATGACGGAAACGCCGGCGATTGCTGCCAAAGACTGGTCTGCAACGGGCGGCGACATGTCGCTTGTACTTGCCGATACCAGTGGCAAGGCCATCGACCTTTCTGGCATTCGTGAGATTGCCAAGAGCCATGACAACAAGTTCACCATTACCATGAAGGCGAATCTCGCCATGACGGAGCCTGCGTGCCAGGCTGGTATTATCGCTTCGCAGAATGGCGGCACAGATAAGTACACAAAGCCCAACTACCGTGCGTACCTCTCTACGAATGATGAAACGCTCAGCACCAGTAGCAACTCGGCATACATCGACGGCAGAGCTGGATACTACCGCATGGACGTGGGTTCCTCGACTATTGCGCTCGAGGCTTCAAAGAAGTCGCAGCTGGGCATCAACATCGATGACCTCAAGTCCGCCGACGGCGAAATCGCTCTGGTGGGAACGTATGATTTGTCCAAGCTCGCGGGTGCCGAGGCCATGATCTCCAATGCCAGCACGGTGACGTACACGCTGAGCTTGCAGAAGCGCCGCCAAGATGATGGCAGTTATGATGCGGTCAACAACATCTCAAGCTACATTACGGTGCTCGGTAGCGATAAGTTGGCTAACGGCTCTTTGAGCGCCGATGGCAAGAACTACGTATTTACTGATAGCAAGGGGACTGGCGGCGCGTTCGCCACGCGCGACGGCAACAGCCTTGCCTTTAAGCATGCCTTCCGCGTTAAGGTGAACACAGATGTTGAGGGCAAGGACCAAACTTATGCCAACTACCGCTTGGTGCTTACGGCTCATATGTCCGGCGTCGGTGTCAACGACACGCCGGTTAACGCCAGCAACCTCGCCGGCTATGCGAACTCTGACTACGTGACGTACACGCTGGCGCGCATCAACACCAAGGGCATTCCCCACGAGACCGAGACCAACTAATCCCGTGAAAGGGGCGGCAATTACCCGGTTGCCGCCCTTTTTTCTTGTTCGCCTGGCCTGCTGCTGCCCCAGCTACCCACCAACTTTCCAACTTTCCACTTAGCTTTCCACCTAAGGTGGAAAGCTAAGTGGAAAGCTGACATGTTAGGTGCGGACTGACGAGGGGTTAATAATTGCATAAACCATACCAGCCAAACAAAAAGATACCCATCTGGTTGGTAAAACACCGTCAATGAGCCGCGAGCCAACTAGCTGCGTAAATAAAGCCTAAAGAACTGTTGCAAATGAATGGCAAATACCCAGATGCCGCTGTTACGATTTTCAATTAACTGTTACGCGGGAACAGCAAAATGCTACTATCTAACAAGCACGTAAGAAAGCAGATTAACGGTTAAGGCTAAGAAGTGGCAGGTATGTCGGAAGCAACTAGGACTCGCACGCATGCGCCCGAGGTTAGGCAGCGCGCCGTCGAGATCCTCCAAGAGGGGGTCGGTCACCGCGCCCTCGCCGCAAAGCTTGGCATTCCCCAGGCCACGGCTCGTCAGTGGGCCCGCGCATATGCCGTGGGCGGTGCCGACGCCGTGCTCAATGCGGGCGCTCGTCATCACACCTATTCGTACGACGTAAAGCTCGCCGTGGTTAAGGACCGTTTGGAAAACGGCCTGACGGTTCGCGAGGCTATGATCAAGCACAAGATTCCTAGCGAGTCTTCGGTCAAGGCTTGGTGCCGCCAGTACCGCGAGAGCGGTGAGTCCGCACTGGTCGATAAGCCGCGCGGTCGCAAGCCGCGCGTTAAAAAGGCGGAATAGCGAACGGGATGGTGCGCCCACAGGGGCGCATTTTTCTTGCCGCGCCACTGCTCCAAAGCGGACGTACCCTTACCCCGTACGCCTAAAACTCCCCAGTTGACCGAAAACCCGCCGCCGCTACTCCTCAATTGAGCTATAACGTTAAACAATTGCAGCGTTTTTGCATGGGGGAGTGATGGTATGACGCTACTGTATTTCCTTACCCTGTTTCCGCTGGTACCGGCGCTGGGCATGCTGCTCGCGCGCGGTGACCGCGCCCGCGATGCGGTGGGGCTCATAGGTTCCGGCATCATTATGGCGGTGACAGTTGTAGTCGCCGTCATGTTTTTTGGCGCGGGCCCGCAGAGCTTTGAGGTCGCCTCCGGCACCTCGCATGTGCTCTCGATCATCAGCTCCGCCATCGATGTCATTCTGTGCGCCGTCATCCTGTACAACGCGTACAAATATAGGAACGTGCTCACCACGGTGCTCGGCATAGTCCAGCTGGTGGGCTCGCTCGCCTTTGCAGCCATGACACTGCCCGCGGCCGAAGCCGTCACCGCAACGCCGCTCTACCTGGACTACATGAGCGTGATCATGGTCCTCGCCGTCGGTATCGTCGGCAGCCTGATCTGCGTGTATGCCCTGGGCTACATGAAAGACTTCCAGGCCCACGACGAGCACGAGGCCGCGCTGCGCGGGCAGACCGCGCCCGACCGACGCCCTCAGTTCCTGGCGCTTATGTTCCTGTTCCTCTCGGCTATGTTCGTCATCGTGACGAGCGACAACCTTGAGTGGCTGTTCTGTGGCTGGGAAATCACTACCGTGTGCTCGTTCCTTATGATTGGCTATACGCGCACGCCCGAGGCCATCAAGAACGCCTTCACCCAGATCATCCTCAACATGCTGGGCGGTATCGCGTTTTTGGCCGGCCTCATGTACCTGCACGTTAACGGTATGCCGCTGACCATCTCGGGTGTGATCGAGCTTTCCGGCGCCGGAACCGCGCAATCCGCGCTGCTGGTGATGCCGGTCATTCTGCTGTCGCTCGCCGCACTCACCAAGGCCGCGCAGATGCCGTTCCACACTTGGCTGCTGGGTGCCATGGTTGCCCCCACGCCCACGAGCGCCCTGCTGCACTCGTCCACCATGGTCAAAGCCGGCGTGTTCCTGATGGTCAAGCTGAGCCCGCTCTATGCCATCTATCCCGTGACTGGCTTTATGGTCACGAGCGTGGGCGCCATCACGTTTTTGCTCGCTGCCCTCATGGCCATCTCGCAGAGCAACGCCAAGCGCGTGCTCGCGTACTCCACCATTTCCAACTTGGGACTCATCAGTGCCTGCCTGGGTGTCGGCGCGCCCGAGGCCGTATGGGCGGCCATCTTCCTGATCCTGTTCCACACGGTGGCCAAGTCGCTGCTGTTCCTGTGCGTGGGCACGGCCGAGCATCATATCGGCAGCCGCAATATCGAGGACATGGACGGTATGTTCAGCCGCATGCCGCACCTGACGCGCCTGATGATGCTGGGCATCATGGGCATGTTTGTGGCGCCGTTTGGCATGCTCGTGTCCAAGTGGGGCGCCCTGGTGGCGTTTGCCCAGACCGGCAACGTGCTCATGATCATGGTGCTTGCCTTTGGCTCGGCCGCGACGTTTTACTTCTGGGGCAAGTGGCTTGCCAAGCTTTCGGGCGTCGACCCCACGGCTCAAAACGTTGAGGTCAATGTCCATAAGACCGAATGGATGGCCCTCAACACCATCGCCGCGCTGCTGATTCTGTGCTGTGTGGCGTTCCCGGTTATCTCGAGCGGTCTGGTGTCGCCTTACTTGGCCATGGTGTTTGGCCGCGTGCCGTACGTTATCGGCAAGGATGCCATGTATCTGATGGTGGTTATCGTGGCGTTTATCGCCGTGGTGCTGCTGACGTCGTTCCGCGTGAGCAACAAACCGCACGTCAACGTGTACCTTTCGGGCGTGGGAACCGACAAATATCGCCATTTCCGCGGCTCGATGGGACACGAGGTGAAGGCTGAAAAGCGCAATTGGTACTCGGAGGACGCCCTTGGCGAGAAGCGTATTGGCCCCGCGGGTAGCGTCGTGTGCTGCAGCATTATCTTGTTTGCGCTGCTGTGTTGCGCGTGGATTGGACCCGAGAGACTTGCCATGAGCGCGCCCTCGGTGCTGCGCGGCAAGTATTTCGAAGGCTCGGGTGTCGTGGGCATCTTTATTGGTACCGTGGCGTTTGCCCTGCTGGCGCCGCTTGTGGGCGGCCTGATCGACGGTCTTGACCGTAAGCTTTCGGCTCGCATGCAGGGCCGCGTGGGCCCGCGCTTGCTGCAGCCCTTCTACGACGTTGCCAAGCTGCTGCGCAAGGCCCCTGCCAGCGTAAACACCATGGACGATACCTACATGGCGTGTGCGCTCATCTTTACCGTGGTGGGCGGCGGCATCTTTGTGTCGGGTTCCAACACGCTGCTGTGCGCTTTTATGGTGACGCTCGCCGCGATCTTTGTGGTGTTGGCGTCCGCCTCGACGCAAAGTCCGTTTGCCCAGGTTGGCGCCGACCGCGAGCTGCTGCAGGTCATGAGTTACGAGCCCGCCGTTCTGCTGATGAGCGTGGGCCTGTACCTTGCCACCGATAGCTTCGATTCCATTGCCGTGACGGGGCAGTCGGCCCCCATCATCGTGTACAGCGCGCCCATTTTCCTCGCACTGCTCGCGGTGCTTACCATCAAGCTGCGCAAGTCGCCGTTTGACCTTTCGTACTCGCATCACGCGCACCAGGAGATCGTCCAGGGCGTCGCCACCGAGATGAGCGGCGGCACGCTGGCCAAGATGACCCTTATGCACTGGTGCGAGACCGTGCTGTTTTTGATGTGGGTGGGCATGTTCTTTGTCTGGGACAACCCGGTGAGCTGGGTCGTGGCCCTGGCCGTGATGGCTGCGACATATTTTGTCGAGGTGCTGATCGACAACACCTTCGCACGCAGCACCTGGCGCAGCTGCTTTAAGCTCGGCTGGGGCGTGGCGCTAGTGTTTGGCCTGCTCAACCTTATGCCCATCCTCGTCGACGTGTTTATTTAGGAGGCGGCATCCATGGATCATAAAATGTCGCGCTCGCCGTGGGTTATTCATTACGACGGCTCGAGCTGCAACGGATGCGATATCGAGGTGCTGGCCTCGCTCACGCCACTGTTCGATGCGGAGCGCTTTGGCGTGGTCAACACCGGCAACCCCAAGCATGCGGACATCTTTTTGGTGACGGGGTCGGTCAATGCCCAGAACCTGCCCGTCGTGCGCCAGATCTACAACCAGATGCTCGAGCCCAAGTGCGTGGTGGCGTGCGGCATCTGCGCGTGCTCGGGCGGCGTATTCCGCGATGCCTACAACGTAATCGGCGGCGTGGACCGCGCGATTCCCGTGGACGTGTACGCGCCCGGGTGCGCCATTCGCCCCGAGACCGTGATCGATGCCATCGTGGAGGCGTGCGGCATCCTGGACCAGAAGGAGGCCGTGATGCGCGCCGGCGGCGACCCGCTCACCGTGGGCGGCGCCGCTACCTGGGACGGTGGCGTTGAGTTGGGCGAGGACGGGTTTGTGGCCGCGGGGGCCGGGGCTGACGGTGCCGGTGGCGCGCCTGCCGGGAAGCCCGCCGCGCCCGCCGCTGCAAAGGAGGCTGAGTAATGCAGAAGGCTATCTATACCACCGTCGGGATCGACGAGCTCCTGTCGCATGTCCAGGCGCTCAAGGGCGTCGGCGCGCGCTTTGTGCAAATGCACGCCGAGCGCAACGTCGACGACGGCACGTATCGCCTGGTCTATACGTTTATCAACGTTCGTGCTGCACAGGAGCAGATCGCTCAGGATGGTAGCTATGCGATCGAGAACCTGGTGGTCGAGGGCATCGACCAGTACCAGGAGATTCCGTCCATCAGCTCGTACTATCCGGCGGTGTTCCCGTTTGAGAACGAGGCACACGATCTGTTTGGGCTTGCCATCACCGACATGCAGATCGACTTTAAGGGCTTTTTCTACCAGGTCTCAACGGCCGAGCCCATGAGCGTTATCACGCCCGAGGTGAAGGCCGCGCGCGAGAAGGCCATGAAGGTCCGTGCCGCCGCAGAGGCCAAGGCGCGCAAGGCTGCGGCCGAGAAGGCCGCTGCCGCTGCTGCTGCGGGGGAGGGCGCCGCAGGCGCCGGCGATGCTGCGGGCGCTGCCGTCGCCCAGTCCGCTGCAGCTACCGGCTCCGATGCTCAGCACGATGAAGCTGCTGCCAAGGCCGCACTTAAGGCTGCCGAGATGGAGGCAAAGCTCGCCGCCATGGATCCCGAGAAAGCGGCCAAGGTCCGCGCGGCGCTTGCTGCCAAGGCCGCCCGCGACAAGCAGAAAAAGGAGGCGTAAGGTCCATGGCACATCGCTCCGTTATTCCGTTTGGCCCGCAACACCCGGTGCTGCCCGAGCCGCTTCATCTGGACCTGGTGATCGAGGACGACCGCGTCATCGAGGCAATTCCGCAGATCGGCTTTGTGCACCGCGGACTCGAGAAGCTCACCGAAAAGCGCGACATGCACCAGTTTGGCTACATCGCCGAGCGCATCTGCGGCATCTGCGCCGTGGGCCACAGCTATGGCTATGCCAGCGCCTGCGAGCGCATGCTCGACATCGAGGTGCCCGGCCGCGCGCAGTATATCCGCACTATTTTGCACGAGCTTTCGCGCATCCACTCGCATCTGCTGTGGCTGGGCCTGCTCGCCGATGCCTTTGGCTTCGAGGCGCTGTTCTATCGGTCGTGGACCCTGCGCGAGCAGATTCTCAAGATCTTCGAGAGCGCGTGCGGTGGTCGCGTGATTCTGTCGATCAACGAGATCGGCGGCCTTAAGCACGACATTGAGGACTCCGAGCTGGCGGGTATTGTCCAGACGCTCGATGCCATGCGTCCCGACTACGAGGCCCTGGTGCATACGTTTTTGGACGACAATAGCTGCGGCGAGCGCCTGCATGGCGTGGGCGTGATCAGCAAGAAGGACGCGCTGAATCTGTCGATGGTCGGCCCGTTCGGTCGCGCCTCGGGCGTGGATTACGACGTGCGCATGTTTGGCGACGGTGCCTATGCAGGCCTGGCAGCATTTGAGCCCATCGTTGCTACCGACGGCGACTGCTATGCCCGCTGCCAGGTGCGTTGTGCCGAGGTCACGCAGGCCATGGACATCATCAAGGAGCTTGTGGGCAAGATCCCGCACGACGGTATCGGCGGGCGCACCAAGCTCACGCCGGCCGACGGCGCGCGCGGCGAGGTTGTGATTGAGCAGCCGCGCGGCGAGGCGTACTACTATGTGCGCGGCAACGGCACCAAGAACCTGGACCGTTTTCGCGTGCGCACGCCGACGTCGCAAAACCTGGCGGGTCTGACGCACGCGCTGCAGGGCGTGCTCCTTGCCAACGTGCCCATGATTATCCTGACCATCGACCCCTGCATTAGCTGCACGGAAAGGTAGGCGCGGCATGAGTTTACTGACATTTGCCAAGACGGCCTTGGGCTCTATGGTCAAGCAGCCGGTCACGGTGTGCTATCCGCAGGAAAGGCTCGCGGCACCCGAGCGCCTGCGCGGGCATATCGTCAACGACATGGACGTGTGCATTTGCTGCGGCATGTGCGCTCGTCGCTGCCCGGCGGGCGCGCTCGCAGTCGATCGCAAGGGCGGAACGTGGTCGATCGACCCGTATGCCTGTGTGGTGTGCGGCGAGTGCATCGAAAGCTGTCCCAAGCACTGCCTGACTATGGATACCGCCCGCACTCCAGTTGCGGCGGATAAGACTCCCACGGTAGAAACTAAGCCGGAGTAGCGCTGGAATAGAGCTGGAATAGGGGCCGGTGGGGCAAAAATGCCCCACCGGCCCCGCGCTTAAACGCGCGGTTATGCTGCTGCGAACAAAACTATGCCGGTTTACTACGATAAATCGCCTAATCTCAACCACACCGCATTTGGCAAAACAAAAACCGCAGGTAGACGGCTCACAGTTTTGCGAAAAAGCCGCGCGTGATCGGCGACCACGTTTTTATCGTAGTAAACCGGCATAGTTTTGAAATGCCACCATATCAGTACCAGCCCCTGATCTCCCGTGGACAGAGGGAAACGGATCATTTTGGTCCCGCGAGACTTGCGGAGGTACTCGTGCAGGGCCGCCCGAACAAAACTATGTCGGTTTACTACGAAGAATTCGACATTCCCAACCATGACTGCATTTTTCTAAATACTGCAAGCGTTCTACCTGCGGTTTTGCAAGCGCGCAATTTGCTGTGGTCGAAGGTGGGCGATTCATCGTAGTAAACCGACATAGTTTTGAAATGGCATTAAATCGGTAGCGGCCATTTTGCTATGCCGGGGCGGTCGGCCGCTGGGCAACTACCCTCGCAGGTAGGCGATGGCGATCTGCGTGCGGTTGCGCAGACCCATTTTGGCCAGGATCGAGCTGATGTGGTTGCGCACGGTGCCTTCGCCCATATAGGCGGTGGCGGCGATCTCTTTGTTGTCGAGGCCGCGGGCGATGAGCTCGGTGACTTCGAACTCGCGGTCGGTCAGGCCGGCAAAGGCTGCGGGCCGGCGGGGCGTGCCCGCCTCGACGTCCGTTCCGTCAAAATCGATGTCCTCGATCGCCTTGCCCTCGAGTACGCGTTTGCCGTCCATGACTTGCGTCAATGCCGGAGGAATGGCGGCGACATCGGTCTTGATCAGGTAGCCGCGGGCACCCAGTTTGAGCGCCGACACAATGTACTCGTCATCCGAGAATGTCGTCAGAAACACCACGCGCGCCGCAGGGTCGCGCTCAAGGATCTCGTGCGCGGCCGAAAGGCCGTCGCGTCCCGGCATCTGGATGTCGAGCAGTGCGATATCGGGTGCGTGTTCGGCATAGAGCGAAACCGCATCGTCGCCATTGGCGCCGGTGCCCACCACCTCGATCTGCGGCTGAGCGCCCAGGATAATCTTGAGCGAATCGACCACCAAGCGGTCGTCGTCGACAACGATGAGCCTCATCGGTCCTCATCTCCTTGCTGTTTGGGAACGGTGGCAAACACGCGCCAGCCGCCGTCGCCGACGCGCGGGCCGGCGGAGAAGGTGCCGCCAAGCGCCTCGATGCGCTCGCGCATGGAGGCAAGCCCCATGCCCTCCGCGGCGCCGCGGCTGCTTGCTTGGACCTCGCCCGCGCCATCGTCGGTAACGATGAGCTGGTAAAACGACGGATGCTCCATGCACCGTACGGTGACAGTATGGGCGCAAGCGTGGCGCATGGTGTTGGAGAGCGCCTCGCGCAGGACTGCCGCAAAGCAGTTGGCGACGTTTGCGGGCGCATGTTCGGCCATAACTTCAAGCTCAATCTGCGGGCCGCCGTCCGAGTGCGCGCCTTCGACAATGCGTTTGAGCTGCACGGAAAGGTCGACGGCGTTGTCGTTGAGCGCGTGGACGCTGGTGCGTACGAGCTGGAGCGCCTCGTCAACCGTGCGTTTGACGTCGGCGAAATCGGCGGCGATGCCGGGCTCGTCGGCGTGGACCACGCGCAGGGCTTCGGCTTGCAGTGAGGCACGCGTGAGCTGGTGCCCGACGTTATCGTGGATCTCGCGCGCGATGCGGGCGCGTTCGGCGAGTGTTGCGAGCTCGACTTCGTAGTCCTGGCGGTCGGCAAGATCGCGGTTGCGCGCCTCGAGCGCGAGGGCTCGTTCCTGCAGCTCGTCGCGGGAACGGCGCATACGCTGCTGCTCGCGCTCCAGCTGGGCGGTACGTAGCGATAACAAGGTGGCGGCAACCGAAAGGATGGCGGTCAGCAGGAGCGCTCGGGCGGTGAGCGCGTCGGTGCGTAGGTCCGCGACGAGCACAAAGGCAAAGGCGACGCCAATGCTCAGCGCGACCCAGGCGTGCTCACGGCGCACGCGTCGCGCGATGTCATAGAGAGCGAGAGGCGCAAACGGCACAAACGGCGGCACGAAGACAGCCGCGATGATGTAAGCGCAGCTCGCGGCCTCGCTTGCGCGCCGGGCGCGTTTCCTCTGCGCGAGCTCGGCCAGTGAGGTGGCAATAACGCCAAGGCAAAACGCCGCGACCAGGCGAGCGTCCACAGCAAGGCCCGTGGCGGCCGCAATGCAGCACGCCAGAACGATCGATTTGTCGAAAAGCCTGTTCATACGGGTATTGTACGCGAAGCCGCGCGTGGTGGAGGGGCCGCCTGCGCAACTGTGACATTCCTCCCGCGCGGCAAAGCGGCGCCGATCGCTCGCGCGAGCGGGGGTTTCGCCTCCGCCCCCGCACTCGTGACAAAGCTCACTGGCGCGCGCCGGCGGCTCCTGCGATGATGCAATCGTACCGGGCCGCAATCAACGGAAGGGCCGCCTCATGACAGACATCGTCCACGTCGAAAACCTCGTCAAGCGCTACGACGATCTTATCGCGCTCGACCACTTTAACCTGAGCATCGCCCCCGGCGAGATCTTTGGCCTGCTGGGCCCCAACGGCTCGGGCAAGACCACGTCCATCAACTGTATCCTGCAGCTGCTTGCCTACGACAAAGGCACCATCGAGCTGTTCGGCGAGCCCATGACGCCCGCCCGCTACGACCTCAAGCGCCGCATCGGCGTGGTGCCGCAACAGGTGGCGGTATTCGACGAGCTCACCGTGCGCGAGAACATCGATTATTTCTGCAGCCTCTACGTCACTGACCGCAAGCGCCGCCGCGCGCTGGTGGACGAGGCCATCGACTTTGTCGGGCTGGGCGACTTTGCCAAGTTTCGCCCCGGCAAGCTCTCGGGCGGCCTGGCACGTCGCCTCAACATTGCCTGCGGTATCGCGCACAAGCCCGAGCTCATCTTCTTTGACGAGCCCACGGTGGCGGTCGACCCGCAGAGCCGCAACGCCATCCTGGAGGGCATCTGCCGCCTGCGCGACGAGGGCGCCACGGTGGTGTATACCAGCCATTACATGGAGGAAGTCGAGCAGATTTGCAGCCGCATCATGATCATGGACGGCGGCCGCGTGCTGGCGCAGGGCACCAACGACGAGCTCAAGCGCATGATTCAGATGGGCGAGCGCGTGACCGTCGAGGTCGGCGCCGTCGAGCCCGCCACGGTCGAGCGGCTGCGCGCCCTCGAGCACGTGCTTTCGGTTGAGTTGTCTGGCGGCGAGCTCGTCTGCACCTGCGAGGCGAGCCCGCACAATCTGGTCGACATCCTCGACACGCTGCGCGCCGCCGACGTGGCGCTCGGCCGCGTCTGGAGCGAGCCGCCGACCCTCAACGACGTGTTCCTCGAGATCACCGGCCGCGAGCTGCGCGACTAGGGGGCGGCCATGTTCAACACCATCATCACCACGGTCAAGGCGCTGCTGCGCCGGCCGAGCACGTGGGTCTGGGGCGCTCTCTTTCCCATCGCGCTTTCCACGATGTTCATGTTTATGTTTGCGAACCTCAGTTCCGATGGCACGGTCGACCCGGTGCCGGTGGCCGTCGTAGCGGATGAGGCTTGGGACGCCTCGACCTTTAAGGACGTGGCGACGTCGCTTGCCAAGGAAGGCGACGGCCAACTGCTCGAGATCCACGAGTACGAAGACTTGGCCGCCGCCCGCAAGGCGCTTAAGGCCGGCGAGGTCGCGGGCATCTATAAGGTTGACGCCGAAGGCACGCCCAAACTCACGCTGCTATCGAGCTATGACAACTCACGTGCGTCGTCGGTGCTCACCGATCGCAGCATCCTGGAGACGGTGGCAAGCTCGTATACACAAAATGCCGAGCTCATGCGCCAGATTTCCCAGGACAACCCGGCGGCGCTCGCCGACCCGGAAGCGGTTGCGCGCGCCCTGTCGCTCGAGGGCGGAACCCACCGCGTAAGCCTGACACGCATCACGCCCGATGGCACGGTCATCTACTATTACGCGCTTTTTGGCCTGGTCGCGATGATGTCTGCCGAGTTTGCCGCCTTGAGCGTCGTCGATTTGCAGCCCAATCTGTCGGGCCTCGGCGCACGTCGCTGCGTGGGCGGTCTTTCCAAGACGGCGTCGCTGGCTGGTATCTTTGTGGGCTCGTGGCTGGTCTCCTTTGCCTCGATGGCGATTGCGATTGGCTACGTGCGCCTGGTCGTGGGCATCGACTTTGGCGGGCGCGAGGGACTGTGTTTGGTGGGCGGCGCCGCTTCCGCGCTTGCCGCCACGGGCTTGGGACTCTTTGTGGGTACGCTTCCCGTTAAGGGCGGCAAGGCATCCAAGTCCGGCATCCTCACGGGCTTTGCCACTACTTGCGCCCTGTTCGCCGGCCTCTGCGGCGAGCCGGCGATGGCGCTTGCCGACGACGTTGCCCGTGCCTGCCCGGCCGAGTGTTGGCTCAACCCCGTCAAGCTCATCTGCGACATGTTTAACCGCCTGTATTTCTTTGAGGACCTGGGCCCCTTTGCCGTTCGCGCCGGCGCACTGGTCCTTATGGCGCTGCTGTTCGTTGCCGCCGCCACGATGATCTTTGGAAGGAGCCGCTATGAGCACCTTTAAGACTGCGCTTCGCATGGCGCTCGCACACCCGTTCTACCTGCTTATCTACACGGTGTTCATTTCGCTGATGGGTGTGTTTATCGCGGCATCGGTGAGCTGGAACTCGTCGCAGCTCACCGAATATAAGCCCTACGATGCCAACGTGATCGTGGTCGACCGCGACGACAGTGACCTTTCGCGTGCGCTTACCAAGCATCTGGGTTCGCGCTTTGAGCTGGTCACGGGCGTCGGCGACGACACCTACGACCTTGCGGACGCACTCTCCAAGAGCAACAGCGCCAAGGGCAGTGCCGACTGCGTGTTCTTTATCCCGGAGGGGTTTGAGGGCGACCTCGTTGCAGCTGCCCGCGCGGGGGAGTCCCTGCCCAAGCTCGATGTGACCTACGGTGCCGGCACCATGGCGGCGGCGCTTTCGCTGTCTCTTATACACATCTCCGAGCCCACGAGACGGACTCCTATCTCG
>UROO01000047.1 GCA_900549555.1 uncultured Collinsella sp. | reverse complement strand
TAGGAGTCCGTCTCGTGGGCTCGGAGATGTGTATAAGAGACAGCGTTAACTCCTACGGTCGCGATCTCTTTGGCAAGCCGCGCTTTGCCGATTTGCTGCGCGCGGTGGGCGATACGGGCGTCGAGCGCATCTTCTTTACCTCCTCGCATCCTAAAGATCTGCTGCCCGAGACCATTGATGCTATGGCCGAGACACCTGCCGTCATGCCGCAGCTTCACTTGGCCGTTCAGTCGGGTTCTACGCGCATCCTTAAAGAGATGAATCGTCGGTACACGCGCGAGGATTATCTGGGCCTGGTCGATCGTATTCGTAACCGTATGCCCGATATTGCGCTTTCGACCGACATCATTGTGGGCTTCCCGGGCGAGACTGAGGAAGACTTTGAACAGACGCTCTCGCTTGCCGAGACGGTGCGCTATGCCCAGGCCTACACGTTTATTTACTCCAAGCGCGCCGGTACCCCGGCAGCTGAGATTTATGATCCCACCCCGCATGAGGTTATCCTTGAGCGCTTTAACCGTCTGGTCAAGGTTATCGAGACGACGGCGCACGAGTATAACCAGGGCGAGCTTCACACCGTGGTGCCTTCACTTATTGAGGGTACGAGCAAGAAGAACGACGCTGTCCTTCTGGGCAAGAGCCCCAAGAACCAGACGGTGCATGCGCCGATTCCTGCTGGCTATAGCATCGATCAACTCATCGGCAAAATCGTCGATGTTGATATTGATGTCGCCAAGACGTGGTATCTGTCTGGCTCCGTCGTGGGCGAGCCTCGCTAATGATTTCTCCTGGTGCAAGCCTTTCTGCTGTAGCGATTGTCGGTCCGACAGCGGTCGGAAAAAGCGATGTTGCCGACCGCCTGGCCGCTCGTCTATCGTCCGAAGTGTTGTCGTGCGACGCGATGCAAATCTATCGCGGCATGGACATTGGTACGGCCAAGATGTTGCCCGAGGAGTGCTCGGTGCCCCTGCGCCTTGTCGATATCGTAGATCCGGGCGTCGCGTATTCCGCTGCGCTCTATCAGTCTGATGCCCGGGCGCATATCGAGCGTTTGCTTGGCGAGCAACGGCTTCCGGTCTTTTGCGGCGGTACGGGCTTGTATCTCAAGGCTGCACTCGATGAAATGGATTTTCCTTCGGGAGAACTCGAGGACAAGCGTCGCGCGGGCTATCAGGAACTTGCTGAGCGTATTGGCGAGGAAGCATTGCATGCCTTGCTTGCCGAGCGCGATCCGGAATCTGCTGCCGTGATTCATCCCCATAACGTGCGTCGTGTGATTCGTGCGCTCGAGATGCACGATGACGGCGTGTCATATGCCCAGCAAAAGTCGAAATTCAGCGTCCCGCGCGAGCGTTATCATGCCTTGTGGTTTGGTCTGACGCGTAGCCGTGAAGTGCTCTATGAGCGCATTAACCTGCGTGTCGACCTTATGTTTGAGCAGGGACTGGTTGATGAGGTCCGTGGCCTTATGGACCAGGGCCTGGGCGATGCACTGACGTCGATGCAGGCAATCGGTTACAAAGAGATTATTGATGCCTTGCGTGGCGCTATTACCATGGATGAGGCCCGTGAGCTTATCAAGATGCGTTCACGTCGCTATGCCAAGCGCCAGCTATCCTGGTTTAAGCGTGACGATCGCATCGTGTGGTTCGATATGGATGAGTTTACGATCGATGAGGTCGTTGATGATATTTACCATCGCATCGAGGCTGCCTAATGGCTCGTTTCACTTTGGTCCCCACGGCGCCTGAACCCGAGCGCGCCATCTTGGTTGGTGTTGAGTGGCGCGATAACGCCTGGCCGCTCGACCGTTCGCTCGACGAGCTCGAGCGCTTGGCTCACACTGCTGGAGCCCAATGCGTGGCACGTTTGTCGCAGCGCCTGGTCAAGCCCTATCCCAAATCGTTTATCGGCTCCGGAAAGGTCGAGGAGCTGTGCGGTTTGGTGCATCGCATGGATGCGGATGTTGTTATCTTCGACGATGACCTGACGCCCTCGCAGCAGTCCTATCTTGAGAAAGCTGTGGGCGAACCGGTCAAGATTATTGACCGTACGGCATTGATTTTGGATATCTTTGGCCTGCATGCCCAGACTCGTGAGGGCCGCTTGCAGGTGCAGCTGGCACAGTTGCAGTATCTGCTGCCTCGTCTGCGAGGTATGTGGAGCCATCTTGCTAAGGAACAGACGCGTGGCGGTATTGGCTCGCGCTTTGGCCAGGGCGAAAGCCAGCTCGAGGTCGACCGTCGCCTAATTCGTAATAAGATCGCTGCGCTTCGACGCGAACTGAAACAGGTTGAACAACGTCGTGATGTGCAATCGAAAAGCCGTATTGAATCGCCGGCGTTTCGCGTGGCGTTGGCTGGCTACACCAATGCCGGCAAGTCGACGTTGCTTAATCGATTGACGGGATCCACGGTACTTTCGCAGGATAAGCTGTTTGCCACGCTCGATCCTACGACGCGCTCGTACCGTTTGCCCGGTGGCCGTGGCATGACGATCACCGATACCGTCGGCTTTATTCAAAAGCTGCCCCATGGCCTGGTCGACGCGTTTAAATCTACGCTTTCCGAGGTGCTCGGCGCCGATTTGATTCTTAAAGTTGTAGACGCTTCCGATGAGGATTATGAGCGTCAGCTCGAGGCGGTTGATCGTGTCCTTGACGAGATTGGTGCCGGTGAGCGCCTGACGCTTACTGTGTTCAATAAAATTGATCTGCTCGATAGTGTCGACCGCTTGAGCTTCCGCCGGCGCTATCCCGTGGCGGTGCTGTTCTCGGCTCAGACGGGTGAGGGTCTTGATGACTTAGTCGACCGCATCGCTCGTGAAGCGGCCGCTACAGACGTGTTGCTTTCGGCCGATATCCCGTATCGAGAGGGCGCTTTAATCACGCTCGTGCACGAACAGGGAACCCTTCTGCACGAGGAATATCTTGAGGGCGGCGTTCGTATTGTGGCAAAGCTGCCGGCCCGTATCGCACCACGTCTTGAGCGTTACCGAACGGAATAAATCAGCTCCAGTACGCCCAATATAACGGGCTGATGAAGCAGATAGAACGGTAGTGCATGGCGTCCGAGGCTTGCGAGCACGGGGATGGGATTCTCATAGGCCCATACTGGTGCCTCGCAGTTTGATTCCTGTGCCGTTCGAGCGGCAAAGAAGCCTGCGAGGTACATAAAGAAGAATGGTATGAGCGGATAGTAATCACCGGAGACGAAGTCTGGACTTGGGAAACCCAGCCAAGCTAGATAGGGGATAGGGTAGACCGCTTTAGGAATGCTCCAGGTACAGGCAAAGAGTATGAGGCAAATCGATATACCCCATACCGCCGGCAACCTATCGAGAGCCGGGCGAGCGAGTGCAACAATGGCAGTGCTTGCCGCCATGCAGAAAATGATGCCGAAGTTCACCGAGTCATCGACCGAGACGAGTGTCGTTGCGACCCATACAATTAAAGCGGCAACGGCATATTTGGCGGCACGCTTGATGTTGTTGCGCGAGAGAGTGCACATCCAGCCGGCAATAAACAAAAACACCCAACTGATGCTGGCGCGCCAGATGTCTTGGAAGATGGTCTGGGTAAACCAGGGCATCTTCCAACCATATAGGTAGGCAAGGTCGTAGCAGGCATGAAATCCCGCCATCGACAGCATGGTAAACCCGCGAATGGTATCAAAGACCGTGATGCGTTTTTGCATTACGAGAACCGGCGCATCAAGCCGACGACCTTGCCCAGGATTGTGGGATTTGTCGCATAGATAGGCTCCATAGTGTCGTTTTCGGGCTGCAGGCGAACGCGTCCCTGTTCCTTATAGAACGTTTTGACTGTTGCGGAACCATCGATCATGGCCACGACAATCTCGCCATTCATGGCGCTCTTCTGCTCGCGGACGATGATGTAGTCGCCGTTATAGATACCAACGTTAATCATCGAATTGCCGTGGACCTCGAGGATAAAGGACCCCTGGTCCGTTGCGATCTCTGTTGGGATAGTAAAGGTGTCCTCGATATTCTGCTCGGCAAGAATAGGAATCCCTGCAGCGACACGGCCTACGAGAGGCAGCGATACGGTGCCGCGAGGCGCCGTGGGCTCATCGGACTTTGAGATGGAGACGGAAGATCCGTCCTCGTCAAAGAGCTCGAGAGCGCGAGGCTTGGTGGCATCACGCTTGAGTAGGCCGCGTGCTTCCAGCGCGGAGAGATGAGCATGTACGGTGCTAGGGGAGGAAAGGCCCACGGCCGAAGCCATCTCGCGCACACTGGGCGGATAGCCCTTCTCCTGCTGATATTCCTTGATGAAGTCGTAAATTTGCTGCTGACGCTTGGTAATTTTGCGAGCCATCAGGGATTCCTCTCTACCCATACCAAACAAATGTTCTATTTTTGCTTGACAGGAACAACTGTTCGAAGATAATAATAACCGAACACTCGTTCCCGCGCTAGACTTTTTTGTCCCCGCGGCTTGATAAAACAGTTCTCGTCAAAACAAACGAGAGGAGAACAGAATGAACGCAGCTAATATGGTCCAGGGAAACCTCGCTCTTAAGCTTGAGGCGCCTGCTTCGCCTGCCTTTACGGTCGTGAAGGGCGGACGCTCTCATTTTCAGGCCGTGGCCACTAAACCCGTTCGCACCCAGCGTGCGTCCGTTGCTTTGGCTCCTGTTGCCCTGAAGGCCTCGACGATTGTTTCTATTGCTGTAGCGTTCACCCTGTTCTTCGTGCTCGCCACGTCAGTTTTTTCTGCTCGTCAAGCAGCATATGCCGATTCCGTAGCCAACGTTACCTACGAGACGGTTCGCGTGCAGTCGGGCGACTCCCTGTGGTCGCTTGCCCAGGAGCATCCCATCGATGGTCTTTCCACGCAGGAGACTTCCGACATGATTCGTAGCGTCAATCACCTCGATCGCGGCTCTCTTGATGCTGGTGCAGTTCTGAAAGTTCCGGCTCGTTCGTAAGATTTCGGTTCGGTCGCATGGTACCCTTGTTATCGTTTAGGAGGAGGTACCATGCGCTGTCCCAAATGCGGCAAGGCACATACCCGCGTTGTCGATTCCCGTATGCAGGAATCGAACAACACTATCAAGCGTCGCCGCGAGTGTTGTTCTTGCAATTATCGTTTTACGACGTTCGAGCGCTGCGAAGACCCCATCGAGGTCATCAAATCCGACGGGTCAAAGCAGCGGTTCGATCGCAACAAGCTGCTGGTCGGCCTGATGCGCGCCACGATTAAGCGCGATATCGATACGAAAAAGCTCAACGAGATTATCGATGATATCGAGGTGGAGTTACGTTCGCGTACGCTGACGGCTGTTACGTCCCACGAACTGGGCGATATGGTGCTCAAGCGCCTGGCCAAGATCGACAAGGTGGCCTACATTCGCTTTGCCTCGGTCTATCGCGATTTCAAAGACGTCGATGAGTTTTTGCAAGAGCTCGACAAGCTAAGGTGATTTCATGTCCAACATTACCGTTAACATTAAGCGTCTCGATCCCACGGTCGAGCTTCCCAAATACGCTCATCCCACAGATGCCGGCCTTGACCTCCGTGCCAATGAAGATTGCACCCTCAAACCCTTTGAGCGCCGCTTGGTCTCTACTGGCCTGGCCATTGCGCTGCCCGATGGCTACGCTGGCTTTGTTCAGCCCCGCAGTGGTCTAGCCATTAAGCAGGGCCTGTCTATAGTCAACACACCCGGCCTCATCGACGCCCACTATCGAGGCGAGCTTAAGGTCATCCTCATCAACCTGGATCCCACCAACAATATCCAGATCAACAAAGGCGACCGCATTGCCCAACTCGTCATCCAAGAAGTCCCCACAGTCAAGCTCGTAGAGGTAGACGAACTAGACAAAACCGACCGAGGAGCTGGCGGTTTCGGTTCTAGCGGTGTATTGTAATGTCCGCTCACCCGTGAGAGGCCCCTATATATCATTTCATGCTCAAACATTCTCGCTGCGCTGCGAAACTGCGCGTGGAACGATATATAGGGGCCTCTCACGGGTGAGCTTCGTTTACGTGCTAGCAGCTGAAACGGCTTCTTCAGAAAAAGCAGATAAAATCTTGCAGCAAACCGGTTCGATTAATGAAAAGTACCTTTGCCGGATCAGCTTGCTTAAAAGATTGTTTTTCCCAAGCAGTAAGCCTCCCGTCCGGGGCTCACCCATATCGTTCCACGCGCAGTTTCGCAGCGAGCGTAGCGAAGCGAGAATGTTTGAGCATGGAATGATATGGGTGAGTCCCGGACGGGCGGGATTAGTGCGCCCTGCGTAGCGAGAATGTTTGAGCATGGGATGATATACAGGGGCCTCCCGCAGGTAAGCGGACGCTAAGACGCTAGCGGATATGCGCAGGCTTCCCGCCCCAGTAGAAGCGGCAGAAGGCTCGTTTACGTTTTTGGGGCTTGCCTGCGAGCTCCATGGTTGCGATGGCGATGTCCTCGGCTGCGCGTGGACGGCGCAGCACTTCACCGTTGATGAGCAGTGCCTTGAGCGACTCCGGATGATCGTGGAGGTGGCGTAACGTCACGATCAGCTCGCGTGCGGTGGTGACATGCATGCTGGCGCCCATGCCGGTGAGCATGGTGGTGTTGGCCTTTTCCTGGCCATAGGACTTGCCCAGTAGAATCATCGGCAGGTGTGCGCACAGGCATTCGGTAACAGTGAGTCCGCCCGATTTGAGAATTGCCAGGTCACAGCCGTGCATAAGCGCTGCCATGTCATCGACGTAGTCTAGAACCGTGACGTTCTCGAGTTTCATGGCATCGAAAAGCGTTTTGAGACGGGTGGCATATTCGGTATCCTTGCCCGGCAAAAAGACAAAGTGCATGTCCTCGAAGCTGCGCAGGAAGGGGAGGGTGCGGTCCATCTCCGCGCGAAAGCGAACGTACGGTTGAGGCAAACTGGCGCCGGCCATCACCAGCACAACGAGCTTGTTTGTGGGGAGATTGAACTTCTCGAGTTCTTCCTCGCGATTGTAATCCGTATCAAACCCGGTGCGAATGGGAATGCCCGTAATGCGGATCTTTGCCTCGGGAACCTTACGGGGTCGGAGTGTTTCGGCCATAAACTCGTTTGCTACGCAGAATAGGTCGGTGTCCTTATGGGGCCACCAACCCTCGACCTCGTAATCGGTCGGTACGCAAATGACGGGATAGTCGATGCCCGTAATGACGCGCGCGCCGACGGCGACGTTGGCTGCCGTGATATGTGTGGCTACCACGGCAATGGGCCTGCGAGTTCGAACGTATTCGTTAAATGCGGGGAACATGATGCGCGACCATGCCGTGCCACCGCCCCAAAGCAGGTGTCCGGTAAGGGTATAACGCCAGGTCAAGTCATAGATTGGGCGCGTGGCGCCGGTAAACGAGGCGGCCGTTTTGTTGCCGTCGAATTTTGTGCGTCCAAAATCAAGGATATCGAGCACTTCAATCTCAACATCCTCTGGGATGCCATTGGTGCCGCGGATGAGGTCGAATGCCTGCGCAATCGCATTTGCGGCGGCCTTGTGGCCCGAGCCGACCGAGGCGTGCACGATAGTCACGAGAGGTTTTTGCTGAGCCAAGAGCGTGGTTTGTTCCGATTGGGGAGTGCTGTGCGTGAGCAGGGGAGCGTCGTCGCTCGTCTGCGTCTGATCCATCGATATCTCCCCTTCATCTTTGTTTCACAGAGAATCATTGTAGTGCATGAGTGTCACGTTCGCATAAATTTGGGTATGAGCGCAAAGAACGCCAATCTTTCGACAGGAGGTCTCTTCATGACTACTCATCAGCCGATCGATGTTGCGATTATCGGCGGCGGGCCTGCGGGCTATGCTGCAGCCATTTACGCGGCGCGCGCCAACCTAACGACGACCGTGATTGAGCAAGGTATGTCGGGAGGACAGATCGCCACAACCAATGAGGTCGAGAACTATCCGGGCATTCCGCTCTTGAGTGGCGCCGAACTCGGCGAGCGGTTTCAGCAACATGCAGAGGGCCTGGGAGCACAGGTTACATGGAGCATGGTTACGGGTATCGATTACGATGCGGATGCGGCGCTGTTTACGGTGCATCACGATATGGGCGATACGCTGACCTCGAGCGTTATCGCTTGCATGGGTGCCACGCCGCGATCTGCTGGTTTTGTTGGCGAGGATATGTATCGCGGTCGTGGCGTTTCTTATTGCGCGACGTGCGATGGCATGTTCTTTCGCGGCAAGCAGGTTTTTGTCATCGGTGGCGGTAATGCTGCCTGCGAGGAAGCCCTGTTCTTGTCAGAAATCGCCAGCAGCGTGACCATCGTCTTGCGCCGCGATCAGTTCCGTGCTCCCGATGGCGTAGTTCAAAAGCTGCTCGCAAAAGATAATATTTCAGTTAGGTACCAAACTAGTATTGTGGAACTTTCGGGCGAGGCCATGCCCACGACTATCACCTTTAAGGACAACGCTACGGGTGGCACTTATTCCGAGTCCTTTGATCCTGGTTCGTTTGGCATTTTTGTCTTTGCTGGCACGCAGCCCCATACTGAGCTTGTAGAGCATCTGGTAGATCTGGCGCCCGACGGCGGTATTGTGACCGACGAATCGATGGCCACCCGCACACCTGGCTTATTTGCCGCCGGCGATATCCGCTCCAAGCGTTTACGTCAAGTTGTGACCGCCGTTTCGGACGGAGCCATAGCGGCTACCAGCGCATACGCTTTTCTACGCGGATAAGTACGATAATATATCTTATGTAAGGTTGTTATTTTACTTAAACGTCCGGCAGTAACGAGCTTGAGGCAATGTTGCTGCCGGACGTTTTGTTGTGCAAAAAAAGCCAGTTATCCTGCGGCCGGTCCCGAGCCAAGCCGACGATCATACCGTTCATTGTGGTATGCAAAACTAGATAATCTAGAATACAATATTGAAAACGAACGGAGGTACCATATGAATCACGTTAAACATGTCATTCCTATGTCCGATACGTCGGTTAGCATTAGCCCAGAGGATATTCAGCCAACGGTGCTACCTGATGCATTTATCCAGTCTGATATTGTCCGCAAACTCAATACACTCAGCTTGCCGCGCTATAACCAGTTGCCGAATGTAACGCTCTACCGTGACCAGGTCATTGAGTACATCGAGCTGTGGATGGAGCCGCTTTCGATTTGTGTGGAGCAGCCCGTCATTACGCCATCGATGATCAATAACTACGTAAAGGTCGGCCTCGTTCCCGCTCCGGTTAAAAAGCAATATGGTCGCGAGCAGATTGCGCGTCTCATCTCCATTTGTATCTTTAAGCAGGTGCTGCCCATCGCTGCGGTTCAGGCACTCTTTAATATTCAGCGCTTGAGTTACGATGCTCCGACTGCTTTCGATTATGTAGTCGATCAACTTGAGGCATCGATTCGTGCGGCGTTTTCCGTCGAGCAGACTCCCGTGCCCGATACCGCCCATCAGGTCACGCGCGAGTCGCTGCTCGTGCGCAGTGCGGTATCGTCCTTCGTTTCGAAGGCATACCTTATGAGCTACCTTAAGTTTAATGGGTTTAATAGCTAATCGAGGCATAAGACGGGCGGGATAAAGAGCCATTGGTCCCTTATCCCGCCCGTGCGTTTGTCTAGTTGGAAATTATTGGCCCGAAGCCACGCCCATGCCGTAGCCGATGATGAGGCCGTGCATCTCGGCATAGTATGAATCTAGCCCGTTACAGGGCATGATGATAGTCTTGGAGCCTGGCCAGCGCTCCGCAATTCGGCTGGCAAGTGCCTGGGCGCCTACCTCATTCTCGACGTGGTCGATAACGACCTCGCCGCCAGTAAAGCCTTCGGCCTCCATGGTGTCGACAATCTTGGTGAGCATCTTCTTTTCGCCGCGGGTGTGACCAACGAGTTCAATTTTGCCCGCTTCGCTCGCCGTGCCCAAAATGCGGATATTGAGCTTGTTAGCAATAACGCCGGCCGCCTTAGGGATACGTCCGGCCTTCGCAAGGTTTTCGTAATTGCACAAACTAAAGAGGATCTTGCTGTTCTGCTCCAAGCTATCGAAATAGGCGCAGGCGTCCTCAAAGGAGGCATCTGGGTTGCTTGCAAGATAGCGGTCGAACAGCAGGAAGATCAAATCCATTTTGCCACCTGCGGCTCGCGAGTTAACCAAATGAATCTGACGGTCCGGCTCCTCGGCAAGCACCATGTCACGTGCGGTGGCCGCGGCATTGTAGCTTCCCGAGACTCCCTCGGAGATGGGCATGCAAATCGTCTTGTCGGCAAGCCTAAAGAGTTCGGCCCACTCCCCTACGCTTGGACAGGCGCTCGAAGAAGCGCTCGACTCCGCCTGCACGGTGCAATTGAGCTCGTGAACATCGAGCGAGAGGTCGTCGACAAATTCGCGCTCCCCCACTCGGATCTTAAGGGGTGCAAATGCAAAGGTGGTATGAGGTGTGGTTGGCTGCCAATCGCGAAGATTGCAGCTCGAATCGGAGATAAGCGCCCAGCTCATTGAGGGTCCTTTCTATTTGTTCCCCAACAATTATAGCCATCTTTTTGATTGATTGGACGGCTATCTAGTTTTGAATACTAGATAGCCGTACTGATCTTATGGCAAACGGTTGGGGCAAATAGAATGGGCCTCGTGATTCAAGATCGCGAGACCCACGTTCATTCGCTGTAGTAAAAAATTAGTAGCGTACGAAGATGTAGTTGTTGTTCATACCGGCTGCGACGGAGCTGATGATAACGCCCGTCTTGTAGTCGGAAGCATGGATCATCTGACCATTACCGATATAGATGCCAGTATGGTAGGAGTTAACCACGACATCGCCGGGTTGCGGGTCGGACACGCGGGTCCAACCCATGAAGGTACCCGTGGTGCCAAGACGGCAATAACGGCCCGTGAGACAGTAGCTTACAAAACCGGAGCAGTCAAAGCTGTCCGGTCCAATGCCGCCCCAGGAATAAGCGCAACCCAGCTTGCTGTAGGCACGCGAAACAACGGAGCCGCCGTCAACAGACTGGTTCGGTGCGGAAGGCGTCGGAGCCGGAGCGGGCGTCGAGGGCTGCGGCGTAGGAGCAGGAGCGGGCGCAGGCGTGTTGCCGCCGTTGTTGGTTGTGCCGCCGCCATTGTTGGTGTTCTCGGTCGTACCGGCGGTGTCTTTGCTTACCGTGGCCTTTTCGGCTGTGCTGGCATTTATGCCGGCCTGCAGAGCCGCATTGGCCTCGGCCTCGGCGGCAAGCTCGGCCTGCAGTTGCGAGTCCAGGGAACTGACGACGCTCTGAGCCTCGGCCTGCTGTGCGTTGAGCTCGTCGACTTTCTTCTGCGTCGCGGCGACGTTCTTCTCCTGCTCGGCCTGCTTATCAGTGAGCTGCTGCTTAAGGTCCTTGACATCCTGAATGGTCTGGGCCTGCTTGTCGGAAACCTTGCCGTAATAGAACAGGCGGTTGAGCATGTCGCCCAGATCGTCGACGCCCGTCAGAACCTGAAGGAGACTCAGACCGCCGGTCTTGTACTCACCGGCAACGTAGCTCGAAAGCTTTGCCTGGCCCTCGGCAATCTCTTGCTGCTTTTGCGTGATCTCGCCTGCAGTCTGATCAAGCTCCTGCGTCTGCGCGGAGAGTTCTTCATGAATTTGCTGGGTCTGCGTGCCGATCTGCTCGAGTTTGGTACGAGCGGCGGCAAGGTCGGATGCGGTATCGGCATAGGCCGGAGCCGCGAGGCCCAGGCCCAAAACACAAGCGAGGGTTGCCGTAGCAGCGCAGCGTGCCATGTTTTTGTGCGTATTTGCTGTGCGCATGGAGCTTCCTTTCCGGTATCTAAGGGTAGCGGCTAGTCCACCGTTACCAGGCTAAAGAGCTCGACGCCCTCGTTGGAAGGCGTGAGCTTCTTGCGCGGGTTAAGAAACGCAAGCTCGAGGATACAACCGTAACCCACAAGCTTTGCGCCCATATCTCGCACCAGTTTACCTGTTGCCTCGACGGTTCCGCCCGTCGCGACCAAGTCGTCCAGAATCAACACGGTATCTTTAGAGGTAATGGCATCGGCGTGGATCTCGATAGAGTCGGTGCCATATTCGAGCTCGTAGCTCTCGCTCACCGTCTTGCGAGGCAGCTTGCCCGGCTTGCGTGCGGGCACAAAGCCAGCGCCCAGGGCGACGGCCACGGGCACGCCGACCATAAAGCCGCGAGCCTCGGGACCCACGACCTTGGTGATGCCCATGCCGGCAAAATGCTCGGCCAGGGCATCTGCCATGGCCTTTAGCGCTTCGGGATTACCGAAGAGCGGCGTGATGTCCTTAAAGACGACTCCGGGCTCGGGATAGTCAGGGATGTCGACGATATGAGATTCGAAGTCGTACATGGCATGACCTTTCAGGGGAGGCTGGTTTGTAGCAGCGTCTATTTGGCCGCGCTGGCGGTGCCGGCGCGTGAGGGGGCGACAACCTTGAGCGGCTGCACGAGGGATTCCTCACGCACGGAGACCGCGGAGGTAGATGTCTCTTCGCTTTTGGCCTTGGTTGACTCGGAGCGTGCGATCTCCTCGTCGAGGGCATCGATATCGGCATCCTCCACCACGGCGTTGAGTGACTCGAATACACGGTTCTTGAGCAGAGCGGTATGGACGCCCTCGGTGAGGTCATGCAGCTTCTTAAACGCACGCTCGAGCTTGGCATCGCGCTCGTCATCGGAGGTATCCATGCCGAGCATGCTCACGAGAACCTGCTCAAACATCGAGGACTCGCGGTTTGCGGACGATACGTACTGGCGCAGGTTGCGCGGCTCGATATGGAAGCGCGAAAGCTCGGAGCAATAGCGGATGATCGGGAAATCGCGGCCATCGACAAGCTCGCGATCCTGCGGGCTCTTGATGATGCGAATGAGGTCGTTTTCGGCCAGGGAGCGGATAAACGAGATCTCGACGCCGAGCATATCGGGGATGGTCTCGATGGGATGCAGTTTTTGCTTAGTCTCCTTGGGTTCCGTCTTGAGCGGAACATCGGACAACAGGCCCACCTCGTAGGCGAGCGTAGACAGGTCCGTGGCGTTTTCCAGGCGCTGCTTGATCACGTTGAGCGGCATGTAGCGAGTCTTCTGGAGGTGCAGAATGACCTCCAGGCGGTCAACGTCCTCCTTGGAGTACTGACGATAGCCCTTAGGCGTGCGATGAGGGGTGATGAGCCCCTCATCTTCGAGAAATCTAATTTTTGAGTTCGAAAGATCGGGGTATGCGCCTCGAAGTAGATTGACGACCTGGCCGATACTCAGATAATTGCGTTCGGCCATGCCCTACTCACCGGTTTCGATGCGCTCCGGCGTGCTCTCGTGGTAGATGAGCGTAAACGTACCGATCTGGACGGAAGAGCCATCGTGCAGCGGTGCGCCGTTGACGATAGCGCCGTCAACCCACGTACCGTTGAGCGAGCCCAGGTCTTCGATGCGGGCACCCAGACCCTCGCGAATAATGCGCGCATGGCTACGCGACACGGTCATGTCGTTGAGGAAGATGCCGTTAGCGGGATCGCGGCCGATGGTGGTCACATTATCCTCGAGCTCAAAGGCTGCACCGGTTTGAGGGCCTTTGACGATAGATAAGACGGGCGCGGTGATGTGCACGTTGGCCATGAGGTCGGGAACGGTGACATCGCTCGAAGGAACGCGGAAAACGCAGGTGGCGTCTGAGGCCTTATCGTTCTGAGGCATATTGTTAACCATGTTGTCCATGACAACCCCTAACTTAACGCGGACATGCCGCAAAGAATGAACTGTACGTAATCATACCCCAACGACTTAGTCTTCGATTTCGGGGTTAAGAAAGTCGATCCTTGATTATCAACTTTATCCGAACACCTCCCACATTCATCCGCACATGTGCGG
>UROO01000046.1 GCA_900549555.1 uncultured Collinsella sp. | reverse complement strand
TACACCCTAGAGTTCGTCGGCAGCGTCAGATGTGTATAAGAGACAGGCTATAAGGCGCATACCCGCGATGACCAGGCGCTCTTTGGCATCGTCCAGGGCGGCATGCACCTGGACC
Organism: uncultured Collinsella sp.; assembly: GCA_900549555.1. Classification (GTDB taxonomy): domain Bacteria; phylum Actinomycetota; class Coriobacteriia; order Coriobacteriales; family Coriobacteriaceae; genus Collinsella. The sequence continues at coordinate 13,915 of UROO01000046.1, read as the reverse complement.
TGCGCCTGCGCTCACTGCGCCATCTGGAGGAGTGCGGTGACTTTCCCGGTTACGGCATCGGCGGCTATTCGGTGGGCGAGGACCATGAGACTATGTTCGAGACGCTGGCGCCGCTGGTTTCCGAGTACATGCCTAAGCACAAGCCGCGCTACCTCATGGGCGTCGGCAACCCTACCACGCTCGTGCGCGGCGTGGGCGTGGGCATCGACATGTTCGACTGCGTGCTGCCGACGCGCACCGGCCGCATGGGCACGGCGTTTTCGAGCGAGGGTCGCCTCAACTTCCGTAACGCGCGCTTTGCGCACGACGACGGTCCCATCGATCCCACCTGCACCTGCCCGGTGTGCACGGGCGGCTACAGCCGTGCGCTCATCCGTCACATGGTCACGCAGAAGGAGATGCTCGGCGGCATTCTGCTGTCGATGCACAACATCTACTACCTGCTCAACCTTATGCAGCGTGCCCGTCAGGCCATTATCGAGGGCCGCTACGGCGCGTTTGTGAGCGACTGGATGAACAGTCCTGCGGCGGTGGACTACTAAGAGCGGCGCGGGCGCTTGCAGAGCGCTAGCAACGGCAAGGGGCGAGCGCTGGCCGGTCATCACGTTCGCTAACACCGTCTGCGAGACCGATGACCGATAGCTTGCAAGCACTTGATGCATCGTGGGTACCATATCGAATAGTTGATGTTCGGGCGGGTGTTTGACGCATGGCGTCGACCCCGCCCGTTTTTCTTTTTCTCGATAGGAGTACCCATGATTAAGAACGAGAATATCGAGGGCGAGCCTGCCTACGACGAGACGTATCGACGCGGTCCCGTGGTCATGCGCGGCCCCATGATTCCCAAGGACAACACCTACGCCAACCTGCTGGCGCCCGAGGACTCGACCGACTGGTTGCACACCGACCCCTGGCGCGTGCTGCGCATCCAGGCCGAGTTTGTCGATGGCTTTGGCGCACTTGCCGAGCTCGGGCCCGCTGTGACCATCTTCGGCAGCGCCCGCACGCCCAAGACCGATCCGCTCTATAAGGCGGCGCGCACGGTCGGCCGCAAAATCGCCCAGCGCGGCGTGGCGGTCATCACCGGTGGCGGCCCCGGCATCATGGAAGCGGCCAACAGGGGAGCGGCGAGTGTCAACGGCAAGTCAGTTGGCCTGGGCATTGAATTGCCGCACGAGCATGGGCTCAATAAATACGTGAACCTCGGCATGGACTTCCGTTACTTCTTTGTGCGCAAGACCATGTTCGTCAAATACAGCTCGGGCGCCATCGTGTTTCCCGGAGGTTTTGGTACGCTCGACGAAATGTTCGAGGTGCTCACGCTGGTGCAGACACACAAGGTCAAGCGCATGCCGCTCGTGCTGGTGGGCACCGAGTACTGGCAGGGCCTATTCGACTGGCTTAACGGTCCGGTGATGGATGCCGGTATGATCAGCCCGCTCGATCCAGACCTCGTCCACATCACCGACGACCTCAACGAAGCCGTCGACATTGCCCTAAGTGGGCTGATGTAGGGACAAGGCTTCTTCGCTTATAGATGAATAATGGCAGTCTGATGCTAGCTAACATCAGTCTGCCATCTAAATTGGGTATACTGATGCAAAAGACGAGGCGAGGAGGTCGCGTATGTCTACTGCAACGGTTAAGCCCACGACGGTTCGCATCGAAGAAGGACTCAAGGAACAGGCGACTGAGTTTTTGGATTCGGTCGGCCTTAGTCTCAATTCCTACCTCAATCTTGCCGTTCGGCAGCTGGTAAATCAGCGAAAGATTCCGTTTGAGATTGTGGGTCGACCCGAAGTTCCCAACGAGGCGACGAGGCGCGCCATGGTGATTGCCGAGGCTCATGAGTTGGGGATTCTGCCGGACGACAGCCCGTCATTCACTAACGCTGATGAGCTTATATCGTTCCTCGATGAGGGCTAGCGATGTTTGAGATTAAAGTCGAGGCTCAGTTTAAGGCGGATTACAAACGGACGATGCGCATCCATCCGCAGCTAAAAACCGAGTTTAAGTCGGCAGTTGCAGAGCTTGCGGCTCACGGCTCGCTTCCCGCGGAATATGGCGCCCACGAGCTTTCAAACCCGGGCGGCAATTACAACGGCCACATCGATTTCCATCTATCCGATGGCTTGGTCGATGTGGTCGTTCTGTACTTGCCGCATAAGACTAATCCTGTGATCCGACTGGTCAGAATGGGCTCGCATGAGGAACTGTTCCAGGGCCCGCAGGGCTGATTGCCGATTTCTAAGTTGCGGTGGAATAGGGATTGATTTGCGGCTGATAAGCCAAAAACAGTCCCTATTCCACCGCAGGTGGTAAAGGTGCCCCTAGTGGATGGGCTGGTAACGGGGGCAGTAGCTGATGGCTATGGCATCGACGCCCACGTGGGTGGCGATGGTGCAGCCGATGGGGCCGGTGCCGGCGTCCACGTAGTCCTGGCCTGTGAGCGCTTGGCTGACGAGCTCCTGCTCCTCGGCGGCGCCGGTCGTGAGTACGCGCACGCTGGAGCCCGGATGCTCGGCCAAAAATGCGAGGCAATCGGCCATGGTGTTGGCGACGATGCGCTTGGCGCCGCGGCCCTTTTTGATGGCCTTGATTTCGCCCGATTTCCACTCCGGCGAAACGGCCAGGCGAATGTTGAGCATCTGCGTGAGCTGGCCGGCGAGTTTGGGCGCGCGGCCGTTCTTAACGAGGTTCTCGAGCGTGCGGGGAATCAGCAGCAGGTGGGCGTCGGGTAGCGTCGCTCGGATCTGCGCCTCGGTCTCGTCCAGGCTGCGGCCGTCCTCGCGCATGGCCAGCGCGTACTCCACCAGCAGGCCCTCGGCAGCCGAGCCGGTGCGCGAGTCGATGCAGCGCACGTCGAGCTCGTGGGTATCGGCAACCTGGCACGCGTTGGCGTAGCAGGCAGACCACTCGCTGCACAGCGAGATAAAGATGGCGCTGTCGTGGCCGTCGGCGAGCACGCGGTCAAAGAGCGCCTTGAACTCGCCGGCGCTCGGCTGCGAGGTGTGTGGCAGTTGCTCGGAGCCGGCCATGCGCGCGACGTACTCCTGGGCGGTAATTTGCACCTGGTCGAGCAGGTCCTCGCCCTCGATAATCACATGCAGCGGAATCACGTAAATGCCGAGCTCTTGGGCGCGGGCGGGGGAGATGTCCGACGTGGAGTCGGTTATGATGGCAAAAGACATAATTGCACCTTTCGTTGGGGCGCTTGCGCGCCGCCTTCTGAGAGCAAAGTGCGACAAGTATAGTTGAGTCGTTCCACATTACTAGCTTCAATTGTTGAATAGTCAACAGTTTGAAGTGTCGGTGTGGAAATCGTCAACTGGGGAAGAGGAATGCCGATGGAGGCGTTGGAGATAGGCAAACGGCCGGTCGTGCTGTTCGATTTTGACGGCACGGTGGCAGATACGGGCCGGGCGGTGATGACCTCGACGTGCAAGACGCTGGCTGCGCGCGGGTTTTCGGAGGCGCAGATGGGTGATCTGCGCCGCATGATCGGGCCACCCCTGTGGAAGAGCTTTCACGACTTTTACGGCTTTTCCCGCGAGGAGTCGCTTGTGGTGGCCGACGAGTACCGCGCCTTTTTTGATGAGCTGGGGCCGGAGGAGTACCCCGTGTTCGATGGGATCCCCGAGTTGCTGGATGGGTTGGTCGCCCAGGGCAAGCGTATGGCCGTGGCGACGTCTCGCATGGAGGCGAAGTGCATCGATATGGTTCATGAGCTGGGGCTTTGCCAGTTCGAAGCCGTGGTTGGCATGAATCCGCCGCAGGGGCGCGAGACCAAGGCCGATTCGGTCCGCGATGCCCTGGCGGCCTTGGGTGCGACCGCGGACGAGGCCGTGATGATCGGCGACCGCTTTAACGACGTCGAGGGCGCGCATGCGATGGGCGTGCCGTGCATCGGCATCTATTCGGGCGCGGCGGCGCCGGGGGAGCACGAGGCCGCGGGCGCCGATGCGGTGGTGCACTCGGTGGCCGAGCTTGCTAAACTTTTCGCTATATAAGTATGTGATGTGAGGGGCGGGCACGCTCGCCGCTCATTGGTAAGGAGGTCGTCCATGAATCAGGTGGAGCAGAGCGTTGCCGAGTATGTCGACGAGGTCTGGGAGGATGTCGTCGCCGATATCGAGCAGCTGGTGAGCTATCCGTCTGTGGCCGTTGCTGCCGATGCGGAGCCCGGTGCGCCGTTTGGCCGCCCGGTCCGTGATGCGCTCGATTGCGCGCTCGGCATTGCGCAAAAGCTCGGCTACCAGACGAGCGATGACGAGGGCTATGTGGGCATTGCCGATATTCCCGGTCGCGGCGATAAGCAGCTCGCGACTATCTGCCATGTGGACGTGGTGCCCGCCGGCCCCGGCTGGAACACCGACCCGTTTGCGATGGAGCGCCGCGAGGGCTGGCTGCTCGGCCGTGGCGTGATCGACGACAAAGGCCCGGCGGTGTTGTCGCTCTACGCCGGCGCCTACCTGCTCAAGCACGGCATTGTGCCGCGCTATACCTTCCGCGCGCTGCTGGGCTGCGATGAGGAAGTGGGCATGTCCGACGTTCACCATTATCTGGAGAACCACGCAGACCCCGACTTTCTATTTACGCCCGATGCCGAGTTCCCGGTCTGCAATGCCGAGAAGGGCCAGTTTGGGGTGACGTTTGTGAGCCCCAAGATCGACGGCGGCCGTATTGTGTCCTGGAGCGGTGCCGAGGCGAGCAACGCCATTCCGTCGCAATCTATCTGCGAGCTCGCGATTGCCGCCGATGAGCTGCCGGCGCCCGTTGAGAACGCTGACCGCCTGGAGATTACAGCACTCGATAACGGGCATGCGCAGATTTTTGCCCACGGTATTGGCGGCCATGCCTCGATGCCCGAGGGAACGATCAATGCCGTCGGCCTGATCGTGTCGTATCTGCGCGAGGCCGAGGACGCGTTTGGTGCGCGCGACGAGCGCCTGCTGACGCCTGCCGAGCACGAGTTTGTCAAGTTTCTGGCCTTTGTGCATGCGGACGCCTATGGCCGCGGTCTGGGTATCGACGCGACGAGCCCCGCGTTTGGCCCGCTCACGTGCAACCCCGGCGTCATCCGCGTGGTGGATGGCTACATTGAGCAGGTCATCGACGTGCGCTTCCCCGATAGCACCAGTGCCGATACCATCTGCGAGCAGCTCGAGCCGCTCGTGGGGCGCTTTGACGTGACGTGTCGCGTGGGTCATGCAAAGGTGCCGTTCTCGGTGTCTGCCGACGATCCGGCCGTGAAGGCGCTTATCGATACCTATAACGAGTTTACGGGCAAGCATGCCGAGCCCTTTGCCATGGGCGGCGGCACGTATGCGCGCAACTTTGCCCGCGCCGTCTCGTTTGGCCCCGAGGAGACCGGCCTGGAGCTGCCCGCATGGGGCGGCCAGATGCACGGCCCCAACGAGTGCGCCAACGAGGAGCAGCTCAAGCAAGCACTCAAGATTTACATCGTGGCAATCCTGCGCCTCAACGAGCTCGAACTTTAAGATTACGCGGTTTCCCAATCTAAGTTGCGGTGGAATAGTTCCTAGAAGGGGCCATTTGATGCCCAAACAGGAACTATTTCACCGCAACTGCTTTTTATCGGTGTAAAAGGCGGGTCATGCTTGGTGGTGAATTTGTTATTCGTTTGTAAAGCCGAGCCGCGCTTGCGGTAAGGGTCTATCAATAGCCCGTAAGAAACCGCAGTTGGCGCGGGCGCTGCCCGATCGGGGCCGTATCTTTCCAAACAGCAAAGCGGGCAGGGTGCCCGCGATTCGCATGTATGAAAGGAAGATCATGCTCGATCAGGCTTATTCTCGTCGTCAGTTCCTCGGCCTCGCTGGTGGTCTTGCCAGCATCGTCGGTCTCGGCCTCGTTGGTTGCGGCGGCTCCGGCGCATCCGACGCCGCCGACAAGGGTAGCGCCGCTGCTGCCGAGTCCGTCTCCGGCGAGGTGACCTACGACGGCGCCTCCTCGTTCCAGGCTCTCGTCGAGGCTGCTGCCGAGAAGTTCATGGACGCCAACCCCGATGTCTCCGTCTCCGGTTCGGGCAACGGTTCGGGCAAGGGCCTGACCGCTGTCGCTGCCGGCACCGTCACCATCGGTAACTCCGACGTCTTCGCCGAGACCAAGCTCGAGGCCGACCAGGTCAAGAACCTCGTCGACCACGAGGTCGCCGTCGTGGGCATGGGCCCCGTCGTCTCCAAGAACGTGACGGTCGACGACCTGTCCCTTGAGCAGCTCAAGGGCATCTTCTCCGGCCAGATCACCAACTGGAAGGAGGTCGGCGGCGAGGACGCCAAGATCGTCGTTCTCAACCGCAAGGCCGGCTCCGGTACCCGTGCCACCTTCGAGGCCGCCGTCTTTGGCGACGAGGCCGTCGATTTTAAGGGCGACGCCGAGCTCGACAAGTCCGGCGACGTCCAGACTCAGATGGGCAGCACCGACAACGCCATCTCCTACCTCGACTTCTCGCACTTCGACGACTCCAAGTTCAACGCCGTCAAGGTCGAGGGTGTCGAGCCCAAGAGCGCAAACGTCACCGACGACTCCTTTAAGATCTGGGCTACCGAGCACATGTACTGCTCCAAGGACGCCGACGAGGCCACCACGGCCTTCCTGGAGTTCATGCTTTCCGACGACGTCCAGGGCAAGCTCGTCGAGGAGCAGGGCTTTATCCCCGTCTCTGCCATGAAGGTCGTCAAGGACGCCAGCGGCAAGGTCTCTGCTAAATAAGTAATCGCCCCCGGAAAGGTTTGCAATGGCAAAACAGCTGCCAAAGCGCGACCTTGAGAACGTGGGCCTGGGCGTCACGGGCGCGTGCGTAGCGCTCGTGACGCTTGTCGTTGCCGCGCTTATCTTCATGGTCGCCCAAAAGGGCCTCTCGGCTTTTCTCAAGGATGGCGTTTCGGTTGTCGAGTTCTTCACCGGCACCAAGTGGGACCTGGCCAACACAGCCGAAAACGGTCTGCCCTATACCGGCGCCCTGCCCCTGATCGTCACCTCGTTTGCGGTTATGGTGCTCTCCACGCTCATCGCGCTGCCCATCGCCATCGGCTCCGCCATCTTTGCGGTCGAGATCCAACCCAAATTTGGTTCCAAGGTCTTTCAGCCGCTTATTGAGCTTTTGACCGGCATTCCCTCGGTCGTCTTTGGACTGATTGGCTTTCACGTGGTCGTCGGACTTATGAAGTCCGTTTTCCACGTGAGCACGGGTCTGGGCATCCTGCCCGGCGCCATCGTGCTGGCTGTCATGATCCTGCCGACGATGACCACCCTTTCGGTCGATGGCCTGCGCGCCGTGCCCGACGGCTACCGTCAGGGCTCGCTCGCGCTGGGCTACACCCGCTGGCAGACCATCTGGCACGTGGTGCTCAAGTCCGCCATGCCGTCGCTCATGACTGCAGTCATCCTTGGCATGACCCGCGCCTTTGGCGAGACGCTCGCCGTGCGCATGGTCATCGGCGGTATCGAGGCCATGCCGACGTCGCTGCTGTCGCCGGCGTCCACCATCACCACCACGCTCACCACGTCCATGGCGGTCTATGCCGAGGGCTCGGCCCAGGACGATGTTCTGTGGGCGCTCGGTCTGCTGCTGATGGGCATGAGCCTCATCTTCATCCTGATTATCCACATTATCGGCCGCAAGGGGGCGAAGACTCGTGGCTAGCGCGCGCATCCATATCGACGAGGCGAGACTCGGGCGCGTCCAAAAACAGGACCGCATCGCTACGGGCGTGTTGACGGCAATCGTCGCCATCGTCATGCTCATCGTCATCTCCATGGTGGCCTATATCCTGCTCGAGGGCGTCTCTACGCTGTTCCAGCCGGGCTTCCTCACGCAGCCCGCGCGCGCCAATGGTACCCAGGGCGGCGTGCTCTACCAGCTGTTCGACTCGTTCTACCTGCTGCTGATCACTCTGGTCATCTCGGTGCCCATTAGTCTGGGCGGCGCGGTCTTCCTGGTTGAGTACGCGCCGGACGGGCCCATCCGCGACATCGCCTCCACCGCCATCGAGACGCTGTCCTCGCTGCCTTCCATCGTCGTCGGCATGTTCGGTTTTCTGGTGTTCTCGGTGCAGCTGGGCTGGAAGTACTCCATCATCTCCGGCGCCGTCGCGCTCACTATGTTCAACATCCCCATCCTGGTGCGCGTGATCCAGCAGGCGCTCGAGGACGTGCCACAGGCCCAGCGCGATGCGTGCTTGGCCATGGGCCTTACTCGCTGGGAGGCCACGCTGCACATCCTGATTCCCGAGGCCATGCCTGCCATCGTGACGGGCATCGTGCTTTCGGCCGGCCGCGTGTTTGGCGAGGCGGCGGCACTGCTCTTTACCTCGGGTATGAGCTCGCCGGTTCGCCTGAACTTCTTGAGCTTTAACCTGTCGAGCCCCGCCTGCGCTTGGAACGTGTTCCGTCCCGGCGAGTCGCTCGCCGTGCACATCTACAAGATCTATGGCGAGGGCAGCCCCGAGGCCCAGCAGATCGTCTGGGGCACCGCGGCGCTGCTGATGATCTGCGTGCTGCTGTTTAACGTAGTCGCCCGTATCGTGGGCAAGCAATTGGCAAGGAAGATGACGGCCGAATGAGCGAGATAAATGCAACGCCCGCAACCGAAGCGGCCACGTCCGAGACCCAGGACTTCCTGTCGAGCGTGGGGGAGAGCGAGAAGCGCGTGCGCGCGAGCGGCAAGGCCGTGAGCGACGAGGTCGTGCTCTCCACCAAGGACGTCAACGTGTACTATGGCGACCACCATGCCCTGCACGATACGTCGCTCGACTTTCACAAGGGCGAGATCACGGCGCTCATCGGGCCTTCGGGCTGCGGTAAGTCGACCTTCTTACGCAGCCTCAACCTGATGAATCGCGAGATTCGCGGCTGCCGCGTGGAGGGCGAGATCAACTACCGCGGGCGCAACGTGAACACCAAGACCGAGAACACCTACGAGTTGCGTCGCTCCATTGGCATGGTATTCCAACAGCCCAACCCTTTCCGCAAGTCCATTCGCGACAACATTACGTTTGCGCCCAGGCGTCACGGCATTACCGACCGCGACGAGCTTGATCGTATGGTCGAGGAAAGTCTGCGTGGTGCGGCGCTGTGGGACGAGGTCAAGGACAAGCTCGACAAGAGCGCCTACGCGCTTTCGGGCGGCCAGCAGCAGCGTCTGTGCATTGCGCGCACGCTGGCGCTCAATCCCAACGTGATCCTGTTTGACGAGCCCTGCTCGGCGCTCGACCCCATCTCGACGCTGGCGATCGAGGACCTCATGTCATCGATCGTTGCCGACCGTGCCATCGTCATCGTGACGCACAACATGGAGCAGGCGTCGCGCGTGTCCAACCGCACGGCGTTCTTCTACATGGGCGATATGGTTGAGTACGACGAGACTGACGAGATTTTCCAACGGCCCAAGGATAAGCGGCTGAATGATTACCTCACCGGCATGTTCTCCTAGTCCGGGACATGCTTGAGGCCCGCGGCGGCCACGGTTGCCGCGGGACTGATTGGAGAGGCGGGTCATCTCTTTTGCGAGATGGCCCGCCTTTTGCTCTGCGACCGAAATGACCACCACAAAGGGGACAGGCACCTTCGTGGTGGTTTGGGGTGGGGCTCGCTGCTATCATGGACAACGTTGTATTTCTACGAAGGAGCAGGGCATATGGCGATTCTTTTGGGATGCGATTCCGTCAGCCTAGAGTTTCCCACCAAGCATATTTTCGATAGCGTGACGCTCGGCGTGGACGAGGGCGACCGTATTGGTATCGTCGGTAAAAACGGCGACGGCAAGTCGACGCTGCTGAGTGTGCTCGCCGGCACGTTGGAGCCCGACGATGGCCGCGTGACGCACCGCCGCGACACCACGATCGGATTGCTCGGCCAAAAGGACAACCTGGCCGATGCCGACACCGTGCATCATGCCGTCGTGGGCGATACGCCCGAGTATGAGTGGGCCTCGAGCCCACGTACGCGTCAGATCCTCGCTGGCCTTATTAGCGATGTGCCCTGGGAGGGCACGGTGGGCGAGCTTTCGGGCGGCCAGCGCCGTCGCGTGGACCTCGCGCGCCTGCTGATCGGCGACTATGACGTGCTTATGCTTGACGAGCCCACCAACCACCTGGACATGCGCACCATCAACTGGCTCGCGCGCCACTTAAAGGCCCGCTGGCAGCGCGGTCAGGGCGCGATGCTCGTGGTCACGCACGACCGCTGGTTCTTGGACGAGGTCTGCACCAGTATGTGGGAGGTCCATGACGGCCAGGTCGATCCCTTCGAGGGCGGCTATTCGGCATACATCCTGCAGCGCGTAGAGCGCGACCGCATGGCCGCGGTTACCGAGGGGCGCCGTCGCAACATGGCGCGCAAGGAGCTCGCGTGGCTAAGCCGCGGCGCCCAGGCGCGCTCCACCAAGCCCAAGTTTCGCGTGGATGCCGCTCGCGAGCTCATCGCCGACGTACCGCCCGTGCGCGACGAGCTGGAGCTCAAGCGCCTCGCCGTGAGCCGCCTGGGCAAGCAGGTCATCGACGTGGTCGACGTGGACGCCGGCTATGCGGATACCGATGGCGCGCCCAAGCAGGTACTTTCCGACGTGACCTGGCTCATCGGAGCGGGCGACCGCTATGGACTTTTGGGCGAGAACGGCGCTGGCAAGTCGACGCTGCTCGACGTGATTCAGGGCAAGATTGAGCCCACGCGCGGCCGCGTGAAGATTGGCCAGACGGTGCGCTTTGGCGTGCTGTCGCAGCAGCTCGAGGAGCTCGAGCCCTACATGGGCGACACGATCCGCGAGGTTCTCGGCAACTATAAGAAGTACTACGTCATCGACGGCAAGGAGACTTCGCCCGAGAAGCTCTGCGAACGCCTGGGCTTTACGACCCAGCAGCTCTGGAGCCGCATCGGCGACCTTTCGGGCGGCCAGCGCCGTCGCCTGTCGCTGTTGCTGACGATCCTGGACGAGCCCAACGTGCTTATCCTGGACGAGCCCGGTAACGACCTGGATACCGACATGCTCGCGATTGTCGAGGATTTGCTGGACGGTTGGCCCGGCACGCTGATCCTGGTGACGCACGACCGCTTCTTGATGGAGCGCGTGACCGACCAGCAGTGGGCGCTGCTCGACGGCCACCTGACGCATATGCCCGGCGGCGTCGACCAGTACCTACGCCTGTGCAACGCCACCGCCGAGGGTGAGCCCGTGGGTGCGCCGAGCGCCAAGACCGGCACGTTTGACACCGGTGCCGCGGCAACTGCGGCCGAAAAGCCCAAGTCGAGCGGCCAGCCCAATGGTCTTTCCAACGCCGAGCGCCAGAAGCTCCGCCGCGAGGTGAGCTCGCTTGAGCGCAAAATGGAGACGCAGCGCGCTCGCGTGGAGGAGGCCGAGGCCGCGATGGCCCAGGTCGACCCCACCAACTACACGGCGCTGGGCGAGCAGCAGGCAAAGATTGACGAGGCTCACGCCGCCATGGACGAGCTGGAGATGGCGTGGCTCGAGGCGAGCGAGAAGCTCGAGGGCGAGGAGTAGGCAAGGATGATCAAGGCCGCATTTTTCGATATCGACGGCACGTTGCTGAGCTTTAAGACCCATCGGATTCCGGCGTCGGCGCAGCAGGTGCTCGACAGCTTTCGCGAGCAGGGGATTGCGTGCATAATCGCCACGGGTCGCCCGACCTACCAGATGCCGGATTGGCTGTTCGACTTGGGTTGGGATGCGTACATTACGCTTTCGGGTCAGCACTGTTTTGATGCCAAGGGCGTTTATCGCAGCTGCCCGATCGATCCGGACGACGTTGCGGTGATTGTGGACCAGGTGGCGCAGGGACGCTACGACTCACTGTGCATGCAGGGCGAGAATTCGTTTGTGAACCGTCTGTCCAAGCGCGTGGTGGCGGCTGCCGACAATGCCGGAATCTCGTATCACGAGGAGCCTTTTGAGCATGCTTTCGACGCGCCGGTTTACCAGTTCTGCGCCTTTGTGGACCCGGTCGACCAGGGCATAGTTACCGATGTCCTGTCGCATTCTACAACCACGCGCTGGTGCGACCTGTTCTGCGACATTATTCCGGCCAACGGCGGCAAGGACCTGGGCGTGGCGGCGACGCTGGAGCGCCTGGGCATCGACGCGAGTGAAGCGATTGCCTTTGGCGACGGCGAGAACGACCTGTCGATGTTCTCGGCCGTGGGCACAAGTGTGGCCATGGGCAACGCGCAGGATACCGTGAAGGCCGCGGCGACCTACGTAACGACCGCCGTGGACGATGACGGCATCTACAACGCCGCGAAGCACTTTGGCCTGTTATAGCTGCGGCTCGGCACTTGGGGACGCTCCTTTTCTGCCGGCAGCTGGGGACACTCCCTGCGCGTTGCGTGTCGTGTCGCCCTGCTTGCTCCGCGCATTTTGTGAAACACGGTTAACTTTTTAGACAATGTAGTAAGACATGGGCAACTTTTGCGGTAAAGTAATTCAAGCAAAAGTATCCAAAGGCTAACTAGAAGCCATCGCGAAAGGCGGCCCATGGCCCTGCGTGAATCTGGAGAAGACTATCTCGAATCTATTTATGTGCTCTCGGAGCGCCAGGGCATCGTTCGGTCAATTGACGTCGCCGAATACCTGGGCGTAACCAAGGCAAGTGTCTCTAAAGCCATGGCGACGCTGGAAAGCAACGGCTATGTCGAAATGGGAAAACGAGATGTTCATCTGACGGAACGCGGTATTGAGGTTGCCCGTCAAATGTGGGAGCGCCATTGCTTTTTTGTGGGGCTGCTAGAGGACGCAGGTGTAGCGCCCGAGGTTGCCTCGCAAGAGGGCTGCCACATGGAGCATTGCCTGAGCGAGGAGAGCTTTGAGAAGCTAAGATCGATGTTGGGGCGGGAAGATGTGGCGGGCCCAGCAACGGAAGCCTAATTGATCCCCAGTAGCGCGGAGTTCGCGCAAAGCGCGAACCAGCGACCGGGACCAGTAGCCCCACCAACAAAGTTCAATTCAGACAGGGAACCCCGCTAGCAAGCGATGCCCAAGAACCACCAGCAACGTCACCGCAGGCCGGGGTCGGGCTTGGTTTTGAAAACATTCCGCACTGATATCTTCTGAATTGATGACGCCAATCGCGCACCCATATACCATTGGCGTCGACACCATAAGATGCGGACCGCGCGGTGACCCCACATTCCGCTGGCGCCCACAGGGCTGCCCTCGTTTCCTGACATGTCCCGCGCGGGCCGCGGCGAGCCGAGACCGCCGCATGACCTAATAGGAGCATGGAGCGATACCGCGGACCCGAACAACCGCATTCTATCGCGCCCCGTCAGTGTGCCGTCTGCCCGGTCCAGGCGAGCACGGAAAGAACGGAGCGAGACATGAGAGCCGAATCGACACCCGGCGCCCGCGGGCCGGTCTTCTGCGGGGTCGACACCCACGCCGACTCGCACTGGCTGTGCGTCCTGGACTGGAGGGGCCGCAGGGTCCTGTCCCGCCAGTTCCCCGCCGACGCGGCGGGCTACGAGGCGCTCGCCGGGGCGATCGCGGCGGCCGGGGAGCCGGCCTGCATCGCGATGGAGGGGACGTCGTCCTACGGGGCGGGCCTCACCAGGCACCTCGCGTCGCTGGGGTTGCCCGTGCGCGAGGCGCTCTCCCCGGCGGGGATGTAGAGGAGGCGCCCGGGGCAGGGAAAGTGCGACGAGGCGGACGCGGAGAGGGCCGCCCGCGCGGCGATGTCCGGCTCGAAGCTCGGGACCCCCAAGAGCCAGGACGGGTGGGTCGACGGGGTGCGCTGCATGCTCGCGGCGCGCTCCGGGGCGGTGAAGGCGCGGACCTCGGCGGTCAACACCGCGAGGTCGCTGCTCACCACCGCGCCGGAGGGGCTCAGGTCGAGGTCTGTCTCTTATACACATCTGACGCTGCCGACGAACTCTAGGGTGTAGA